>CAXSDZ010000006.1:34018-44520 GCA_964235505.1 uncultured Chthoniobacteraceae bacterium
TAGGCCACGCCGGTGGTGGCGTTGGTGATGCCGGCGCCCGCGGAGTAGGCCGCCGCCGTCGCGCCGGAAGTGATGGTCCGTCCGGTGCGCTCCTTTCTAGAAGTCCTCGACACCCGCCGCGACGTGCTCGCACTCGGCCCGGGCCTCGGCCATGAGCGCCGCGAGGAAGTGCTGGCCCTCATCCGCCGCTGCGAGCAGCCGATGGTGCTCGACGCGGACGGCTTGAACATCCTATCCGCCGATCTCTCCGCGCTGGGCGAGTGCGCCGGCCCGCGCCTCCTCACCCCGCATCCCGGCGAGATGGCGCGCCTCCTGCCGGGAGCGGAGACAGGCAAAGCGCGGCGCGAGATCGCCGAGGAGTTCACCGCGCGCTGGCCGGTGACGCTGCTGCTCAAAGGCTCGCGCACGCTGATCGCGGAACGCGGCAAGCCACTTTCCTACAACACCACCGGCACGCCTGGCATGGCCAGCGGCGGCATGGGCGACGCGCTCACCGGCGTCTGCGCCGCGCTCCTCGGCCACCGGCTCCCGCTCCGCGATGCGGCCCGGCTCGGCGCGTGGCTCTGCGGCCGCGCGGGCGAACTGGCGCTTTCGCACGGCGGCGCATCCGAGGAATCGCTTTCCGCCACGAAAGTCATCGCGCAGCTCGGCGCAGCATTTGGAGAGCTGCGAGCGCGGAGCTTTTGACCCCGCAGCGCGCCCATCTGCGCGAGCGGCACCGGCGGCTATGGAATGATCAACTGCATCCCCGGCTTGATCTTCGCCGTCCCTTCCAGCGAGTAGAAATTCGCGTCCTGGATGTCCTTCCATCGCGCCTTGGATTTGTAATAGCGCTGCGCGATCGTGGCGAGCGTTTCGCCTTTGCCCACCGTGTGCGTGCGAGCATTGGCAGGGATCGGCCGCTGGACCTGCTCGCCCTTTTTCATGCCCGGCGGCACCGGGGGCGGAGTCGCATTTTTCTGCGAGCGCAGATCGACCAGCGCTTTGCGCAGCGTGAGGTTGTCGTTCTTGAGCTTTGCCGCGTCTTCCTGCGTCAGCGGGTTGTTCTTGGAAAGCGCGCCGAGCAGCCTTGCCTCGCCTTCCTTGCGGTAAGCGCGGGATTCCTTCGCATGCGTGCCGCCGGGCGCGAGGTCGAGGTAGCGGTCGAAATGGTGCATCGCATCGACCGGACTCTTCAGCTTGTCGGCGTAGATCAGCGCCAGTTTGTAATGCACTTCCGCGGTTTTCCCGGTGCCATCCAGCGCGGTCTCGTAGAGCCGGATCGCCGCCTGCACGTCGCCTCCTTTGGCCTTGGCGTCGCCGGCTTCATCCGCCTGTTTCGAGCCGCGATCGAAGAGCTGCTGGCAGCCGGCCAAGCCGCAGAGCACGCACGCCGCCACGAGGGCAGCCATCCTGCAA
Organism: uncultured Chthoniobacteraceae bacterium; assembly: GCA_964235505.1. GTDB lineage: Bacteria > Verrucomicrobiota > Verrucomicrobiia > Chthoniobacterales > Chthoniobacteraceae > CAXSDZ01. The sequence goes on from CAXSDZ010000006.1 coordinate 35,417, forward strand.
AGTGCCGCGCGCATGTTCACGCCACGCTTTTCCGCAGCTCGGACTTCTCGAGCGCATCGACCAGCGTTTTCACGACCTGCACGCGCGCGTGCCATTTGTAGTTCGCGGGGATCACGTGCCACGGCGCCCACTCCGTCGAGGTGCGCGCAAACATCTCTTCCGCCGCCTCGTTGTGCTCGGTCCATTTGCGCCGGTTGCGCCAGTCCTCTTCGCTGATTTTCCAGCGTTTGTAAGGATCTTCCTCACGCCGTTTGAACCGCAGGAGCTGCTCGTCCTTTGAAACGTGCAGGTAAAATTTGAAGAAGAGCGCGCCGTCGTCCGCGAGCATCCGCTCGGTTTCGTTGATCTCCTGATACGCGCGGTGCCATTCCTTTTCCGTGGCGAAATTTTCCACGCGCTCGACCAGCACGCGCCCATACCACGAGCGGTCGAACACGGCGCTCTGCCCGCGCGGCGGCAGCTTCGTCCAGAAGCGCCAGAGATAATGCTGGAGATACTCTTCCTGCGTCGGCTTCACCACGGAATGCACGCGCAGGATGCGGGGGTCGAGCCGCTCGCCGATCCGCTTGATCGCGCCGCCTTTGCCCGCCGCGTCGGGCCCTTCAAAGATAATGACCAGCGAGTGCTTCGATTCGCTGAGCGCGCGCTGGTATTGCAGCAGCCGGAGCTGCGCCTGCTTCAGCGCCGGCTTGTATTCCGCCTCGGTGACCGAAGGGTGATCGAGCTCGTCGAGGTGCCTGCCTTTTTTCAAACCGATCGGCTCTTTTTCGGAAGGCATGAGGTGTGGTGGAGGGAGCGGTTTATAGCGAAGAGCGGGCGCTTGGGAATGACGAATAAGGGCTGCCGGTGAGCAAACTTCGGATGCTGAAACACGCGGCCGCCTCCCTGCCGGAAAGACACGTCAGCCCTGCTTCAGCTCAGCGGGATCGCCTCCTCGACGAGCAAGATCGGGATGCCGCTGCGGATCGGGTAAAGCAGCGCGCCGTCTTCGCGGCGGAGCCCGGCTTCGAGCGGCAGCGCCACGGGATTCCCCGAGCAGTCGAGCAGTTGCTCCCGCGCCACACGGACGAGCACATCGGCCGGCGCGAGGCTCAGCGACTGCAGGGTTTCCGGGCAGCGGAGAATGGAAAGGAGTTCGGCGGAAAGCATGCGAACGCGAACGAAAGCGGAGGATTTCTCCCGTGTTTAGTAACCGAATCCATCCCGCCGGGTGCGCGTCATCGGCTCATCCCCTTCGTGCTGGAGCGCGCCGTCGAGCACTTCTGCGACATAGAGAATGTGGTCGCCGGCGGGAATCCAGTTCAGCACATGGCAGGCGAGAAACGCCCATGCCTCCGCGAACTGCGGGACGCCGAAAGCATTCTCCACGAGAGGGTGACCGGCGAAAGACTCTGGCGTGCTGCCGCGCGCGAAGGACTTCACCAGCGCGTTGTTTTGCTTCCCGAGGATGTGCAGCCCGATCATCCCGTCGCCTTCCAGCGCAGCGCTGATCGGCCTCCCCGGCGCGATGGCCAGCGAGATCATCGGCGGCGCAAAGCCCGCCTGCTCCACGAAGGAGCAGAGCATCCCGACCGGCTCGCCCCTCACTCGCGCAGTTGCGACGTAAAGGCCGCTGGTGATCTTTCCGAGCGCAGGGCCGAGCCGGTCACGGGGAGTCGTAGCAGACATGCCTTCGGCTTAGGGATGGGCACCGCGTGAGACAAGCGAAAGCTCAGCGCAACCCAGTCGATCCGCGGCTCAGGGCACGTCGATCTTTACAATCGCGTGCGAGCCATCGGTGAAGAAAACGCGGGCGAGCATGTCTTCGCGGCTGCCGAAGGCACGGCCCTGGCCGGGTGAGCCAGCGACGACGACGAGCACCTGGAAGGTCTGCACAATCTTGCTGCCGAGCGCGTCGCCTTCGCGCAGGAGCTTCACCAGCGCGCCGGTTCCAGACTGCGCCCACACGCCAAGGTCAGTCTTGCCGCTGGTCTTCGGCGCGCCGGTGCCCGTCTTCAGCTTTGCCACGAAGACAGGGCCGCGACCTGCCATGACGGAAAGGGAGGTGAAGTCCTTGAACGTCGCGCCGCCGGTGCCGGGAGCGGCATTGCCTTCGCGCGTCAGGAGCGCGACGGGCAGCGTGTCCTTTTGCAGCCAGATGCCGCCGTCATTCTTGCTGGAATAGCCGCTGCCGGTGATGGTCGCGAAGAAGGCCGTGTCGGTGCTGCCATTGCCGAAGCCGATGACTGGAAGGCCGAATGATTTGAACACCGCGCCCGTGCCCGGTGCTTCCGCGCGGGTCCGCGCGACGGTGCCGCTCTGCTGGTTGACTACGGCGAAAGTTTTGTCCGAGAAGCGAGCCAGCGACGTGTAGTCCGAGCCAAAGGCGAGCAGATCGTGCATGGAAAAACTCGTCGTGGCGGGAGCATCGTTCACGGCCTGGCCAGTCAGGCGGCGGATGTCGAACTCGGGAGCTTGCGCGGCGGTCGCTTGAGCCTGGCTGCCATCGGAAAAGGTCAGCAACAAGGCCACCTCGCCGGCCACCGCACCGGCCTCGCCGGGCGAGCCGGCCCGCGGGGCGAGCACCTGGAGGCGCTTCACCTTGCGCGTGTCGCCGGGACCTAGCGGCACGTCCGAGCCTTCCCGGACGACAAGCCCCAAGCCGTTGTCCACATCGTAGGTCCAAAGGCCAAAGTCACTCGCGGCGGTGACCCCGCCACCCTTCACGGTGGCGGTAAGGAAGACCTTTCCGGGCGCGTTCGCGATCGAGGTGAAGCCGGAGAACTTGGCGCCGGAAATGCCGGGCGCAGGATCGCCCTCGCGGGCGACCAGGCGCAGCGCGCTGCCGATGCGTGCCCAGATGCCGCTCTCCGTCCCCTTCGGCACGCCGCTGAGCGTGGCTTCCACGGCGAACTGATCCGGCCCACTGAAGACCGGCTCGCGAAAGGATTCAAACTCGCCTCTCGCGAGCAGCTCGCCATTGGCATCCGTCGCCGGGCCGCGGTTGGGCAGGAGCAGCCCCGGGCTCCCGTGCGGGCCGCCGAAAATGCCGAGATAAACCAAGCCGTCCGCGTTGGTGAACAAGGCGCCGAAGCCGACGTTGCCATCCGGCAGCGCATTTGGGATGCCGAAGCCGAGCCACCTGCCGCCGGGCACTCCCGTGCTCGCAGGCATCGCCGTGTTGCTGGCGAAAAGCTCGGTCGCGACAGGTGCCGCCGGCGCGGCGACGACGGCAAAGGTCCGCGTCACTTCCGTGAAGTTGCCGAGTTTGTCCAGGATCCCGCCGATGACAGTGTGCGTGCCGAGGGTCGCGGGAGCGGTGATCGTCACGGTGCTCGCCTTGCCGGGCGGGACGACCTCGACCCCATCGAGCGCCACGCCGAAGGAGAGCGGCTTGTCCTTGTCGATCCAGCCCGCAAATGACACCTGGATGCGGTCGCCTGCGACCACACCGGAAGTGGCGGAAAGAACCATCGTCCCGCTGGTCGGCCCGGAGCCCGGCTGAGCCGCGCCAGTGGTGAAGATGGCATCGGCTCCCGCAACCCCGCCAGCGACAAGGCGAAAGTGGTAGGGCGTGTTCGGCTCCAGGCCGGTGACGCTTGCACTCACGGGCTTCGCCGAACTGCCGCTCGCAATGTTTTGCGACGCGGTCTGCTGCCCGTAGCTTGTGGTGAGTCCGTATTCAAAGCGCGCCGTGGTCGCCGCGCCATTTGAGTTCACCGTGCCGTTCAGCTTCGCGCCGGTCTGCGTGAGGTTCGTCGCCGCGCCGGTCGAGGCGGTGGGAGTTCCGCCACTGCCGCCACCACTGAGGGTCACCGTGGTGACGGCGATCTCGCGGTAGCTGGCGTCCCGCAAAAAGACGCGGAAGCTCGTGCCGGGTGTCGCGCCGGGCAGCTTCGAAACTGTGAGTTCCTGCGGAAAGCTGTCACCGCTTGGGAAGACGCGCGATCCCCCGAAAAACTGGAAGTCGGTCCCCTGCTGCGCCGAACCCGGAGCGGACGTATCCACATCGCTGTAGGTGACCACCCGGCCGGCGCTGGAGCCGGTGCGGATGATCCGGATACCCAGATCGCCGGCGCCAAGCGTGTAGCTCGCGCGCTCGAAGCCGAACGCGCCTTGCGCTGCGATCGTTTCGTCGTCGAGCACGTTGACCAGCGTGGAGCCACGCTGATTGCTATTGGGCTGGTAAAACTGAACATCGATCGAGCGCGTGCTGCTGGTCGCCGCGTCGTTCAGGAGCGGAATCGCAATCTCCTTGCGCGTTTCACCGGCGGCAAAGGTGATCGTTTGGTTGAAATCCGCCGCCGGCAACGGCTCTCCGCTAGGGAATCCCTGAACGTTAACGCTGGCTGCGGCGCTGCCGCCGGTCCGCTCAATGACGACGATGGCATTTCCAGCGTCTTCCCGGACGATGATGGGGGACGCGGAGGCCAAGCGGAACGTGCCCGTATCGTCGTCCTCGATGGAAAGCGTCGCAGCCTTCACCGCTCCGAGCACGGTGAGCGCGCTCGGGTTTTGCAGTTGCACTCGGAAGTCCTCGCCCGGCTCCAGCAGCGCGTCGTTGATCACCGGCAGTGGGATCGTTTTGCTCGCCTCGCCCGGCGCAAACGTCAGCGTGCCGCCGGCGCTGCGGTAGTCGGCATCGGCAGTCGCACTGCCGGAGGACGCGAAGATGTATTCGACGCTGATCGTGCCGTCTGTGCCGCCCGTGCGCAGCACTGCCAGCGAGCCGCTCAAGGGCGCGTTGGTCGCTTCATTGATCGTGAAGCTCTCGCTAGAAAGCTGGAGGATGCCCGGCTTGATCACCTGCACCGTGCGCGTCATCTCCGCGCCGGCATTGCCTGCATCGTCGATCGGGAAGGCCGCGATCTCGTAGCTGCCGGCCGCGATCTCCGCGTAAGCCGGCAACGAGCCGCCCAGGTCTGCGCTCTTGCAACTCCAGGCGCGCACGCCGGGAGTCGCTGGATCGAGCACGGCGAGGTCGGAGCCCAGCAGCGCGCGCGCGGTGGTCCAGCGCTCGGGAGCACCGGAATTCCAGTAGCGCCCGTCGGAAGCTCGTTTCAGAGTCACCCAGACGATCGCGACGCCGCTCGCCTCGCCGGCGGCGGTATCTCCCACCACGCCTCCGACCAGCCGCAATGCTGTCGGTTCGCCCGCGGCAGGTGCGCTGATCGTGAGCGAAGGCGCCACGGTATCCGCAACCGAGTGGTCGTTATTTGCTCCCCAATCCACGCCATTGATCGTTCCCCGACCAGCGCCGTTATACACACCGTCGAACCCGGCGCCCGTTTCCGCCAGACGCCGGAACCCGGCTCCATCGGCGTTGATGATGAAAAGCACGCCATCCCGCAGAAACACGATCTCCGTTCCCGTGGGGCTGAAGCTTGGATCGTAGATCGGGCGTCCGCTGCCGAAGGGATAACTCGTGACATAGGCCGGCTCGCCGCCCGCAGCGGAAATGGTCATCACATTGATCTTGCCCGAATTCCCGACGACTTCGCTTTGCACGAACGTGATCTGCGTGCCCGCGGGGTTCCACCGGGGAGAGGAAAGCGTAATTCCATCGGAGCCGTTGACCGGGACGCCGCGCTCCAAAATCGATTGCCCAGTGCCGAAGGGAGAACCCACCACTTTGGTCATCAGCCAGTTGGTGTAGCCGCCATCGCGCCGGATGTAAGTCAGCCGCTGGTCCTGCGTCCCCTTCGTCCAGCTCGGCTCCGTGAGGCCGTGCTGAAGTCCCACCGTGGTGTAAAAGCCAGGCGAATTGGGATCCGGCCGCAGAAAGTAGCCGGCTTGGGGCACGGTGGAATCGTTGTTGCTCGTATCGTGCTGGTGGAGGCCGATATAGCGGTCCTCGCCAAAGACTCGTTCGCCGCCAAAAATGAAGCGGCTGCCGTCGTGGTTCAACGCGATCCGATTGGAACCCGGCGCGTTCGCCGGCTCCGCGATCTCCAGCCTGGCGCTGCCATCCGGCGCTGCGGTGAGGAGCGAGGTTTGCCCCAGCACCCGGTTGCTTTGGGGCCACCGAACCGCGATGCGGGAGCCATCGCCAGACCACGTCGGCTGGGTGATGAGGTTGGTAAAGTTGGTGCCATCGATCACGTCTTCGGTGCCATCGATCACGTGGCGCACATCCCAGCCCGCGGGGTTCACGCTGAAAACCTCGGTTCCCGTGCTGAAGAGAATCCTTCCGTTCCCAGTGGGCGGAGGGGCGACTGGGACCGTCGCGCCCGGCGCCCAGGTCGGGCGGGCGTCCGGCTCCGGCGTGACAGTGAGGCGCGCCAGCCCCGTGCCGTCGAGATTGATGCGATAAATATCGGTCGGCAAACTCGACCCTGTCGGTGCAAAGCCTTGGGCGACGATGGACTGCCGATCAGGGCTCCACGCAAAGTCCGTCAAGCCGACAGGAAGGTCCTTTTCCAGCAGGGTGGAGCCATCGCTCGCCCGCCGAACATACAGATAGAGTTGTCTCGTTGTCTCATCGCGCGCGCCAGTCCCCACCTCGAGCGTTCCGTCCGGGCTCAGGGTGGTCCCGCTCCTGTTCGCGTTTGGCCCGAGCTGCACATCGCTACCGTCCGGGTTGCAGTTGTAGCGGGAGTTTTGGTTATTGCCTGCCCCTGTCTTGGTGAGAACGATCCTCGAAACGCCATTCAAGGTGAGCCATTGCGCAGGCCTCCCGGCGGTGACGTTGACCGGCGTCCCGCCAGCAGCATCTACGACATAGACCGAAGGCTGGCTCGATGGGATGCTTAGATTGAGCGCTGCGAACGCCACCCTGCTCCCATCGGGGCTCCAGATGGGCCTGCTGGATGTGAGGTTGAGCGCGGTAAGCTGGCGCAACCCGCTGCCGTCCACATTCACCACAAAGACTTCCTTCGCATAGTTGGCGAAGGAATTGCGTGACGAGATGAAGGCGACCTTTGATCCGTCCGGGCTCAGCGCCGGCTCCGTGTCGGCGTCGAGGTGGTATGTGAGCCGCTGCTTGCCAGTTCCATCGGCATTCATCACAAAGATTTCCGAGTTGCGATCCACCCGGGTCGAGGAAAAGGCGATCTTTCCACTGGTTTGCGCCTGTGCCGGCGCGAGTGCCAGGAGCGCAAAGGTGGCAAGGCAGACGATGGCCTTCACACGGAGCGCTGCGGAGGCGGCAGCAAAGAAGGGAGGGGAAAGAAAGACAGCGTGTGGAATCATGGCAGGATGCGGCGGAGCAACGCGCGGCTTTTTAACCTCATTGTTTAGTTCCGCAATACGTGGTTTCGCGTAGCGTCGCCCCGGTGCTTTCCGCTTTTCCACACCCGGTAACCTTGACCAGCTCGCCACCCTTGCTCTCGGAAGCCGATCACCTCGCGCTCCACTCCGCGGTGCGGGAAATCTATCGCGCCACCGATCTCGCGGCATTTCCGCGCGCGGCCCTGCTCGCCTTGTGCGGGCTCGTGCCGGCGCTTTTCATCTCCTACAACGAGCTGAACCTGCGCACCGGCGGCGTGGTGGTGGTCGTGGAGCCGGAGGAAAAAGCGGCCGAGGTGATGCGCACGCTGCCGCTCATCCATCAGCATCAGGCAGAGCATCCGCTGCTACTGCAATACCAGACCACGGGCGCGGGCGACGCGCAGGCGATTTCGGATTTCGTGCCATGGGAGGAATGGCAGCAGCGGCCGATCTACCGCGACGTGATGGCAACCATCGGCGTCGGCGACAGCCTTTCCTTTGCGGTGCAAGGCACGACACGCTCGCTGATCTTCTTCGTCCTCAGCCGCGCCCGGCCCGACTTCTCCCCGCGCGACCGCGCGATTTGCAACCTGCTCCGCCCGCACTTGCAGCAGGCGTTTGAAAATGCGCAGTCCTACACGGAAGCGCGCGCCATGGCGGCCGGTGCGGGCACGACGCGAAAGATCGGCATGCTGATCGCGAGGGCGGACGGCTGCATCCGTCACGCGAACGACCCTGCGCTTGAGCTGCTCGACCGCGCCTTCCCAGGGCCGTTGGAACTTCCCCGCGCCCTGCCACCCGAGCTGCGGGCGTGGCTCACTCCGCAGCTCGCGGACGATGGACGCGCCCTCCCGCCCTTCCAGCTTGCGTGCGGCGATGAAATGCTGCGCGTGCGCCTGGTGGAGCGGACGCCAGACGGCGCGGTGCTCACCGTGGAGTCGGCGGTGGAGCGCGGGCCGGAGTTTCTCATGCGCCTCGGCCTCAGCTCGCGCGAAGCGGAAGTGCTCTTCTGGATTACGCAGGGTAAAAGCAACGAGCACGCCGCGCGGATTCTCGAGATCAGCACGCGCACCGTGGACAAGCACCTGGAGAACATCTACCCGAAGCTCGGCGTGGAAGCCCGCGGTGCCGCAATGTGCATGGCCGCCGTCGAACTCGACCGCGCGGAGCGGTGAGGCAGCGGGCAGGCTTAGCTCCCCAGTTCGCCCGATGCCGATCGCGCGCAACGCAGCCGCCTGACTACCTGATGAGCTTGAAAACTGCGACGGTCGCCGCGAGCTGGCCAACCCAGAAGATGAACATCCATTTGATGACGTCTGCCTTTGCTTCCTGGATTTCAGACCGGAGATCTCCCTTCATCTCAGCGAGTTCAGTCTTGGTCGCAAAGTGCGAAAGCCGCACTTCCAGCCACTCCTTCAAATCTGTCTCCACTTCATCCTGTGTCTTCCGTTGAGCTAGCTCCACAACCTCCGCAATCGCGGCTTTGCTTCGGAGTGAAGTCGGCGCCTTCCAGCTTTTCCGTCATCTAGCGATCGTGATCATCGGAGTTCACTTTGCCAGCGCCCTGAGGGGCTGGTAGTGAGGGGCGTCAATATTTCGGCACGCTGGGATCGACCTGCTCGCTCCAGGCGGTGATGCCGCCTTCCAGGTTGAGCAGCTTGGAAAAGCCGGCCTCTTGCAGCAGCTTCAAGCCGCGCGCGGAGCGGCCGCCCATTTTGCAATGGAGCACAATCTCGTCTGCGCTATCGAGCTCGCTCATGCGGCCGGGGAGCTGGCCCAGCGGGATCAGGCGCGCGCCGGCTGAAATCCAGTTCGAGGTCACGGCGTGGAAGAAGCCATGCATGGTAGCCGCCAAAGGGACGCGATGCGCGGCGCTGACGAGGCCGACCGCGACAGGATAGACGATGGCGCCGTCG
>CAXSDZ010000006.1:44530-50045 GCA_964235505.1 uncultured Chthoniobacteraceae bacterium
TCAGGCGCGCGCCGGGGATGCTGGCGATATCGACCTCGAAAGGCTCGCGCACGTCGAGCAGCACGAACTTGTCGCCGCGATCCATTTTCGATTTCAGCTCTGGCGCGGAAATTTCCGGCACGGGCGGCTCGGCTTCCTCCGCCGCTTTCGCCTGTGGGATGCCGCAGAACTGGTCGTAATCGATCAGCTCCGTGATGGTCGCGTTCGGCCCGCACACCGGGCACTTCGGATCGGGCCGCAGCTTGAACTCCCGGAACTTCATCTTCAGCGCGTCGAAGGCGATCATCCGGCCCATCAGCGACTCGCCGATGCCGATGATGAGCTTCACGGCCTCGATCGCCTGCATCACGCCAATGATGCCTGGCAGCACGCCGAGCACGCCGCCTTCCGCGCAGCTCGGCACCATCCCGGGCGGCGGCGGCTCAGGGAACATACAGCGGTAGCATGGCCCGCCGAGGTGCGGGGCGAAGACGGTGCATTGGCCGTCGAAGCGAAAAATCGAGCCGTAGATGTTCGGCTTTTTCAAGAAGACCGCGATGTCGTTTGAGCAGTAGCGCGTGGGGAAGTTGTCCGTGCCGTCGATGATGACGTCATACGGCTCGGCAATCTCGCGGGCGTTCGCGGCGGTGAAAAAGGTGTCGTAAAGATCGACCTGCACGTTCGGGTTCACCTCGCGGATGGAGTCGCGCGCCGAATTGAGTTTTTTGCGTCCCACATCCTTCGTGCCGTGAAGGATTTGCCGCTGGAGATTGGAAAAATCGACCACGTCGCCATCCACGAGCCCCATCCGCCCGATGCCCGCTGCCGCGAGATACAGCGCGATCGGCGAGCCTAGGCCGCCGGTGCCGATGCAAAGCACGCTCGCCGCCTTGAGCCGCTTCTGCCCCTCCAGCGTCACTTCGGGCATGATGAGATGGCGTGAGTAGCGCGCGATCTCGTCGTTGGAAAACTCAATGCGCTCGAGGCGCTCGTTTGGGATGATGCTGGTGGCCATGCGTGCTTGGTAGAAAAGGGACGCGGAGCCTAGCACGGCTGCGCGCTTTGGGAAGACTGGCGGCGCGTCATAAGCGGAGGCGCTGCAGTCCGCAGCTTGGGGGAACACTCGGAGCGCCGCCCAAAAGCAAAAAACCGGGCTGCGTTTCCGCAGCCCGGTTTTTCTGATGAATCTAAATCGGTGCCGATGCCTTTTAGCGGCGGCGGCGCATGCCGACCAAACCGGCGGCAGCGAGGCCCAGCATCGCGAGGCTGGTCGGCTCAGGGATGAGCTGGCCACCACCGATCGTGCCAGTGTTGGAGATTGGCGTGCCTGCCACGCCACCACTTGTGAGCCGCGCTTCGCCGATTTGCATGCTGTTGGCGATGGCCGAATCCTTCACCGTGGGGAAGACGAGTAGATAGGTGCTGTAAGCAGCCGCATTCGTAAAGGTCACCAACGGTGCCGCAGTATTCCGAGCCGCCGGCAGCGTAAGAGCCATGTTCAGCACGATCGGCGTAAAACTGGTCAGCAAATAAGTCGTTCCAGCAGTGGTGCTCGCAACTGCCGTGTTGCTCCCGTAGAGGGAAAAAGTGGCGGGGTCGCGCTCGGGGGCATCACCGCCCGTGGATAAGCTGAGGCCATCGGCAGTGACGGTGCCTGAGGCCAGCGTGAAGATGTAGCCCGTGTTGGTTTCACCGAAATTGAGGTATTTGGTGGTTGCGACGCCATCGATCGCGAACATCGGATCCTCACCACCGCTGGACGGGAACACATTGGGGTTCGTGCCGTTCGGATTCGTAACAGCCCGCGAGCCAATCTGAAAGCGGTCGAGGGTTTGCGCCTGCATCTGGGCGAAAGAGGCGCCGAGAGCGAGGGAAGTGAGCAGCAGTGTTTTGAATTTCATAAGGGGAAGCGGATGGGTGTGGCTGCCGGAGTAGCGGGCGAGGACGGGCGACACAAGCCCTAATAAAAGATTGTGTGACATTTCTGCGACCATGCTGGCGGGACAGCGCCACGCGCAGAATGGATTCCGGCGCGGACGCAGCTTGCCTCCGCCACGGGCGCGGGCATGCTCCCGCGCCATGCTGAACTGGATCTGGCTCGCTTTTCTCCTCCTCGCCGTGCTCGTCGGCGGGTTCACGGGGAAGCTGCCGGCGATCACCACCGGCGCTTTCAAGACGGCGGAGTCGGCGGTGATGGAGATCGCGCTGCCGCTCGTGGGCATCATGGTGATCTGGCTCGGCATCATGCGGCTCGCCGAGCGCTCGGGGATGGTGACGATCATCGCCCGCGCGCTGCGGCCGGTATTGCGGCGGCTCTTCCCGGAAGTGCCGCCGGAGCATCCCGCGATGGGCGCGATGGTGCTGAACATGGCCGCCAACATGCTCGGGCTCGGCAACGCCGCGACGCCGCTCGGCCTGCGCGCCATGCAGCTCCTGCAGACGCTGAACCCACGCCCTGACGTAGCCTCTAACGCGATATGCACTTTCCTCGCGATCAACACGGCATCGATCCAACTGCTGCCGACCACGGCGATCGGCATCCTCGCCATCGCAGGGTCAAAAGACCCGACCGCCTTTGTGCCGGCGGCAGTGCTCGCCACCACGATTGCGCTGACCTGCGGCATCGCTGCGGCGAAGCTCTTGGAGCGCCTGCCCATTTTTGCTCCGCCGCCATTAGATCCGGCAACGGCTGCGGAGCCGCAAGCCGCACAGGTGGAAAGCGCCGCGGAACTCACCGCCGTGGAGCAGGTGGAAGCGCCGCCACTTTCACCCTTGGGACGCGTTTCGCTGTGGGCGTTCCTCGTCGCGTTCGCGCTGATGTTTTTCGTGCTCTACGCGCCGGATCAGGCGAATGCGGCTGCCCATGCGCTCGGCGCGAAGTGGAGCTACGCCAACCTCTTCCCTGACCTCGCGCTGAAGCCAATCCTGCGCACGGTAAAGGTGCTTTCCGTGCTCGCCGTGCCGTTTCTGCTCACGTTCTTTCCGCTCTACGCCGCGTTGCGCGGGGTGCGAGTGTATGAGCAGTTCACCGACGGGGCGAAGGAAGCCTTCCCCACTGCGCTGCGCATCATCCCGTTTCTTGTCGCGATGCTCGTCTCCATCCGCATGCTGCGCGATGCGGGGATCGTGCAAGGCGTCACGGACGCGATCGGCCCGCTGCTGGCGCGCGTCGGCTTTCCGGCGGACCTGCTGCCGATGGTGTTGCTGCGTCCGCTTTCCGGCAGCGCGACGCAGGGGCTCTTCGTGGACATCGTGAAAACCCTCGGACCGGACACGATCGTGGGCCGCATGGCGGCTACGATCTACGGCTCGACGGAGACGACCTTTTACGTGATCGCCGTCTATTTCGGCTCGGTGGCGATCCGCAAAACGCGGCATGCTATCGCCGTCGGCTTGATCGCAGACACGGTGGCGGTGATCGCATCGGTCGGGATTTGCCGGGCGCTGTTTGGTGGAGCGTGAGTGGGTGGATGCGTGAAAAGGCGCAGGGAGTCGCGAAGCGACGGGCAGAGAATAGCCCAGCGCTTGGGTGCCGGGTTGGGGACAAGCCCGGTGTCAGTCGCGAAGCGACGAAAGAAAGCCGGCGAGGATTTTCTTTCGTCGCTTCGCGACTTGGCCGCTCCGCGCGGATAACCCAGCGCTGAAGCGCTGGGCTATTCTCTGGCCGTCGCTTCGCGACTCATTCCGATCCCAACGCTCTCACGCTCTCACGCTCTCACGCTCCCACGCTCCACGTCTCCGCGACTGCGCGCTCGCCATCCGGCCTGATTGCGCTTACCTCCCTCACCATGAATACCCGAGAGCGTTGGCAGGCACGGTGGCGCGGATTTCTCCGCCCCATCGATGGCGAAAAGCAGCGCATCCTGCACGAGCGCTGGGCGTCGCTCCCCGCCGAGCTGCGCACGCCGAACCAAATCTCCGGGCGCCATCTCACGCACTGCGGCTTCACGCTCGGCGCGAGCTTTTGCTCCTTCCACTGCACGCACTGCTATCTGCCGAAGAACGCGAACGAAGTGCCGATCCCGTCGCTTGCCGACATGAAGGAGCAGATCGACGCGAATCGCCGCTTTCAAGGTCCTGGCGGCGGCTTGCAAATCACCGGCGGCGACGTGGCGGATGCGTATTGGCGTTCCGGCCGGCAGGCTGAGCTGGTGGAAGTGGTCCGCTATGCGCGCGGCGCGGGCCTCGTGCCGATGCTGATGACGCACGGCCAGACGCTCATCGAGCACCCGGAATTCCTCGAGCAGCTCATGGTCGAGGGCGGCCTGCGGCAGGTTTCCGTCCATATCGACGCGACGCAGGCCGGGCGGCACGGCTTTCCCATCGGACGGGTGCAAAGCGAGGCTGATCTCCACCCGGTGCGCCAGGCCTTCACCGACCTCGGCTGGCGCATGCGCGAAAAGACCGGCCTTCCGCTGGAGCTGGCGCAGAGCTTCACCGTCACGCGCAAAAACATCGACGACGTGCCGGAGGTCATCCGCTGGTTTCTCGCCGACCCGAAGCGGACGCTGCTTTGGCGCATGCTCGCCTTCCAACCGGAGGCCGACACCGGCCGCACGCTCTTCTCGCAGCAGCCGATCACACCCGCGCTCGTGTGGGAGAAAATCTGCGCTGGCACGAATCTCCCGCTGCGCCGCGACGCCAGCATCTTCGGGCACCCGGATTGCAACTCGTGGGGCTCGATCCTCGTCTCGCAGCTTTCCGGCGAATACTGCCCGCTGCTGCCGGACGATCCGAAATGGGACCACATTTTCGGCGAAGTGCTTTCGCGCATCGGCGGCCTTTCGCTGGTCACGGATGATGCCGGCACCGCGCCCTTTCGCCTGCTCGGTGTGCTGGTGCAAAACCCGGGCATCGCGGCGCGGCTCATCTGGAAGATCGCGCAGCACGTGGCGAGTGGAAAAATGCCCGCGTCCATGCTCCCCGCGGCGCTCACCGGCCGCGTCCACACGCTCGGCGTCGGCATGCACAACTTCATGGACGCCGCGCAAGTCGCCCGCGCCGATTCCGATCCCGTGGTGCAGGCGCGGCTGGACTCCTGCGTTTTCAAAGGCGCGGTGAAGCAGGATGGCGAATGGACGGCAGTGCCCATGTGCAAGATGAACGAGGCGAAATGGAGCGAAGTGTATGCGCGGCGGCTGGAGAATCCCGAGCTCCGCGGGCAGTCGCAAGCCGCACCGCAACGCCCAGGGAAGCCCGAGCCAGCGCTGGCCGAAGCTGCGCTCTAAACCTCGACGGCGACAGGCGCCGCGACGCCGCTTTCACCAGCACGACGACAGAAAACAGGTTGCGACGTTTCCATGAAATGGATGAATGATCCTCATCCATGTCTGAACCCATCGACAGCAGACAGTTGCGCGCCTTTTCCATCCTCGCGCGCACCGGCTCCTTCACGGAAACGGCTTATGAGCTGCATCTCACGCAGTCCGCCATTTCGCACTCCATGCGGGCGCTGGAGGAGGATATCGGGTGCCGCCTCCTCGATCGGCTGGGGAAAACCGTGGTCCTCACGCAGGCAGGCGAGCAGCTCCTGGTG
>CAXSDZ010000007.1:0-21768 GCA_964235505.1 uncultured Chthoniobacteraceae bacterium
CGCTGGCCGTGCAAGGCACCGCTACCGTCTTCAACATCCTCGGGCCGCTGCTCAATCCCGCCCGCCCACCGTTCCAGCTCACCGGCATTTTCGATCGCGCGCTGCTGTCGAAATACGGCGAAGTCTTCGCCCTGCTCGGCCGCCGGCGCGCGTGGGCCATCCATGGCGATGGCGCGGATGAAATCGCGCTGTGGGGCGCGACGGATGTGGTCGAGGCGCAAGCCGGCCAGCCCCTGCGCGAGTGGCGGATCGATCCCGACAGCCTCGGCTGCGCACGCTGCGAACTCGGGGAACTGCGCGGCGGCGACCGCGCGAGAAATGCGGCGATCCTGCAAGCAATCCTCGACGGCTCGGAGCGCGGGCCGCGGCGCAACATCGTCGCGCTGAATGCCGCCGCAGGCTTTGTCATCACCGGACTCGTGCCGGACCTCGCCGCTGGACTTGTGCTCGCCCGTGAGCAGATGGACCGCGGCGCTGCGCTCGCGAAACTGCGCGCCCTGCAAAGCTTCAGCGCGCCGCAGCCTCACTGAAAATCTGGCATCTCGATGCGCCTGCCACCGCTCTTCGTCTCGCTCCTCGCAGGGACCTCCGTGTCGTTTTCTGCGATGCTCCACGCGCAGGAACTCCCGGCGAAAACAGCAGAAGACACCGGGTTCGATTTCGAGCCAAAGCTGATGTTGCAAGACGTGCCAGACACGAGCGACTCGGCCGGTGCCGGAGCGGCCGATCCCAGCGCCAGCGTGGAAAAAGCGAAAGCGCGGCTCGATCGCGCCCGACAAAAGCAGGCGCGCTGGGAAAAGCTCGCGCGAGCCGGCGTCGTTTCGCGCTCCGAAGCCGAGCGCTGCGTGGTCGAAACCTCCGACGCGGCCGCCCGCTACGAGATCGCGCGCGCGGCCCACGCGCAGGCGGAGCGCGACGCGCTGGCGAAACGCGTGACTGCGGGCGAAGCGGATCAGTCGCTGCTCGAAGCCGCGGATGCCGCGCTGAAATCCGCCTCCGATCTCGCCGCGGAAAGCGCGGGACAATCGCGCCAGCGCCGCATCGAATACGCGCGCGTGAGCCTCGATCGCCAGCGCCGCCTGCTCGCTGTCGGCGCGACCTCGAGGATGCAAGTCCAGCAAGCCGAAGCCACTTTGCGAAGGCTGGAAGGCGAGACCGCGCCGAAGTAGCGGCGTTCCTGCGAACGCCAGTCCCCCAGCCTTCGCGAGCCCTGCCTTGACCGTTCGCCTCGTGCGCTTCTTTGCGGCCAACTTCCCGACCGCACTAAGAAAGCGCCGTCTCCTGCACTTGTCGTCACAACGCCCATGGCTCCCTCGCTTTTCAGCCGTTTCAGCCGCTCGCTTTTCGCGTTTGCGTGGGCTGCCGCGAGTGTCCCCGCCTTCGCAGCGGAAGTGCCGCGCCTGCTCGTGCAGCCCGAGCGGCTTGAGCTGCGCGGGAGCGATCCCGAGCACGGGCTGCTTGTCACCGCCATCGACGCGGACGGGCGGCGCACCGATGTCTCGCGCAAAGCGAAGTTTTCCTCCTCCGCCCCGCTCGTTGCGGCGGTGGATGGAAAAGGGCTGTGTCGCGCCGCGAGCGACGGCGCCGCTGAGATCACCGTTTCCTTCGGCGAGCAAACGGTGAAAGTGCCGATCGGCGCGGCGGAGATGGGCCATGCGCCCGAGCCTTCCTTCAAACAGGATATCCTGCCGATCCTCACCAAAACCGGCTGCAACATGGGCGGATGTCACGGCAAGCTCGCGGGGCAAAATGGCTTCCGGCTTTCGCTGCGCGGCTATGCGCCGGAGTGGGATCACGAGTGGATGACGAAGGAAGTGAACGGGCGGCGCATCAACCCCGCCTTCCCCGAGGCGAGTCTGCTCGTGCAAAAGCCGGCGGGCGACGTGGCGCACGAAGGCGGCACGCGCTTCCGCATCGGCTCGCGCCCTTACCAGACGCTCGTGCGCTGGATCGCCGCACGCGCGCCGGGACCGATCGCGGGGGAGGCAAATGCCACGCGCCTGGAAGTGCTCCCGGGCGACCGCGAGATGCAGCCCGGCGACGCGCAGCAACTGCTCGTCCGCGCGCACTACGCGGATGGGCGGGTGCGCGATGTCACCTGGCTGGCGCAGTTCTATTCCAATGACGAGGCGACGCTCGCCGTGAAGCCGGACGGGCTCGTGAAGGCGCTGCGCGCGGGCGAGGCATCGGTGCGCGTGCATTTCCAGGGGCTCGTCGCGGTGATGCGCCTCACGATGCCTTTTGCGAAAAACGATCTCGCCGGCGCGGACTTCGAGCGCCAGCAGAATGCGATCGACGGGCCGGTCTTCAAGAAGCTCGCCGCGCTGCGCATCCCGCCCTCGCCGGGGTGCGACGATCGCACGTTCGTCCGCCGCGCATTCCTCGACGCGGTCGGCACGCTGCCGACGCCGGAGGAGGTCGCAGCGTTTGTCGCAGACGCTCGCGAGGACAAGCGCGCGCGGCTCGTGGATGATCTCCTCGCCCGCCCGGAATGGGTCGATTTCTGGACGCTGGAGTTCGCCGACCTGCTGCAGAACCGCAAGGAGCGCGACCACGACGTGCGCGGGCCGAAAGGCGTGCGCGCTTTCCACGAATGGCTGCGCAGCGAGCTCGCGGCAAATCGCCCGTGGAGCGAGATCGCCCACTCGGTGCTGCTGGCCAGCGGCGACACCGTCGCGCATCCCGAGGTCGGCTACTTCGTCACCGTCGTGGGCGAGAAGAAGAACGTGGAGGAAAGCGAGCTGCCGGACTCGGTGGCGCAGAGTTTTCTCGGCACGCGGATCGGCTGCGCGCGCTGCCACAACCACCCGCTGGAGCGCTACACGCAGGACGACTTCTACCACTTCGCCGCCTTCTTTTCCAAGGTGTCGCTGAAGCGCGTGGAGCCAGCGAAAGGCGCCACTGAGCTGGCCACGCGCAGCGGTGACGAAGCGGAGGCGCAGAAGCGCGTGGACGAGGCAACGGCGAAGCTGACGGAAGCGGAAAGCGACGCTGCCAAGGGCGACGCGGACGCCGCGAAGAAGCTCGCTGAGCGGAAGAAGCGCGTGGAGGAAACGCAAAAGCAACTCGCCGAGGCGCGCGTCCGTCCGCCGACGGTGAACCAGCCCCGCACGAATCAGCGCATCGCGCCAAGGACGCTCGACGGCGCGCCGTGGCAGGCGGAGGCGGGGCAGGATCCGCGGGAGCAGTTCGTGGCGTGGATGCTGCAGAGCGAGCTCTTCTCCGGTGCGATGGTGAACCGGCTCTGGAAGCACTTCTTCAACGTCGGCCTGGTGGAGCCGGTGGATGATCTGCGCGCGAGCAATCCACCCTCCAACTCGGAACTCTGGGCGCTGCTGAACCGCGAGTTCACCGGGCACGGCTTCGACCTGAAACACGTGATGCGGCTGATCCTGAATTCGCGCGCCTACCAGCTCTCCTCCGAGACGCTCGCCAGCAATGAAACCGACGCGAAGTTTTACTCCCACTACGCCGCGCGCCGCCTCCCGGCCGAGGTGCTGCTCGACGCCATCGCCAGCTCCACGGGAGCGCCCACGGAGTTCAAAGGCTACCCGCTCGGCCTGCGCGCCGTGCAGCTCCCGGACTCCGGCGTGTCGTCGTATTTCCTCACGCTCTTCGGCCGCTCGGATCGCGTGACCGCCTGCGCCTGCGAGCGCAAAGGCGAGGTGACGCTCCCGCAATTGCTCCACCTGAAAAATGGCGATGAGCTGCAAAAGCAAATCACCGCGAGCGATGGGAATCTCGCGGCACTGCTGAAGAACCCGGACGATGCCCAGGTGATCGCCGCGCTTTTCCAAGCGACCATCGCGCGACCACCCACCGCGGCCGAAACCGCCGCCGTGACGACGCAACTCGCAAAAGACGGACGCGAGCCCGTGCTGCGCGACCTCTTTTGGGCGCTCGTGAACTCGAAGGAATTCGCGTTTAATCACTGACTCTTGCGGCATCGAGGAACCAACGACAACCTCTCGCCATGAACTTGGAAGAAATCACCCAGCACGCCTTGCAATTGCCACATCCGGCGCGCGCTCACCTCGCAGCGGACCTTTTGCATAGCATGCGGCCGCCAGACCTGATCGAGCCGAGCGACGACTTGATTCAGCGGATGCAAAAGGTTCACTCCGGTGAGCTGCAGGGGAGCGCCGCCGACGCTGCGATTGCAGAAGCCAGGACTGTGCTGCGCAGCAGCCGGGGAATGTTTGCGGGGATGAACACGGACTTTGAGCGCGAGCCCGATCGCGAGCTTTGAAAGATGCTGCGGGTCCTGGACTCATCCGCGTGGATCGAACTGCTGGGCAACATAGCTCGCGGCTCGCTGTTTGCCCCGGCTGCGTCGGACGTCGCCAATCTTCTCGTGCCGACCATTTGCATTTTGGAAGTCCTCAAATGGGTGCGCCGCGAACGCGGAGAGGCGGATGCTTTGCGGACTCGGTGGAGGATGCTGCTCGGTCGGGTAATAGCGCTGGACGCGCATCTGGCGAGCCAGGCGGCAGAGTTCCAACTGCCGCTGGCAGATAGCGTTATTTACGCGACCTCTTGCCAGTTCCACGCCGAGTTGCGGACACAAGACGCGCATTTTGAAGGTCTGCCAAACGTCCGCTTTTTCCCGAAACTGAAAGCTCCCTAGCCATGCTCGACATCTCCCCTGCCCTTCACCATTCCCGCCTTTGCAACGGCATGTCCCGCCGCGATTTCCTCCGCGTCGGCGGGCTCGCTCCGTTGGGGCTTTCGCTCGCAAATGTGCTCTCGTTTCAGAAAGCCTTTGCCGGCACTGAGGCGGTGAAGAATGCGCGCGCAAAGTCGGTGATCCTGGTCTATCTCGGCGGCGGCATTTCGCACCACGACACCTTCGATCCGAAGCCCGATGCGGTGGAGGAAATCCGCGGCAAATACAAAGCGATCGGGACTAGCGTGCCGGGGCTGCAAGTCACCGAGCTGATGCCGCGCATGGCGCAGGTGATGGACAAAGTCGCGCTGATCCGCTCGGGCACGCACGAGAATGATCATCACGAAACGGCGACGAATTGGGTGCTCTCCGGCCGCTTCGGTTCGCCCTTTGGCGACTTCCCTTCCATGGGTGCCGTGGTCGCGCACGAGACCGGCTTTTCGGGTCTCGTGCCGCCGTATGTCGCGGTGCCGAAGAATCCTGCCTTCACCTGGGAGCTCGGCAAAAGCGCGTGGCTTGGCGGCCGATACGAGTCCTTCAAGTGCGGCGATCCGAATGCGGCGGATTTCAAGGTGCGCGACCTTTCCCAAGCGGAAGCCGTGACGCCGCAGGTGCTGGACCGCCGCCGCTCATTGCTGGAGGCGGTGGACTCGCTTTCCAGCCACATCAAAGGCAACGACCAGATCGCGACCTACGATGAGTTCGGGCAAAAGGCCGCGGACATGGTGCTCTCGCCGCAGGCGCAGGCGGCGTTCGACGTGGCGAAAGAGGACCCGAAACTCCGCGACGATTACGGCCACACCGAGTTCGGGCAAAGCTGCCTCATGGCGCGGCGGCTCGTGGAAGGCGGCGTCCGCTTTGTCACGGTGAACAGCGGCGGCTGGGACCATCACAAGAAGATTTTCGACGGCTTGGAAAAGAAAGTGCCCGACTTCGACCGCGGCTTTTCCGCACTCATCCGCGACCTCGATCAGCGTGGGCTGCTCGCGGAAACGCTGGTGGTCGCGATGGGCGAGTTTGGGCGCACGCCGAAGATCAACAAAGATGCGGGGCGCGATCATTGGGGCCGCGCTGGCTCGCTGATCTTTGCCGGCGCGGGTGTGCAGGGCGGACGCGTGATCGGCGCGACGGACAAGAACGGCGCCTTTGTGATCGACCGCCCCGTGCGCCCGGCGGATGTCTGCTGGACTGTCTATGATGCCCTCGGCATCGACCCAAACAAAGAGCTGCACACGCCGGAAGGTCGGCCTGTCAGCATCCTCGGCGAAGGCGGAACGGTCCGGGAACTCTACGCGTGATGCGAGTGGGTTCGTGGCCGCAGATGCTGTGCGTTGCGGTGATCGCAGCCAGCACGGTGCCTGCACAAGCGGAGGACAAGCAGGAAACTCCGAAACCGCGCATCACCGCGATTTCGCCGCTCGCCGTGGCATCCGGGAGCAAGGCCACGCTGCGCCTGCGTGGCACGAAGCTCGACGGGGTGACGGAGGTTCGCTTCCCCGGCGCGAAAGTGGCCATCGCAGTCGAGCTCAAGGAAAAGAAGAAAGCCGACCTGCCGACGGGCATGGACGCAAAGGACATCGGCGACACGCAGACGGAGGTGAGCCTCACGCTGCCACCAGATTTACCGGCCGGACCGCTCGCGATTGAAGCGGTGACACCCGATGGCGTGACTCCGGTGCGCGAGTTGCGCATGGTGGAGGCGGCGGCGTTGCGGGAAGAAAAGGAGCCGAATGGCGGGTTTCGCGAGGCACAACCGATCGGCTTTGGACAGGTGGTTTCCGGCACGGTCAAGGAAGACAAGGACGTGGACATGTTCACGTTTTCCGGTCACGCGCAGGAGGCGATCCGCGTCGAGATTGCCGCGGCGAAACGCGGTTCGCTGCTCGATCCTGTGCTCACGCTTTTCGACGAAAAAGCGCGTGTGCTCGCGACGAGCGACGACGCCGCCAGCGACAACCGCGACGCGCAGCTCAGCGCCACGCTGCCTGCCGACGGGAAGTATTTCCTCTCGATCGTCGATGCGAATGAGCGCGGCACAGCGTGGCATTCCTACGAGCTCAGCCTCACAAAGCCGGTGAGCTTTGCGCGCGAGGTGATGCCGATCCTCAAGCACAACTGCAACGGCTGCCATCGCCCGGGGAAGACGAAGGGTGGGCTCGATCTCACCACCTTCGCGGCGTTGCTGAAGGGCGGCAAAAACGGTGCGAGCGTGGCTGCGGGCAAAGCGCACGAGAGCGCGATGTGGGAGCAGATCACCGGTGACGAGCCGGAGATGCCGAAGGACGGCGACCCGCTCACCGCGGAGGAAGTGACTACGATTGAGCGCTGGATCGCGCAGGGCGCCAGCGATGACACGGTCGCCGGAGCTGCGACGCACAAGCTCGCCGCGCCGCCGCAATATCGCGCACTGCCCGCTGTGTCGGCGCTCGCGTGGTCGCCGGATGGCGGCACGCTCGCGGTTTCTGGATTTCATGAAGTCGTGCTGCACGATGGCGAGGATGGGCAAATGATCGGGCGTCTCGTAGGCGAGTCGCCGCGCGTCGAGTCACTCGCATTTTCAACAGACGGAAAGCTTCTCGCCGTCGCAGGCGGCGCGCCCTCGGAATACGGCGAAATCCAGCTCTGGGACATGGCGAAACGCCAGCTCGTGCGCTCGATCAAGACCACGACCGACTCGGTCTATGGCGTCTCGTTTTCACCCGATGGAACGCGTGTCGCCGTGGGCTGTGCAGACAAAACAGTGCGCGCTTTTTCCGTAGCGGATGGGAAGGAAGTGATGAAGTGCGACAACCACATCGACTGGGTTTTCGGCACCGCCTTCTCACTCGATGGCGCGAAGCTCGCCACCGCCAGCCGCGACCGCGCGGTGAAGCTCATCGACGTGGCCAGCGGCCAGCTTATCGATGACATCGCGATTCCGCGCGAGCCGGTGCTTTCACTCGCGCGGCATCCGAAGGAAGACCTCATCGTCGAGGGCTGCGAAACGGGCGCGATCCGCGTTTATAAGATGGCCCCGCGTGGTGGCCGCCTCGCGGAAGGCGACAACAAGGAGAACTCCTACGTGCGCGATCTGGAGCGGCTTCCCGGCCACGTGCATGCGATCATTTTCAGCGCGGACGGAGCGCGGATTGCCGCCGGCTGCGCCACCGGTGAAGCGCGCATTTTCAGCTCTACCGACGGCAAACGCATCGCCACGATCAAGGCAGGCGAAGGGGCGATCTTCGCCGTGGCATTTCATCCTGCTGGCAAGGAAGTCGCCGTGTCTGGCTCGGATGGAAAGGTGCGCGTATTTGCGGCGGATTCGGGGAAGCTGGAGCGGGAGTTTGATTCCGTGCCGCTGGTGCCAGCGACGGTCGCGATGAGCCCGTAGCAGGCGTAGCAGCCGACGTAAGGAGGCTCACTTTTCCCTACGTCTCAAGCTAGGGATTGGAGCCTCCTCACGTCGGCTGCTACGGCGACAGACGTTCGATCTTCCACGCGTCATCCTCTCCGCGCGTGTAGCGGAGTCGGTCGTGGAGGCGGCTCGCACGGCCTTGCCAAAACTCGATGGTCGCA
Source organism: uncultured Chthoniobacteraceae bacterium (assembly GCA_964235505.1). Lineage (GTDB taxonomy): Bacteria > Verrucomicrobiota > Verrucomicrobiia > Chthoniobacterales > Chthoniobacteraceae > CAXSDZ01. The sequence goes on from CAXSDZ010000007.1 coordinate 8,222, forward strand.
GGCCGCACGCAGTATCCGCCCCAATGCGGCGGCGTAGGAATTTGCGCGTCGCCGAAACGCGTGCGCGCTTCCGCAAAGCGCCTTTCCAACTGTTCGCGGTTGTCCATCACCTCACTTTGCGCCGATGCCCACGCGCCGATCTGCGCGCTGGCGGGCCGCTTTTCAAAGTAACGCTCGCTCTCCTCCCGCAGCGTCTTGCCGACGCTGCCCGTGACATTCACCTGCCGCTCCAGCCCAGCCCACCAGAAGGTCAGCGCCGCTCGAGGTTGCGTGGCGAGCTGTTCGCCTTTGGCGCTGTTGTAGTTCGTAAAAAAGGCGAAACCGCGCTCGTCGCAGCCTTTAAGCAAAACCGTGCGCGACCACGGCTGACCCGCGGCATCGATCGTGGAAAGCGTCATGGCATTCGGCTCCGGCAGCGCACACGCAAGCGCCTCGTCGAGCCACGCGCAGAATTGGCGGATCGGGTCTTCCGCAAGGTCACGGCGGACGATTCCGTGCTCGGAATACTCCCGCCTCAGAGTGGCGAGATCGATGGAATGCGAAGGCATGGGAAGTCCTTTATGCAACAGCGAGCGGATCGGAAAGCAAAGCCGCGTGAGGCGAGCAATCTCTGCGCAGGGCGCTTGCTTCCAGACTCTCACGGGCGCCAATACCCGTTCTCCTCGCTCCCGCCAAACCAGCCGATCTTCCATTTCTTCGCGTCGCCGCCGTAAAGATTTACGCCATCGATTTCGGAGGGCGCCTCGCTGGAAACATGGCCGTCGCACCACGCCACGTTCGCGTATCCTGCATGCCGAAAGTGGACGCTGGCCGCGAGCTTGCCCCGCGCGATTCCGCGCCGGTCCACCCACTGCCACGGCTCGCAATAGGCGTATTCCTGCACGCCGGAGACGCGGGGAAATGCGGTGTCGGTGAACATCACCGTGCGCGAGGCGCGAGGCACATTGGCCAGTCGCTCGGCGCTGTAGCGATCCCACGGCGTGCCGCCGATGTAGATGGCGTTGTAGCCATAGCCGCCGGTGCCTTCCTCAAAGGATCGCTGACCGTCAAGCGCCTGTCGAAAAGTGGGGCAAAGCTTCACCCGCCCTTCGCGTCCGAGATAGGGCGCGAGTGGGCCGCGCTCCGGGTTGAACGCAGACTCCGCCGAGTCGCGCACGCCGTGCCAGCGGATGAGATTGGTGGGATCCTGAGCGGCGACGAACTGCCCGTCGTGCTCCGCTGCGTAGGCGAGATTTGCCGCGGCGAGCTGGCGCAGGTTCGAGGCGCATTGGGAGGATTGGCCGCGCTCCCGCACGCTTTGCGCCGCGGCGATCACGAGTGCCGCGAAAGTCGCGATGATGCCAGCGACCACGAGGATCTCGACGAGCGTGAAAGCCGCGGAAGCGCGCGGATGCTTCGCGATGCCGCGTCCGCCGTGCGCTCCCGATTTCATGCTCCGCGCCTCCGCCGCGTGCAGAGCGAGGCCACCCCGGCGAGCAGCAGCAGGCCCGCGCGCGGCTCCGGGATTTGATGCAGCACGGCGACGGCATCGAGATCGAAGCCGCCGGTTTCAAAGGGCGTGCTCCACGGATCATTGATGATCCGCCCGGCGGCGTCGCGGCGCGCGTAGGCCGGATCGATCGAGCCGATCACGTCTTCGATCCGCACGTGCGTGATCCGCGCGAGATCGAGCAGCGGACTGATGCCCGCGAGATCCGACAGCTCGAATGGCGTGCCGAAACCGCGCCGATATTTGCCGGCAAGGTTGTGAAGGTTTGTCGGATCGAGCGCTCCAAAGCCGCCGACCTGCGCGTCCGTGGGAGTGAGCGAGGCGGACGGAAACCGAAAGAAATGCGCGCCGTCGGAGCTGACTTCTACAAACGCGAGCTCAAGAAAAGTGTCCGTGATCCCATTTTCAAACACCGCGAAGTCGGGCCCCGCGGCGTTGGTGATCGGCTGCGCAAACGTGAGCGTGATGGAGCCGCCATCGCCGAGACTTACGACCGGCAGGGAATCGTCGCCCGCATTCGCCGGGCCGAGCGCATCGCGGCCAGCGCCATAGGTCGTCGGGCCGAGATCGGGATCGGACACATCCTGATCGCCGCGGCGCAGCTCGCCGACGGCGGAGGCCCAGGCGACGATGCGCGAATCGTCCTTCCCCACAGCGGTCGAGCCGGGCTTTTCCGCCGCCGGCGCATACGGACCGGCGCCGGCGGTCCGGCCGAGCGCCAGCGCCAGCGCGCCACCGCAAAGGATGCGTGCGATCCAGCTCACAGGGGGCTGGTTTTTCAAATGCAGCGGCGGCGGCGGCGAAGCGTGAACGCACTCAGCCCGAGCAGCGCCAGCAGGCCGGTGCCGGGCTCAGGCACCGGGACCCGAAAGACGGCGCCCTTGTCCGTGCCGAAGTTTGAAACTCCGACAAACAATGCGCCGTTCGCGGCGGAAACTCCGCTCAGGAAATCCCCGGGCGCGGTTCGCCCGATCTCGGCAGCTCCGGCGGTGACCAGGTCATAGCGCCGCACGACCGCAGCCGTGCCGGAGCTGTCGCCTTGGAAAAGCTGCGTGTCCCCTTCGAGCGAAAAATACTGGTTGCTGCTCCCATCGGCGAACCGGCGCACGCCCGTGCTGAGTGTGAGCGAAGTGTCCGGGCCGGTGGGATTGGTCACGCCATCGATCTGCGCGGCGCTGAACTGGTAAATCCCGCCCGGCTCCGTGCCAAAGATCGTCGCGCCATAGAGCAGAGTGCCATCCGCGCGAAAGGCGATCGGCCCGCTGGAATCCGTGGTGCGCACGACCGTGTCGAGCTGCCCCGTAGCGAGGTTCAGCTTGGAAACCTTGTTTTGCGGATTGGAAAAGTCCGGGCTCGCGTTGGCCGAGACAAAAGCTTCGCTGCTCCCGCGGAAGGCGAGGTCGTAGTTCCCGACGACGGTGCCGACGAAGCGAACCGTCCCCGTCCCAATCTCAAAGGAGCGGATCGAGAAACTGCTGCTTTCGCCGAAGTAGGCTGTCCCTTCGTGCAACCGCACGAACGAGCCGAACTGCTGTGAGCCGTAATCGAAGATCGGGAAAACCGGGGCCGCGTAGCCGCTCGCCGCAGTGCGCACGAAGAGCTTCGTAGTGCCGGTGCCAGCGCTGGGCACATCGAGGTAAAAGACATTCCCGCTGCCATCCACATCCATGCCGCCGATGGTGTGGCCGGTGTCGAGGGTGAACAGCCGGGCGGCTGGAGCGCCGGGCGAAGCGGACGTGAAGCCCTGCGCGAGCAGCGCAGGTGAAAGGAACGTGGCGAGGCACGCCGCGGAAGCAGCAGTGAGATGGTGTCGGGTCATTTGGATGGTCTCTGGATTTCGGGCAGGTGGTTGCATTCATCGAGAGACCAGGGCACGACACGAAGCCGGCGGCAGACGCGCAGGAAAAAAACACGCCGCCGCTGACCCCGGGCGAGCGCCAGGGGCTGATCTCTCATTCTTCCTTTTCGCGAGGAAGTTTTCACACGTCTCCGGGCAGCCTCGCAGCGGCAGGAAGCCACGGCGCGACGCCCGAAAGGCGCGAACGAGAGCGGTGAGGGAAAATATTCTGGCTCCTGGTTTATCGGCAGGCGCGCCCGGCATTTGCAGCAAATGCCTGAGCCCGCCCGCACATCCTTTTCCCCGCCTTCACCCCCGCGTCTGCACGCGAGGATTGGCTGATTTCACTCACTTGGGGAATCGTATCCAGTTACAGCAGCGCAACTGCTTCCGAATCTCACGGAATTCCTTTCTTCCCACCGCTACACAAAGAAAACTCACAAAGAACTGGGGCGCGCAGTGTAGGGACGGCGCGTGAAGTGGCAAGGCGTTTGTCGGAAAGGAAGCAGTGCTTGGTGTTCAGCCCCGCGCAGAAGCCATGGACTTTATCACACGCGGCTCCTCTGCGTTCTCCGCGCCCTCCGCGACGGGGTGCAGCCCCGGAGCTCCCAAGAACGCAAGCTTCGCCCGGAGACTCCTGACCCCTGCCACCACTTCCGCATTGCTCCCCCGCCCCATGCCGGCCACGTTGCCGGCCATGTTTGCTGCGTTCGCACTTCTCCTTGTCGCTGTGCTCTTCCGCGTCGTCGCCGGCTTTGCGGGCGGCAACGATTCCATCTGGCAAAACTTCTCGCCCCTCGCAGCCATCGCGCTTTGCGGTGCGGCGGTGCTGCCGCGGCGGGTGGCGATTGCGCTGCCGCTGGCGATCCTGTTTCTCAGCGACGTCGTTCTGAATGTCTTCCACTACCACGTCTCGATGCTGGCGTGGGAATCCGTGCCGAGTTACTTCGCGCTCGCCCTCATCGCGGCGCTCGGTTTTGCGCTGCGCGGAAAGGCGAATGCGCCTGCGCTGCTCGGCGCGAGCGTCGCGGGATCACTGCTCTTTTACGTGCTCACGAATACGGGTTCGTGGCTTGGCAACCCCATTTACGCGAAGAGCTTCGCGGGCTGGCTGCAGGCGCTCACGGTCGGCGACGGCATCCCCGGACACCCGCCGACCTGGTGGTTCTACCGCCACACGCTAGTGAGCGATGTGCTCTTCACGTCGCTCTTCCTCACCTGCATGGCCGCGACCAGCCGCCAAAGCGCACCGGCACTGCGCGAGCAGCCAGCGCAGTAGGTTTTTGCTGCGGAAGCACGTGTCCCGCGAAACGCCGCGCGCCGCAACCGGGCGTCACGCTTCGGCTGACCGCAGGCGATTCGCGAAGACGCGGCACACACTTTTCATCCGCGTCAGGATGTAATAGACCGTCTGCGAGCGGATGCGGACAAGCTGGCCGCCGACGATCTTCGGCACGAAATCGGCCGGCAAATCGAGGATTTGCTCCAGCGTGCAGCCGTCGAGCCCGCGGCAAAGGATGGAGGTCATCGCCTTTGTGAGCGTCTGCACCTGCGGGCCGAGCGTAATGCGAAAGTGCGCGTGGCGCTCGGGATCGACCTGCATGAAAACGCCGACGGTGTCGGTGCATTCCTCGTCCTTCCGCACGTCTTCGAGCGCGAACGTCTCGCCCTCGCGAGGCTCGTGCTTTTTCGCCTGCTCGGCGTAAGCGATGAGGTTTTCGCGCTTTTCCTCTTCGGGCAGCGCTTCAAAAAGGCCGATGATGGACTGAAGTTTCGGCGGGTAGGACATGGGAAATAGAAAAAGTGCGGTGCGAGGCGGAGTTCAGAAATGCGTGCGGTGGTGGCGGACCGGGGCGCGAACGTTCCACCCAAAATGCTCAACGCTCAACGTCCAAAAGAGCGCATTCGCGCAGGCGGCTTCTCCGCGCGTCGCCGCGCTGCATCCGCGTGACCGGCAGGAGCTGGCGCGCGAGTCCGCCCCGCTCACAAGCCGCTGCGCCTCGCTTTTTTTAAGGCTCTTCGCTCACTCGCTCCGCGCGCAAAATTGGCTCGTTGTCATCCCCAAACGCGTCGCGGAACAAGCCGCCCGCGACGAAGTCGCTGCGCTCATCCGTCGCGCCGTAGGTGGAGCGTTGACCAGCGGTTTTGCCCGCTTCATTCGCCACGTAGAATCCGCGCCCCGGCCACGCGGCGATACCGGAAAGCGCGCCACTTTCATGCCCGCGCGGTGAAAGCTCCAGTGCTTCCCAAGGCACGGCCAGCATGCCGACCGGGTTCATTTCCAAGTCCAACACGGTGATCCCGCGCTCGACGGAGCGAGTGACGAAAACGCGGTCGCCATCGATCGCCAGAGCACACGGCTCGACGACCGGCACCCCCAGCCAGACGTGTCCATCCGGACTTCCGCGAAGCACGCGATTGCCGTTCCCATCGGCGATCCAGAGGTTCCCGGCTGTGTCGAGCTGGAGCCCGCGCACATCGGCCGCGCCGGGCACTTGCAGCACGCCGCTGCCGTCGAAGCCCTCCGGCTCCGCGGCCGAGATTCGCCCGCCGGTTTCGCTTAGATGCCAGCGGGTCACCGTGCCGACGTGCCGGTTGCCCGTGTAGAGCGCGAGCCCGCCCGGCTCCCGTGCAACAGTGAGCCCTTCGCAAGCGTGCGCGGGGAGTTCGAGCTGGCGCTCGCTGAGCGCGGAATCATAGATGAGCACGGAGTCTTCGTCGGCGATATAGACGCGCCCGCAGTCGTCCGTGGCGATGGCGCGACCCCGCGGCCCGTGGAGCACAGCGAGCGGGGCGTGGTCGAGGTCCTCGGCTCCGACGGCGAGCCGGCGCACTTCGCCGCGATTGTCGAAGCTGTGGATGTAGCCCGCGTAAAGCGACCTGCCGTCCGGCGAGATCGCGAGACCGCGGCAGTGGCGCGGGGTGACGCTTTGTGGGTGACCAAAAACTGTGCGGCTGTTGTCCATGAGATACTGCACCGACCAGCGGAAAGTATCCGCGGCAGCCGGCAGTGGCAGCACGATTGCAACCCAGGCGAGCAGCAGCGCTGCGCACAGACCCCGGCCGTGCGGACTTGGGAAAGGCGGTGCGGAAGACATGAAAGAATGGGGAGGAGAAGCGCCAAAGCCAAGCGTTCGGCAGTGTCCTGATTTGGATTTGGAAACCACCAGACGTTCCGCCGGTGCTCCAGCGCTGGGGCTCGGGTGATCAACCCTGCCAGTTCCATTTTGTTTCGTGCAGAGCGCAGCATCGCTGGCCCATGCCCTTCCCGGCACGAAGGCCCGGAGCGGATCAGGACGCGTTTGCGACTCTTTCACGATTGCGAAAGGAGTTCCGGCCTGCGTGCAGTGAGATCAGGAAGCCGGGGTCGCCTGCGCTGGATTGCATTTGAAAACTGAGCCGGCATCGGGCGCTAACCCCGGCTCGTCCAGCGCTGCCACCAGCGTCGTCCGAGCGCGGGATCTTGTTGCAGGGCCGCATGAGGAATCGTGAGACCGGCGCGGCGGGCAAGAAGGTGCTTCAGCTCGCGCGTGGTGTTTTCGATCGCGAACTTCCCGCGCGCAGTGCGCTGGCCTTCCGCCCTGAGGCGATCCGCAAGCTCGGGCGCGGCAAGCAGGCGCTCGGCTGCGGCAGCGAGCGCGGGCGGGTCGCCGGGCGGCACGAGCAAACCGTCACAGTCATCGCTGATCATCTCCGGCACGCCGGCGACGCGCGTGGAAAGCACCGGCACGCCGCAGGCCATTGCCTCCATGATGACGGTCGGCAGATTGTCGCTGCCGCCGCCGGTTTCGTGGCTGCAGGCCAGCGCAAAAACGTGCGCGCTCGCGAGCAGTTCACGCACTTCACTCTGCGGCCGGGGCCCGAGCAGATGCACGCGATCCCAGAGCGCCGCGCGATCGATTTGCGCCTGCAGCTCCCCTTCCAGCGGGCCGCCTCCGATGATGAGGCATTCGCACTCCCGGCCGCGCTCGCGCAGGAGCCGGCAGGCTTCGATGAGGTGACCGAACCCTTTCTTTTCCACGGATCGCCCGACGGAAACGAGGCGCGGGAGCCCTGGTGCCGGTGAGCGCGGCGGGAAGCCGTCCAGCGCGATGCCATTGAAAACGCGGAAGACTTTGCCGCGCGCACCGGGATGCTTTTCCTCCATCCAATGACGCGCGAAGTCGGTCTCGGTCACCACGAACCGCGCACTTCGCACGAGATCGGCATTTGTGATCGGCGAGCCGCTTTCGCAGAAGATATCGTTCGCGTGCCCGGTGAAGGAATAGCGGATGCCGAAGAGCCGGCGCAGCCACCACGCCGTGCGTGCGGCGAGGCCGCCGAAGTGCGCATGCACGTGGCCGATGCCGCGCCGCTGCAGCTCGGGCGCGAGGGCGATGGCCTCGAACATCCGCTGCGCATCGGGCGCCTGCCGGTGGCGCGGCACCGCGCGATGCGCCCGCCACGGCAGCTTGCCGGCGGCGCGCAGCCGATCCACTTCGGCGCGCAATTCCTTCTCCTCGGGCAGATAAAGCACTTTCGCGCCGAGCGGCTCGGCGAGGTTTGCGGGATCGTCCGGACGGCGGATGGAGACGAGCAGCGGCGCCATTCCCTGCCGCACCATTTCAAGCGCTTCGCGATACACGAAGGTCTGCACGAACGACGGGAAGCGCTCGAAGAGATAGGCGAAGGAGTGACCGTTCGCGCACAGGTTCGGAGACATGAGCTGGCTCATCGCGCACGGCTCCGGCCTGGCACTCCCGGCTGCCGGGTGGGGGCGCCGTCCTGTGCTTCATCGTAGAAAGCCTCCAGTCGCTCGATCGCCCGAGTGTGGGAAAACTCGGCGCGCACGGCTCGCTCCGCTGCTTCGCCAAAGGCCCTCCACATGCCGTGATTTTCGGTGAGCCGCACTATCGCGGCGGACAGCGCGGCGTCGTCTTTCTCCGCCACAAGCAGGCCGGAGCGCTCGTGCGCGACAGCCTCCGGGATGCCGCCGTGGCGCGTGGCGAGGACGGGCAGGCCGGTGGCCATCGCTTCGAGCATGGAGTTCGGGACGCCTTCCTGATTTTGGTCCGCGGTCATCTCGCTCGGGTGCAGGAAGAGGTGCGATTGCGCGTAGAGTTCCGCGAGTTCGCGCTGCGAGAGAAAGCCACGCAGCTCGACCGCACCGGCGATGCCGAGGTCGGCGGCGAGGCGCTCCACTTCCGCCTGCATCGGCCCGTCGCCCGCGATGGTGAAATGCGCGCGTGGATGCAGCGCATGAAACTGCGCAAAGGCCCGCAACGCGGTGCGCAGCCCTTTCTTCTCGATGAGCCGGCAGGCCTGCACAAAGCGCCACGCGCCGTCGTCGGGCACGGTGCGCGCGAGAAACGGGAAGTCATCGAGCGGAATCCCGGTGCGATTGAGACGCAGCTTTTCGCGCGGGCAACCGAGCGCTTCCAGCCGCGCCAGCAGCGACTCGGAGCGCGCGAGGACGAGCGGCACGGTCCGCAGCAGCTCCTGCATTTGCGAGTCGTAGCCGGCCTGCTCCGGGCGAAGCTGGATGTCCATGCCGTGGAAGGAAACCACGCACGGCTGATGCCATTCCTGGATGAACGGGAGCAGATGCACGCCAGTGTGGCCGAAGTAAATGTGCATGAGATCGGCCGGGCGCAGCGCAAGGAGGGTGATGAGCACCTGCAGCTCGCCGCGGTAATACACGGGCGGGAGGCGCCGCAGGTATTTGAGGTAAAAGCGCTTGAGGAAGTTCTTCCGTGCGCGCGGGATGATTTCGACCTCGGGAAACGGAAACTGCTCGGCCCCCTGCCGCTCGCGCGTGAGGACGAAGGTGTCGTAGCGCCGCAGCCCCGTGACCTGCCGGTAGATGTGCCGCATCTCCGGCTTCAGGAAGGTCGTGCAATAGCTGGCGACGATCGGCTTGGGCATTGAGGGGTTGCGACTTAACAAAAGCCGAAATCCGATGTCGAGGCGCCAATCGGCTGGCGCGCCGGACACCGAACGCAGGCTTGGAAGCGAGTGCCCGAAGCGGGCTGCGACCTACGCCGGGTGCGCCGCTTCGTCCACCGCCTGCGCGGCATCCATGAGCAGCGCGTGCCATGGCGCGTCGATCGTGCGGACGACCTGCTCATGCGCGGGCTTCTCCGCGATCTCGCCACCCTTCCAGCCGACGACCCGATTGAACGCGGGCACTCCGCGCAGGCTGCCCGCTTCCGCGTGGACCACCGCGCCGTGCTGAAGATGGATCTGCCCGACTTCCCCTTCCGAATGGAACTCCAGCGTGGTGGTAACGCCGGTCAGACACTTCATTTGGAGAATATCGAGCGAGGAAAGGTTCTCCAAAGTAGCCCGAAACGCGTTGGCGCTTTCCGCCGCAGGCGAGAGCTGCGCGGAAAGGGCTTCCCGCATATGGGAAAGAAGTGTGGCAGCGGAAACTGGCTTCTCGAGAAACCGCAGAACTCCGAGCTGGTCTGACAGCAGCTTGTAGGATGGCAGAGGCGTGGCGGTCAGCACGATCGCGTGGGCCGCCGGCTGCGCGCGCCGCATGTCTAGGAGGAATTCGAGGCCGTTTCCATCGGGCAATTCCACGTCGAGCAGGAAGAGATCGATGTGCAGACTGAGCGCGCGCACCTTTGCGTCGCGGATCGTCCGCGCCCACATGAGCCGGCAGACCGGGAACTGAGTCAGGATGGTTTTCTCCACCCGCACCCCGGTGATGAGGTCGTCTTCCAGCAGCAGCACCAAAGGGAATCGCTCAGTCATTCCCCCATGTTTCGCGACAGCGCGGCGCGGCGGTTCTCGCGAAAGCGCTCAGACGACTGGTTCGGGCTCCGCGTGATGCGTCACGAGCGTGCCGAGACGCTCTTTCAGCTCTTCGATTCCATCCTCTCGATCCGCGGAGATGGGGACGACTTCGATCTTTGCCCGGAAGCGCTGCTTGAAGACCTTCAGGTTCTCCGCGGCTTCCGGGAGATCCATTTTATTGGCGAGCACGATCCACGGACGCTTGCTCAGCGTGGGATCGTAGAGGTCGATTTCCTTCCGCAGACTTTGCAAATCCTCGATTGGCTCGCGGCCTTCCGTGCCAGCCATGTCGATGACGAAGGCCAGCAGCTTGCAGCGCACGATGTGGCGCAGAAACTCGTGCCCGAGGCCGACATTTTCGTGCGCGCCTTCGATGAGGCCGGGGATGTCGCCGACCGTGATGCGGCGGTAGCCGGACAGCTCCACCACGCCGATGTGCGGCGTGAGGGTGGTGAAGGGATACGCGGCGACCTTTGGCCGTGCGGCGGAAAGCTTCGTGAGCAGCGTGGACTTTCCCGCGTTCGGGTAGCCGACCAGGCCGACATCCGCGATCTTGCGCAACTCGAGGTAATACGTGCCGCTCTCGCCCTCCTCGCCGTCGGTGAACTGCGTGGGAGTGCGGTTGCGGGAGCTTTTGAAATGCACGTTGCCTTTGCCGCCTTTGCCGCCTTTGCAGAGCACGAACTCCTGCCCGGCTTCGGTGAGGTCGGCAATGAGCTCGAGCTGCGAAGGATCGAACGGCTGTTTGCCCACCGTGGCGTCCGGCGCATCGGGCGCTTCTGGCTCCGGTTCTGGCTCGTCTTCGGGCGCTTTGGAAAGATCGACAAAGGTCGAGCTGGTGCCATACGCGACCGATGGTTCCAAGCCTTCGCGCGGCACCACGTCGGGGAGCCGATAGATGAGAGTGCCGACCGGCAAGGCCACGATTTTGTCGGGCGAGGATTTCCCGTAGCACTGCTTGCCGAGGCCGTGCTGGCCATCTTTGCCGCGGATGATCGGCTCGTAAAAGAACGCGGTGAGATTGTCTGTGTGGGTGTCGGCGCGCAGGATGACGCTGGCGCCGCGCCCGCCGTCGCCGCCGTCCGGTCCGCCTTTTGGCACGAAGGATTCTCGCCGGAAGGAGACGCAGCCACGGCCGCCGTCGCCAGCTTTGGCCGTGATTTTGATGTGATCGATAAACATGATGAAACTAGGAAATCTCCCGCCAGTGCTTCGCCTCCACAAAGCGGGAAAGGTGGCCGACATTCTCGGTGGCGACGATGCCGCCGAGCCGTCGGGCCAGCGCGGCGAGGATTACATCACAGTCGAGTTCGTGCGGGTGCGCCGTGGGCTGGCCTTGGCGGCGGGAATCGGCCCAGAAGTGTGCCGCGAGCATCCAGTCGTGAGGCAAGATCGGCTGAAAGTCCAAACCGGCACAGAGTTCGTTCAGCCGCTCCAAAGACTGCCAGTTCTCGTGCAATAGGAAGCTGCGGCGAATCTCGTAATCCGCCACGGCTGGCACGATGACTTGCCGTCGCGATGCAAGAAGCTCGCGCAACCTACGTTTGATTCCCTCATCCGGCTTGGGGTGAGCCAGCCTGCCAAGCGGTCCTGCATCCAGCAACACGGGCTTGGCACTCACTCGACCCACCGGTCAGGACTGCGGTGTTCATTGATCGTCTTCTTCGCCAGCGCCCAAGTCATCTCGTTATACTCCACATCTTTCTCCCAATCGGTGATTTTATTGATCAATGCCTCGATCTTATCGGGAGACAGCGGGGTCCATTCCCTCGGCTCCGTTTGAGTTGGCAGTTCCATGGCGCGAGTCTCGCGGATTTCAGCTTTGGAGCAAGCGCGGACCTACTCACGAACGTCCCACCAGCCTTTCATAAAGCTCGTGCGTCTGCCGGGCGATCGATGCCCACGAAAACATCTCCTCCGCACGTTTGCGGCCGGCTTTGCCCATTTGCTCGCGAAGTGCGGGATTGGCCATCAGCTCGTTGACCCGCTCCGCGAGATCGCGGGAGAATTGCTCCGGGTTGAGCGGCTCAAAGGGGCTCTCGGTCATCTGCTCCACGGGCACGAGGAAGCCGGTTTCGCCATGGACGACGACTTCCTTGATGCCACCCACCGCGCTCGCAACGACAGCGGTTTCACACGCCATGGCTTCGAGGTTGATGATGCCGAAAGGCTCGTAGATCGATGGGCAGCAGAAGACTGCCGCATGCGTGTAGAGCTGATAAACCGTGACTTTGTCCACCATCTCCTCGATCCAGATCACGCGCCCGTGCTTCGCCTGCGCCGCAGCCACGGCGGCTTTCATCTCCGCGGCGATCTCGGGCGTGTCCGGCGCGCCAGCGCAGAGGACGATCTGGAAGCCGGGTGCCATGTGCTGGATGGCCCTCGCGAGATGCACGATGCCTTTCTGCCGCGTGATGCGGCCAACGAAGAGGACGTAAGGAACCGTGGAATCGATGCCGCAGCGTGTGAGCGCATCGGTGGCGGCGACCGGTTTGTATTCCTCCAGATCAATGCCGTTGTAGATAATGTGGACGCGCTCCTCCGGCACCTCGAAGAGCCGCAGGATGTCGGCCTTTGTTTCCTGCGAAACGGCGATCACGGCATCCGCGGACTCGATGGCCGTCTTCTCCACCCAGCAGGAAAAATCGTAGCCGCCGCCGAGCTGCTCGCGCTTCCACGGGCGCAGCGGCTCCAGCGAATGAACGGTGAGCACCATCGGGATGCCGTAGTTCAGCTTCGCGGCGATGCCGCCGAAGTGCGCATACCACGTGTGCAGGTGGACGAGGTCGGCATCGATGTTCTCGGTGTTCCAATCGAGGCAATGCTGGAGCGCGCCAAAAACGGAATGGAGCGGCTTCGGCGCGGTGTAGCCGCTTGTGTCCACGCCGTAGCCGGTGGCCTTGAGCGACGGTCCGGCGAGCCGCGGCTCGCGCAGCTCCTTGCCGTAGCAGCGCACCTCCACCTCCATCCGCTTCGCCAGCTCGCGCGAGAGGTAATCGACATGCACGCCAGCGCCGCCGTAGATCGTGGGCGGAAATTCATTCGTGAGAAAAAGCGCTTTCATGGGTGGGAGACTCCGCGCCGGGCGGCGCATCCGCGTGGGTTAGCGGGCGCGTTCTTCCTTTGCAAAACCCAAACATTCCAAACTTATGGCCGCGTCCGATATCCAAACCCAAAACCTGCGCATGTATGTCAACGACATGGCTGCGCTGATCAAACACATCGAAGACGCCATCGATCGCCAGGTAGCCGATGAGCGCGTGCAGCAAGATCCCGATGCCAAAATCGTGGTCGATCGGATTCACAGCGTGCTGCGCGCACAAGTGCTCTCGATGGAAAACCACGCCGCTGCGGTCGGCAACGGAACCAGCGCCACAATCAAGGAAGCCGTGGCGAGCATGGCTGGGACGCTGGCCGGGCTTTACGACAAAGTGCGCAAAC
>CAXSDZ010000007.1:21778-37006 GCA_964235505.1 uncultured Chthoniobacteraceae bacterium
TTTCACGCATGCTGCGCGACGACTCCACCGCGCTTTCTCTCGCGGCGACCGCCTTTTCGATGCTCTACACCACGGCGCTGGCGATGCGCGAGCTGACGATCGCGAACGTCTCGCTGCGGCACTTGCAAGAGATCACGCCGCTGGTGATGGACCTCAGCAAGGTGATCCCGGCTGTCGTGGTGCGGGAGCTGGCGCAGGATGATCCGAGCATCGACACGTCGATCGTCGGCATCGTGCAGCAGAATATTCTCGAAGCGTGGGGCGCGCAGAAGTAGCGCGAAATGCACCCAATCCGCTAAGCCAACATGCGGCTTCGCGGGATTCTTTGTGGTCGGTGAGAGGTGGGCGGAACGCGTGTTCCATCCATCGCTCACCGATCACTTTTTGCTTTTTAGGGACTGGCTACGCCGCCACCGCGCCCAATGCATCGCGGAGTTCCTCCAGCAGCAGCGGCTTGCGAAGATACCCGGCGGCGCCGGAGTTCTTTACGAAGGGATGCTCGGATTCCATCTGCCCGGACATGAAGATCACCTTTGCATCGGGGCTGCGGCTGCGGAGCGCATGGCACACGGTGAAGCCGTTGCAACGCGGCATCAGGATGTCGAGCAGCACCACGTCCGGCTTGTGCTGCGCGAAGCTGCGGATCACCGCGACGCCGCCTTGCGTCACGGTTGCGACCACTTCGTGTTCGCATTCGCGCACGAGATTTCCGAGCAGCTCGGCCAGCAGTTTATCGTCTTCGGCAATCAGGACTCGCATAGGGGGTGGAATGGGGTTTGGGGGAGCTTTTAGTCACGCGGCGATGGCAGATTCGATCGCTACTCGCACTTGGACGAAGGCGATCATTTCCAGCACGTCATCGATGTGGAAAGGCTTGGTCAGCACCGTGCCGCGCACAGTCTGGATGAAGTCGTTCACCTTCGGATTGCCGCGGTGGCCCGTCATGAAAACAAAGCGCTGGCAGAGGTGCGGCCGCATCCGCTCCACGGCCCGGTAAAACATGTCGCCGGGCAGCGTCGGCATCATCATGTCGCAAAGGATCACCTCGAAGTCGCTGGCGAGCACCTCATGCACGCCTTGCACGCCATTTTGCACGGCGACCACCTCGTAGCCGACCTCGGTCAGGAACTCCTTCATGATCTCCTGAAAAGCCGGATCATCCTCCACCAGCAGGATCTTCTTCTGGAGCTGAGCCGCTGACTCATGCACCCGAAATGCGGGTGTCTCCGGTGCAGGCGATGCGGCAGCGGGCGGCGGCAGAAGTGCGAGCGAAGACATAGGTTGCGGCAGTGATTGCAAAAACCATAAAGCAGGTGATGTGCCGCGGAGTGCGATCCTTCCGCGCGGGAGATGTTGCCGTGCGCAGGCAGACGTGAGAATCACTCCGTGCTGCACGCCCTCTTTTCCCAACTCTCACTTTTCGCTTCTCACGTTTTCAAGATCTCCTCGCCCCGGCACTTCCGTTCACTGACGCCCTCGCCGCTGATCCACCTCCAAGACACGCAAAAAGAGTCGGACTTCCGGCAGATTCCCATTGATCGCGTCGGCGTGAAGAACCTGCGCTATCCCATCCAGATCCGCGACAAGGCGCACGCGCTGCAGCACACCGTGGCGAGCGCCATGCTCACCGTCGATCTGCCCCAGCACTACAAGGGGACGCACATGAGCCGCTTCGTGGAAGTGCTCAATGAGTTCGGCCCCGTGTTGCACGTCGATAACTTCCAACAGCTCCTGCGCGACCTCACCGCGCGGCTCGATTCCGACAGCGCGCACGTCGATTTCGAGTTCCCTTTCTTTCTGCAAAAAAAGGCGCCTGTCACCGGCGCAGTCGGCCTCATGGACTACACGGTGCGCTTCAGTGCGACGCTGCACAAAGGCGAGCTCGATTTCGTGGTCACCGTCGTCGTGCCTGTCACCACTCTCTGCCCGTGCTCAAAAGCGATCAGCGCCCACGGCGCGCACAATCAGCGCGGGCAGGTCACGTATTCCATCCGGTTCCGCAAGCCAATCTGGATCGAAGATCTCATTCAGCTCGTGGAAGGGTGCGCCTCCTCCGAACTCTACAGCCTGCTCAAGCGGCCCGATGAAAAGGCGGTGACGGAGCGCGCCTACGAAAATCCGGTCTTCGTGGAAGACCTTGTCCGCAACATCGCCGTGCGCTCGGAGCGCGAGCCGGACATCGCGTGGTATCGCGTGGAAGCGGAGAACTTTGAATCGATCCACAATCACAACGCCTACGCGTTGATTGAGAAGGCGAGGAAATGATGCGCCGCCCGCGCTCCGCGATGACTCTCCCAAATCCTTAAATTGCAACTCCTGCGCTGCGGCCTTCTCCGCACTGGCCACTGAGCACTGCTCCCTCCCCTCCCCGTTCCATGCTCACGCGCCTCACCGCTGTCCTCATCGTTGCCTTCTGGGTCACCATGTGGACATTGCTGATCCGCACCGAGGTGCGGCCGCAGGGTTCTGCACTGCGCGAGGTGCCGCTGGAGCATGTGGTGAAGCTGATGTTTCATCACGGGCAACCGTCGGATTTTGTCATCCACAGCGACAGCACACGGGTCGGCACGCTGCTGATGCTCCCGCACATCCGAAAGGAAGACGGGCAGCGGCTCGTGGAACTGACCGGCAGCATCGAGGCACACGCCCCGGGATCTCCTCGGCAGCGCATCTCGTGGGACGGCACCGCGGAGCTGACGCCGGAGCTGGAGCTCGAGGTTTTTCGCCTCGGCTCTTTCGTCCGCGAAGCCGCCGCGACGAGTCCGCCGACGGAGCGGTTTGAACTGACGGTGCATCCCCGCACGCGGCGCGCGCAGTGGCAATGGAGGTCGGGCAGTCAGCTCGTGGAAGAGCGCTCCTATGCGCTCGACGAGACAGGACTGCGCACCGCGCTTTCCGAGTGGAACATCGACCCCGCGCTCCTGCGCAGGATGCAGGGATTCAAAGCGCCGCCGCCGCGCATCACTGCTCACCAGTCCACGCTGCGGATTCGGGAGGAGTCGGCGGAGACGTTTCTCATCACGATCGAGTATGCGGGTCAGACCTGGCTGGAATGCCACGTGAGCCAGCTCGGACAGGTCATGCATGCGCGGACTCTGGTCGGGTGGACGCTTTCGCCCGAGTGAGGGGCAAAGCCGGGCGGCGCTTCCCGCAATCGCGGCCCTTGAGTCAATCCGCAGCGTCTGCGACGAGCCGAGTGGCCAACTCAGCAAACATTTGCTGCTCGATGTTGTGCTTGGTTCGCGCCGCAGTCTTCCTTTGGAATTTCGGGGGGCGATCATTAGACACGTGACATTCATGGCGCCGCAGCGGTGCATGCACTCTCCCCATTTGCTTTCCCGATGATCTCCGTCCGCTCCCTCACCAAGTGCTTCGGCTCGCTTACCGCCGTCCACGATCTCACGCTCGACATCGCGCAGGGCGAGTTCTTCGCCTTTCTCGGCCCAAATGCCGCCGGCAAAACCACGACGATCAAGATGCTCGCCGGCTTGCTGCGCCCCGGCAGCGGTGAGGTGCGCATCGGCGGCTACGACGTGCAGCGGGAGCCGGAGAAAGCCAAAGCGCTCCTGGCTTACGTCCCGGATTTTCCATTCCTTTACGACAAGCTCACCGCGCGAGAGTTCATGCAGTTCGTCGGCGATATTTTCCAGATGGAGCGCCCGGTGATGGCCCGCCGCACAGACGAGCTGTTCGAGAAGCTGCACTTGAATGACTTCCGCCAGGAGCTCACTGAAAACCTCAGCCACGGAACGCGACAGCGCCTCGTCATCGCCTCCGCGCTGCTGCACGACCCTCGCGTGCTGGTGATCGACGAACCGATGGTCGGCCTTGATCCGACTCATGCGCGGATCGTGAAGCAGGAGTTCCAAGCCCGCAGCCGCGCGGGAATGACGATCTTTCTTTCCACGCATCAGCTCGCCGTGGCCGAGGAGATCGCCGATCGGATCGGCATCATCCATCGCGGCAAACTCATCGCACTCGGCACTGTGGATGAGCTGCGGCAGCAAAGCTCGGAAGCCGGCGCGCTGGAAAAGGTTTTTCTCTCGCTGATCGATGCGGAAGAAGCGGCACGCGGCGAGGGCACGCCGAACTGACCAGCGAGGCAGGGCCCGCAGTCCGGCTGCGGCATGGACATCAAAAGCGTTCCTGCCATGTTGCGCGGTTTCCGAAAATCAGATGTTTGAGCTCCTCGCCACCGACCCAAACACCAAAGCGCGGCGCGGACGGCTCACCACTGCTCACGGGTCGATCGAGACTCCTGTTTTCATGCCGGTCGGCACGCAGGGAACGGTCAAGAGCGTCGCGCCGTGGGAACTGCGGGAGCTGCAAGCGCAGATCATTTTGGGCAACACCTACCACCTCTTCGTCCGCCCGGGCATGGAAGTGATGCGGCACTTTGGCGGTCTGCATGCTTTCGCGCGGTGGGATGGGCCGATCCTCACCGACTCCGGCGGCTACCAGGTCTTCTCGCTTGCGCGGCTGCGCAAGATCACGGAAGACGGCGTGCATTTTCAGAATCATCTCGATGGAAGTCCGATGTTTCTCGGACCGCGCGAGGCAATGGAAACGCAGGCGGCGCTCGGCTCGGATATCGCGATGGTTTTCGACGAATGCCCACCCTATCCTTGCGATCACGACTACGCCGCACGCAGCTTGGAGCGCACGTTGCGCTGGGCGGAGCGGTGCAAGGAAGTGCCGACGCCAGGGATGAAGTTCGGAATCGTGCAAGGCGCCACCTTTCCTGAGCTGCGGCGGCACAGCGCAGAAGCGTTGGTGGCAATCGGCTTCGATGGATACGCTGTCGGCGGTGTCAGCGTCGGCGAGCCTGAAGTCGAAATGATGGCCGCAGTGGAATCGAGCGAGCCCTTTTTGCCAGTGGACAAACCGCGCTATGCGATGGGCCTCGGCACCCCGCCGCAGATGGGGGGAATGGTTGCCCGCGGGATTGATATGTTCGACTGCGTGCTGCCCACGCGCCTCGCCCGCAACGGCACGGCATACACTGCCCACGGCACGATCAATCTCAAAAACGCGCGCTATGCCTTCGACAAAGAACCTATCGAAGAAGGTTGCACCTGCCGCGCCTGCCAAGAATTTAGCCGCGGCTATTTGCGGCACTTGGTAAAGGCGGAGGAAATCCTCGGGCTGCGGCTGATCAGCCTGCACAACCTTCACTTCTACTTGAATCTCATGGCACGTGTGCGCTTCGAGATTGAAACCGGCAGTTTCGACGCATTCCGGCGTGCGTTTGTCTCAGGCTATTCAGCGGAGCTGCCACGGCAGGAGATCACGGCACCTTCTTGATCATGACGGCAGTGCTGCTATCAGACTGTATCTCCCTCAGCAAAACCCTTCTTCAGGGTCGCTGAAGCTACTAAGACATAGCATAAAACTTACGCCTAACACCGGCCACGTGATTGCGGGGCAACGGTGTGTTCACCTACGCCGCGTAATACTTGGGATACCGGTAGTAGTAGTAGTCCGGCATCTCGGTATCCACGCAGTTCAGGATCAGTCCGAATACATTCACCTGGCGCTGATACAAAGCATTGAGCGCATTTTGCGTCAGGCGCGAAGAGGTGAACTGCGCGCGGACTACCATCAGCGTGCCATCGAAATGCGGCGCGAGTGTCGGAGTATCGTCGGTCGCGAGGATTGGCGCAGTATTGAAGATCGCGAGATCGTATTGCGCTTTTGCCTCCTCCAGCAATGCGTTGACACTTGGAAGGAGCAGCATCTCACTCGATTGGCTCGTCACTGGCCCGCGGGGCATCAGGTCCAGAAGCGGGTAGCGTGTTTGCTGCACGGCATCTTTCCACGGCACCTCTCCCCGTAGCACATTTGAAAGGCCAGTGCGCCCGTCGGTGTCGAACAACGCGGCGAGATCACCACGCCGCAGATCGGCATCGACCAGCAACACACGCGCCCCAGCAGCCGCCATCGTGACTGCGAGATTACTTGCGATGGTGGATTTGCCCTCGTTCGGAATGGCACTGGTGATGAGCACCGTCCGTAGCTCCGTCTGACCCGGCATGAAAATGAGCGAGGAACGCAAACTGCGGAAAGCTTCCGTGTATGTGTATCGCTCGTCATCGGGCTGCAGGAGTGGCAACCCCGAGGAGTCGCGACTATCAGAGACATTCGGAATTTGTCCGAGGATTGGCTCGTTGAAGCGATCCAGAATCTCGGAAGAGGAATTCAGCCGATCATCCGCACGGTCCAGCAGCAGCAGGATCAGCACACCTACAACGAGTCCACCGATTAAGCCCATCAACAGGTGTCTCGTCGTGCCTTTTGGCACTTCGACCGGAGCAGAGGCTTTTGCGAGAATAGTCAGCGCATCGAGCATGGGCCCGGAACTCACGCGCGTCTGGCTAGTCAGGAGCTTGTCGATCAAGCTCTTGGTGTATTCAACGTTTTGATTCAGTGCCTGATAGGCAGCGTCTTTCTTGCTGGCCTCCAGCACGTTCTTGTTTTGGAGTTCGATGCTTGCTTCAAGGCTCCTAAGTTCGCCGCGAATCGCCGAGACACGCGCCTCAGTTGCACTCCGGTTTTGCCCTTTGATGACATCAAGCAATCGCTGCACGTCATCGACTTCTTTCTTCAGCACTTGCAGCCGCGGATGCTTCGGTTTCCAAACTTTGCTGCGCTCATCCAGCCTTGCCTGTGCAGAATTCAACGCCTGCACAGTCTGCACGTATTGGCTATAAAGCGCCTGATCTTTTACTCCATCTTGATTTGGCACCGCACTGTTGCCCGCGTTTGACGCCGAGGGTTGCGCCGTGGAAGCGGAAGCACTCGTCAGCAGTTGTTCCGGTGTAAGATTTTCCAGGCGATTCAGCTCGGTTTGCAACTGCGCCTGTTGCGTCTTGAGGTCGGAAAGAAAGTCGGCGGAGCGCTTCAACTGTTCGCTCCATCCCGGCATGTTGTTCACCGCAACATAAGCATCCATCTCCGCTTTCTGCTGTCCAAGTTCTTTGCGCAGCGCAGTGATCTGATCGGAGAAGCTATCGGTCGCAGAGCCGACTGTTCTGCGCATTTGCTCCATGCGGAAAGCATTGAACTCGGTGACCACAGAATCCACGAACCGGCGGGTAAATTCCGGGTTGGGTCCTGTGCCGGTCACGAGAAAAATGGACGTGCGCGGAAGAAGGGTCGTGCTGATTTCCGGCGTGGTGCCCGAAAGGTCGGCCGCTTCCAACGCAAGCCGTTGCCGCGCACGCTCGATGACTTCCGGGCTGCGCAGCATCGTCAAGGTAGTTCCGACAAAGCTTTCACTCTGCTGCTGTTGCCGGACTGATTCGTCGATGTTGAGCTGCTCACGGATGTTAAGCTGGCTGGTCGATTCAAAGAGGCGCGGCTGGTTGGATAGCAGCCAAGCCTGATAGGCGAGGCCAATACCAATCGTAAGAGCGAGCACCCACCACTGCCGTCGAATCAGTGTGCGGTAGCGGTAGGCTTTTACGCCGAGGCTGCCAAAAAAATCCCTCGCAGGAGCCTGCGGATTGATCGAGTCCATTTAGATTTTCCCCCAGACTTTAGGAACGTTGATCCGGTCGCCGTCCTGCAAAACCATGTCCTTTTCTACCCGCCCGTCCTTGATGATTTCCTTCACGTCCACCACAAATCGTTGAGCTGCGCCACCTCGCGACTGCCGCGTCACTTCCACTTTGCGTTCATTGGCAAAGCGCGCGAATCCACTGGCATTGAGGATTGCTTGACTCACCGTCAGCGGCCGATCCGCAAAGATCGATTGTGCTCCTACTCTTTGCACTTCGCCGGATAGATATACCATTCCCATCGAGGCTTCGCGATTTACCCGGACGAGATAAAGCCGGACGGTCGCGTTGTAGTAGAAATCCGCCTCCAGTTGCCGCTTAATCGCAGCCGCAGCCTGCGCCATCGTCAGGCCGGCCACGCGAACTCCGCCGACCGGATAGATATCCACATCGCCGCTTGCGCTCACTCGCTTCGGCTGTGCCGCAGGGTCTCGATCCTCCACGACTTCAAACGAAAGCTCATCGCCAACGACCAGCTTGCGATCTGGATCTGCCATCAAATCCGACCGTCCTGCTGGAGTCATTGGCGCTTCTGCTCCCGGCGCACTTGGCGCACTTAAGCCACCACTTTGCGGCACCTGCCCGCGAGGCGCTACACCTTGTGACCACCCTGTGAGCGGCATCGCGCCAAGCAGCGCAATGAGGCTCCACACACAAAGAAAGGGGTCACGCATAGGCCATCGGTTAGTTAAAGTTAGAACTTATAGTAGACGCTGAGAAAGACGAGGTTCTGATGATAGTCGGACCCTGGCAAATCTGAGTCTTTTAACAGAAAGCGATAATCGAGCCCGACAGTCACAGAATTTGTGAGATTGTGCCGGAGGCCAAGCGCTGCGCCGATCCGGTGCGCCTTCTCGCCGATGTTGCCGGAGGACTCATAGTATTCGTAAAAGATGGTCGGGTCGAAAGAGGTGTTCTCCCGGATCTTCCAATCGGCACCATACTCGACGTGGTAAAGATCGTAGAAATTCGAGAAGAAGCCGATCTCGCTCGTCTTGGAGGCAGAAAGCCGATGACGGAAAAACTCCGAAGGCTCGTTGTTGATCTCGAGTCGGACGTAATAGGACGTGTTGTCCGTCTCATCATCGCGGAGCGAGCTGCGAACCGCTTCCCGCGACGCGCCATCCGTTGCGAATTCATCGAAGTAGTTGTCCAAGATATCCTGATCGACACTGGCGTTGCCATCAAACTTCATCGTCTGCAATCCCGCCTCAAGATAGACGTTGGTGTGCTCGGAAAGTTGATACTTTGCGAACGGGCCGACCAGGACGTTGTGCCCTTTGTCGCGCTCGCTGGATTCAAAAGCGATGAAGCTATAAGAAAGATTAAGTCCCGCCGAGAGCGACGGCGTGAAGGCGTAGGAAGGGCGGATAAAGACGGTATCCACCGAACGATCCTGGTCTTGGAAGTCGTCCACTGACCACAGATTGTAGTGATCGTAGCCGGTGCTGACTGAAAGCCGGTCGTTCACTTCCCAGTCCGCCTGAATTCCAACCTGATTCTCCCAGCGGCGATACTTGGCCACGCCGCTGATTACCGGCACCTCGTAAGGATCTTCCTGATAAGAAACACGGTCACGGACCGTGAACTTGATCTCACCGAGGAAAAAGGTGAGCGCGAGTTCCGATGTCGGCGAAAGCAGGATGCCTTTGGTGTCGAATTCGGAATGATCGAGATACTTGGCGTAGCTTGCACCGAGGGAGAAGCGCAGCGTGTTCAGTTCGCTGATCCGCCAGGAGGCATCGATGTTTAGCGACGGGCGAATGACGAGATCCGACTCCCGGTTCTTGTCGGAAAGCGTGATGTTGTCGTTCCACTCAACGCCGAGTCCGGCTGCGAGTGCAAAGCGGAGCGGCCCGATCGCAAAGTTATAGCGCTCCTGCTCTTCCGTGGGCTCGACCGGCGTGAGCGGTTCCAACCCGCTTGGCGAAGCGTCTTCGTAGGAGTATTCCGAAGGAGTCACGGGGCCAATGCCGCCGGAGGAGCGCGACGTTCCGAGATCGCGAAAAAACTCCTGTGCGGGGCATGCCATGGGAGTTGCCACTGCCACCAGCCCTGCCACCGACAACAATCGACCGAAAGAATTCTTCATTGAGTTTTGGATTGCGGCGCATGCTTTCCAAACAGAAACAAAAAGCAACGCCAAACCCCGCTGTCCTGCCGCATCAGGACTATACCTGATCCACCGCAGGCGCT
The DNA here is from genome assembly GCA_964235505.1 of uncultured Chthoniobacteraceae bacterium. Classification (GTDB taxonomy): domain Bacteria; phylum Verrucomicrobiota; class Verrucomicrobiia; order Chthoniobacterales; family Chthoniobacteraceae; genus CAXSDZ01. The sequence goes on from CAXSDZ010000007.1 coordinate 31,534, forward strand.
GCCGTCCCCGGCGTATCGGACGCGTTGCTCCGCGAGGTGCGAAGCCAACGATCGAAGACTGGTATAAAAGGCGCGGGCGCTTTTGTCCGCTGCGTTCCGTCACTGCCTCCGACGAGCGCCTTCCTATCGCTGATTTCAGCGCCGAGCACTCTTTCCCGCTTCCATCACGCGCACCACACGAAAGCCATAGTTATCCGTGCTGCTATCCGGGTTCGCATTCACTCGGCAGGAGGAAAGCAGGCTCAGCTTGAGTGCGCCGTTATACCACGATGCGCCGCGCAACACCTTGGCTTTGGATTCGCCGTTCCAGCCGTCCATGCACCATTGCCACACGTTACCGCCCATATCATGGAGGCCATACTGATTCGGCGGAAAACTGCCCACCGGCGAAGTCCACGCAAATCCGTCGTCGTAGCCTTTGATGGCTACATCAGAGCCGGTTTCCTCCCCGGTGTAATTGCCGACATTCGTCGGCGGCGGCCACTGCGTGCCCCACGGGAATACATCGGGCACACTCATATCCCGCGCTTCGGGCGTTTTGCCCGTTTCCTCCGGCAATCCCACTGCTTTGCTCCACTCGAGGTCAGTCGGGAGCCGGTATCCCTGCTCCTTTGACAACGCTCCCGACTTCCGCTCGCGATCCGTGAGCCAGCGGCAAAAGGACACGGCCTCGTTCCAGGTCACGTTCACCACGGGGTGATCCGGGCCTTGTTTGAATCCCGGCGCACGCCACGTGGTGGACTTCAGGTTTGTCTCCTTTGCGAAGAGTTCGAAATCTTTGAGCCGCGTAGGCCAGATGGCAAACTGCGGATCAATCGCAGGCACCGAAATGAACTTCATCCCGAGGCTGTTTTCCGTCGCAACAGCGGCACTCGCAGTGGGGGCGGGCGGGGTGGCATCATCGGGCGGCGTGAGGATCGGTGCTTTCGGCGGTGTGCTCATCGCAAGCGTAGTCGGTGCCGGAGCCGCGGGCGGGACTGGGTCGGCGGGCAAAGCGGGTGACGGATCTGCAGCGGCAACGGCACTAGGCACCGGGGCAGGCGCGGATGCGGGCGGCGGCACGGAAGTGGAGGCAGAAGGTGCCGGGCGAGTGGTGTCGATCGGGCGTGCGGCTGGCGCCGGGGCGCCGCTCACACTGTTTTTCAGATCATCAAGCGCTTTGAGCTTTTCCTCAAACTGGCGCTTCATATCCGAGATTTCTTTTTCGATCTGCGCGCGCTGCTGTGCGCGGGCTTCCGCCACCCGGCGCGCCTCCGCTTCGGCTGTGCGGCGCGCTTCTGATGCCACGCGAGCTTGCTCCGCTTCGCCTTCCACCTGCCGGAGCGCGGTGATCCGCTGCTGCCGTGCCCCATCCGCCTCCTTCGCCAAACGCGCAATCTCCGTCGCCACGCGCTGCTTTTCCACGAGTGCTGTTTGCAGGGACTGAATCTCAGCGTCCGCCTTCTGTTTCGCGGCGAGCTTGCCTTTGTTTTGCGTGTCCCAATCGGCCACCGCTTTCTTCGCTGCCTCAGCCTGACGCGCCTTGTCATCGGCGACCTGCCGGGCCTGTTGCGCAGCGAGATCAGCCGCTTTTTGCTCCTCGTCGCGCTGCTTGCGCTGGGTCTCGAGTTCCTCGGCAGCTTTGCTGATCGGTCCTGCAGCCTTGGTTTTCTCGTCAATTGCTTTTTGCGCTTCAGCAAGCGCGGCGTCGGCCTGCTGCTGCTGCTTGCGGGTGTCTTGGGCAGCCTTATCGGCTGCATCCGCGGCCTGGCGCGCCTTTTCCAATTCCGCGCGGATTTGAGCTAGATTCGGGTCTGCTCCCATGTCGCCCACGCCAGAGTTTGACGGGAGCGGTGCGGACGCTGGCGTGGCGGCGGGCACGGCAACCCCAGGCGCAGGTGTCGCAGGAGCCGGGGTGCTCCCGCGCTTCGGCGTGCGCGTCGCAGCGAGGAGGATTTCCGATTTCGGCGCTGCTGACGCAATTCCTGAGCGCGCCGGTGCACTTGTCTCGCTGGAGGCGCTGGCAGTTCGCTGCGCTTCGGCTGAGGAGGCCGCGGCATTCACCCCGGGTGATTTCACCGCTGCCGGAGCGTGCGGCATTTCAGTCTCAGACTGCTTCGGGGCAATTGCGATCTCAGGATTGCGAGGCAGCGGGTTGGAGTTGTTCACGAGCGCCAGCTCGCCGGAGTCCGCAGCGCGCGTGCTCGGCTCGCCCAGGCTGGCGCTTTCGGTGTTCTGCGCTTGGTGAGTGAAGTAGAAGGCACTGAGGCCGACCCCCGCCAGCACGACCGCAACTGCCACGCCCGTCAGCGGAAATCGTGAACGCTGCGGATACAAGCTCGGGTAGATATCCGGGACGCCTTGTGCGTCCAGATCGACGGCTTCTTCTTTGGCCGCTTTCTTCTCGGCGTCCCGCGCCCGCTTCTTCTCCGGCAGGGAGGGCGACCCGAGTTTGGCGGCTCCTTTTTCCACCGCCGGCGCCGCGCTCTTTGTGCGATCCCGCTCCACGATGACCGGGAGCATCTTCTTCGTCTCCGAAACCGTCGCTTCCGTTTTGGGAGCTGCGGACGCTGCAATTGCTGCACCCGCCACCAGAGCAGGAGCCGCTGTGGCCGGCTCGGCCGGAGCTTTGTCGCCAGCCGACTTCCCAAGGCCTAGCTTGCCAGCGAGTTCCATTGCGCTGGCTGGTCGCTCCGCTGGGTCTTTGGCCAGACACGCCGCGACAGCTTTTTCCCAAGTTGGCAGGATCGTGCCGCCACCTTTGCCCAGCTTTGCACGGCGTTCCATCATCGGCTGCGGCACAGATTTGCGGATTTGAGAAACGAGATCGCCAGTCGCAAAGACCGGTTCGCCAGTGAGCAGCTCATGAAGGACCGCACCCACAGCGTAGAGATCATCTGCGCGGTTCGGCGACTCGCCGTCGAGCTGCTGCGGGCTCGTGTATGCGAGATGACGCGGCGCTTTGGCATCCGGTGCTTTCGATCGGCCACGCGCGTCTTCCATCACACGGCTGATGCCGAAATTGGTCATCAACAGCTTGCCGCTGGACGGGAGAACAAGATTTGCCGGCGACACATTGCGATGCACGATTTGGATTTTGTGCGCGTCGTCCAGCGTCTGGCAGAGTTGCCCCAGCCATTCTCTCACCTCGCCAGGCTCGAAGCACCGCCCCTCTTTCTTCGCCAGCAGAGAAGCCACGGTTTCGCCTTCAAAAGCATCCATCGCGATTGCCGCCCAGTCGCTTTCCTCGATTAAATCGTGAACGCGCAGAATGTTCGGATGAATCAACTGACGATTGCGCTTCACCTCCTGGCGCAGTTCGCCCATGGCGCGCGAGTCGCTTCGCACCGCTGCCGGGAGGAAGTGCAAAGAAACTTCCTTGCCCAGGACCTCGTCCTGCGCCAGCCAGACGGCGGCGTAATCACCCGCCGCAAGTTGCCGCCGGAGCACATACACGCCCGCGAGAGTTTGCCCCTCGGAAAAGGGCGGCGTGGAAGTCGGGGACGGTTCGGGATGAGGCACAGCGGGCAAGTTTTCGTTAGGTTTCACAGCTCTCCTTTTGGTCGAAAATGAAGATCCATCAGCGGTTGGCAACACAGGCGCGCCAAGTCCCGCCATCGGCGAGTCTCGATAACCAAGTGCGCAGCGGATGCCAACTGCAAATTCCGCACCACAGCCGGGATCAACGCAGAGATGAGAGAAAACACTTGCCGATCTAACTTCATATTCTATAATTCGCCGTAATTTCCAGAACATCGGCATCCGCCTTTGTTCTGCGGAAGATTCTGTTTCTCAACTTCGGAACAATCCGCTAAGCAACTCCATCGATGAAGACTCCGACGCTCGTCTCGCTCGTGACGCTCGCCTGCTCTGCGCTCAGCCTCGCGGCTGACAAAGATGCCTCGCAACTCCGCGGTTTTCCCAAAAACCTCGCTCGCCAGCACCTTGGCGCCAACCTGTTTCACTTCACCCCTGACACACAGACCTTCCATCCCACGGAAGCCAGTGCGGCATGGCTGGACGATGACATCACCACCGGCTGGCCGATTCTCGCCGGCAAGCAGCACTACATGGTCGCGCTGCCCAGCGCGGAACTGATGAACAATTTCAGCATGTCTGCGCGGGCGGCGGAAGGCACCGTGACCCTGTATGCCGGCGATGAGCCGGCAGCTCCCGGCGCGAAATCGTGGACGGTGATTGCGCGCGACGTGCCTTTCGATGCGGTCAATCAAAAGAAGCTCACGAAGCCCTTCAGCCGCGTCGCGAAGTATCTCCTGATCGAAACCAACAGTGCCGATCCAGGCCCGGTCTATGGCATCTACGTGTATGGCGAAAAGCCGGCCGTCGCTTTCAACCTGCAAAAACGCGACCAGCCACTCGATGCACGGTCGATCTTCGGCCCGAATGTGAATGAGCGCACGACCCTGAGCGTTTCGAGCCTTTATGCGCAGAGCACGGTGTCGCAGGCAGCGGGAAACTCCGGTGGCTTTGCGGCCTGGCAAAAGGCGATCGATGACAACCCGGAAAGCGCTCTGCGACTGGCCCCGGCGACCGCGCAGGAAGCAAGCGCAACCATTCATTACGGAGAAGCCCGCGCTATCTCGCGCGTGGCCTTGCTCGCCGATGCTGGCACCGCTGGGAAGCTCGACTTCTATGCCGTGAACCGGCCCGCCGCAGCCGTCGCCGGCACAGCCGGTTCCAACGCAGAGCCCACCGGGATCGCCGGCCTGACGCCGACCGTTTCGATGTCGTTCGACGGCTCGAATGCGCGCACGAGCATCGACTTCCCGCAAACGGAAGCCACCGATCTGCTCGTCCGATGGACGCCGGCAAATGCCACCGATTCGATCAACCTCCGCGAGCTGAACACCTTCGCCGATGCGAGCGTGAGTGGCTACGCAGTCGTGATGAGCCCGGAAGCTATCGCTGAGTATGCTCCCGAAAGCGCCGATCGGCGGATCGCATCGAACTCCTCATCGGACGGCAAAAGCACTGCCGACGGGAAAACGATCGCGGATGGAAAGAGCAGCAAGGAATTCAAAGCGCCCGCGATCGCGGAAGGCATCCCCGGCAGCAGCCCATATCTGCCAGGCTCGCTCGGCTTTCCGCCGAACGTCACGGGGCTCGTCCCGCGCACTCCGGTGCTCCCCCCCGAAACGCCGGTCAGCCCGTAACCCGCAACGCGGCGCAAAGCTCCGCGACAGTTATTCTCGAAGCGCGAGAGTCGAAAGGCTCTCGCGCTTTTTGTTCTCGAGATGGTAAGCGCTCCGAGAGCTCCCTCGTGCGGTTGCCGCTAGAAGAATCAGAGCAGAACCGTGACCGCGACGAGTCAGCCCCGCTCCGCTTTCCATTTCGATTTGCGGTTGCCATTAAGCTGCCGCGCTTTTCTCCATGCTCCTCTGGCACGTCTTTTCTCAAGTTCTGCTGCCGATCCTTGGCATGATCGCGTTCGGCTGGGTGCTGGACCGCCGGTGCAGGCTCGATCTCGGCACGC
>CAXSDZ010000007.1:37016-42176 GCA_964235505.1 uncultured Chthoniobacteraceae bacterium
TTCGACGTGGCGCCCTCGGTCCTGGAGGTGACGGGCATCGATCTCGGCACGCTCGTGAAGCTGAACATCTACCTGTTCGTCCCGGCGTTCATCTTTCATGAAGTCGTCGCTTCTCCACTCGCCGCCACGCTCGCGGTGAAGACGATCGGCTTCACGCTGTGCATCATCGGCGCGATGTTCGCACTCGGCGCGATCACGGGGCGGCTGCTCGGCTACTCACGCGAAGACACGCGTGCACTCCAGCTCGCGACGATGTTTTACAATTCGGGTAACTTCGGCGTGCCGCTGATGACCCTCGCATTTCCCGGCGCGGGTCCGCTGCTGCAAGTCTTCATCGTGCTGACGCAGAACGTGAGCACCTTCACGATCGGCCTGCTGCTCGCCACCTCCGCGCAGCATCGCGGCTGGCGCGCGGTGCTGCCGATGCTGCGGCAGGTCTCGCTTTGGGCCGTCGCCGCAGCACTGCTGGCGCGCGGATTCGGCCTGCCCGTAATGGGATGGCGCTGGTTGTGGGTGCCGGTGAGCTACTTTCATGGCGCACTGGTCGGGGTGGCGCTGGTCACGCTCGGCGCGCAGCTATCGCAAACGCCGGTGCCGCAAAATCTGTCGCGCCTGACGTGGGCACTGGGGCTGCGACTTGCAGGCGGACCACTTCTCGCGTGTGCGCTGGTGCCAGTGTTCGGGTTTCACGGTGAAACCGCAAATATCATGATTCTGAGTTCCAGCTTTCCGACTGCTGTGAATACCGCGCTCATCGCGCACGAGTTCAAAGCGGACGCGCAGTTTGCCGCGGCGGCAGTCTTCTACTCCACGCTGCTCAGCATGGTCACCGTCACACTGCTGATCGCCGTTCTACGCATGGGATGAGCAAAGGCAACTGTCACGACGCATTGCGTTCTCGTGCCGTTTGGTCTGCGTCTGGGCGCTGATCCGTAAAGATCGCGCCCTTGCTGAAAAAACCCGTCTCTCAGCGTGTCGGGGAAGTTCGGCACACTGATCTGCGAAGCTGGCTCAGCTGAAGATACCGCGCACACGCCGCGGCAGATCGTGGCCAGCATCTGCGACCCGCTTCTTCACCTCTTTGGCAGTCCGCTTCATCGCCTTGGAATCCACCTGCCGGGCGATCCTCGGCCCGAGTGCCGCGAGCGCTGATGCACCCGCTGCGGTAGCAGCCTTTGCGCCGACTCGAAAGTGCTCCGTGGCGGTCAGTTCCTCTGCGGGACGCCGTTCCAGCATGCGCGAGAGAAGGCCCATGACGAGCCCGGTTCCGACCGCCGCGCCGAACTCCGCAAACGGATGCAGATTCGCTTTTTCAACCAACTCTTCGAGTTTGCTCTGCCGCGGCGCATAGAGCGAGCGGCGCGGAATCCCATCTGTTGAAGGCGGCTGCTGCATCGCGGCATTGGCCAGTAGCGGCTCCAGACTTTCCTTCGCCGGAGTGGCAGGCACGGCACGGTCTGGGTGAAGCGCTTCACCCACCGGGCTCCCTTCGGATTTCGGTGCCGCCACTCCGCTTCCGCCGCTGCTCGCCGTCGCCGCATTGCCTGCCGCGTCGCAACGCTCCGCGTTGTCCGCAGGTTCGATCTCGTGCCCGTGCGCAGTCGCATACACCTGCGTGAACTCAGCGCCAAAGAAGAGGATATTTGACGCGTAGAAGACCCACAGCAGCAGCAGCACAACGGCTTTGCCCGCTCCAAAAGAGGAAGTCGCGCTTCCGCTACCGAGATACCACGCCAGACCGAACTTACCGACTTCAAAAAGCACCGCAGTGACGGCGGCTCCGATCCAGACACTGCGCCACTCGACTGTCGCGTCCGGGAGCATCTTGAACATCAGCGCAAAGAGCAGCGTTTCCACGCCCAGCGGGACGATGAACGCCACCAGCCCGGAAACGAACTGCGGCACTCCGAGCTTGTCCACCAGCCAGCCATCCAGCATCGAGACCGCCGCAGAAATTATGAAAGAAACCAGCAGCAAAAAACCGATCACCAGCACCATGCCGAAGCTTAGCAGTCGCGCCTTGATGAACCCCATGATGCCGAGCCCTGACTTGAGCTTCACACCCCAGATGGTGTTCAACGCGTCCTTGAGCTGCCCGAAAATTCCCGACGCGCCGATCAGTAAAGTGATGAAGCCAGTGATAGTGGCGCCATTGCTGTTCTTGCTGGCGCTTTGGACGATCGACTGCAGCGCTTCCGCAGCCTGCGGCCCGACGACGCCGTGCAATTGTTCAAACAGCTTCCCCTGATCGGCGTCCGGTCCCAGCACCTTGCCAGCGATGCCTATCGCGATCAGCAGCAGCGGCGCGAGGGAAAAGATCGAGTAGTAGGAAAGCGCGGCACTCAGGCGCAGCGCATTGTCATCCGACCACTCCTTGAAGGTCTCCTTGATGAGGGAGAAAATCTTCTTCCCGTCGATTGATTTGGCGTTCATTTCCAGAGGAATCGCGCCATCCCGCCCCGCAGCCGTGTAGCGCCGCGCCTGTCAGCGGAACAAACAGGGCGGCACTGAGTTGCACCGCTCTGCGGCTCTTCGCACCGACCTGTTTTTCGTAGCCTCGCTTCGCTCAACCACCGCCCTTCAGCTCGCCACCGCTCTGCGGTTACAAGCGCGGCACTCTGGGCTTGGCTAAGTGGAAAAGGCTTCTACGCCACCTGGCCATCGCCCCACACGCACTCGGGCCGGCCGCGCGCTTTGCGGAGGGAAGCCCACGGCTCCTGCGTGCCGACGTCGATCGGATCCGGATCGGCGGCTTTGTCCTCCGGCAATTTCCCCGGTGACAGGATCGCGAGAAAGACCAGCGGCTCTTTGTGCGGGTTGAAGGTCGCGTGAATGACGCCCGGCGGAATGTGCGCCATTTCTCCCGCCCGCAGGATGCGAAACTCATCTCCAACCCACTGCTCCGCCCGGCCATAGACCACGTAGATGATCTCCTCGCGGTTCGGATGAAAGTGAAACGGATGGCAGTGCCCCGGGTCCATGTTCGCCCGGACCAGCAAGAGCTTGTCGGCGGCGACGAGGTCTGGCCGGCAAAGCCACTCGTTGTTGGTCCACGGGTTCGTTTCGCGCCCGGCGTCGTCGATTTGGATGAAGCGCATAGAATTTAGCATTTAAGAAGTAAGATTTAGAAAGTGCGCTGGTTCCGCCGCCACCTCCTAAATCCTAAATTCTACTTCTTAATTTTTCTTCAGCCCCTCCGTGCGGATCGCCTTGAAGCGCTTCGTGATGTCGATCAGCGGCTGCTCCACGCCGAGCCGCTCCAGCGACGAGGCGCCGACAAAGCCGATGCAATCCGGCACGCGATCCATGAGCTGCTGCGCGTCCTCCGGCCAAGCGAGCGGGCCGCCATGGCAGAAATAGTAGATGTCCTTTCGGCCGCTGGACTGTCCGCCAGCGATGATCTTCTCGGTGCGGCTCACCGCATCATCCATCGAAGCCGTCGCCTGCACCACGCCGATCGAGCCGCCGACCGTTGTGCCGACGTGCGCGATGATCGCGTCCGCCCCCGAGTCCGCCATCGCCTTCGCCTCTTCCGCCGAGCCGACATAGACCACGGTGAAAAGGTCCATCTTCCGCGCGAGCGCCACCATCTCATATTCCTTCTGCACGCTCATACCGGTCTCCTCCAGCACCTTGCGGAAGTGGCCGTCGATGATCGTGTGCGTGGGAAAATTGTTCACGCCCGAGAAGCCCATTTCCTTCACCCGCCCCAGCCAGTGCCACATGCGGCGACGCGGATCGGTGGCGTGCACACCGCAGATCACGGGGCACTCTTCCACGATCGGCAGCACCTCGTATTCGCCGATGTCCATGGCCACCGCGTTGGCGTCGCCGTAAGCCATCATGCCCGCCGTCGAGCCGTGGCCAGCCATGCGGAAGCGGCCGGAATTGTAGATGATGATGAGGTCCGCGCCGCCCCGCTCGATGAACTTCGCCGAGATGCCGGTGCCAGCGCCGGCCGCGATCAGCGGCTCGCCTTTTTTCAATGTGGCGTCGAGCCGGTCGCGGACTTCCTGCCGAGTGTAAGGGTTGCCTTTGCCGGTACATGGATTGGGCATAAAGAGATGGGTCTTGGGTTGAAGCGTTGCTTTTTGAAAACAGGAGCCGGTGAGCAAACGCGAAAGCGGCGTGCGAGGGCGAGAAGGTTTTGCAACAGCGCGGAAACGCCGCTCCCTTCGACTCAGTCTCACCACCACGCGTTGTCATCCCGACCGAAGCTCCGGCCAGACGCTGCTGCTTTGCGAAAGAACCCGAACCGGAGCGCAGTGGAGGGATCGGGGCGAAGGCGGCAGGCACCAGAGGTAGAGGCGGCGCTGTCCGCTGCCAGAGGAGCCTGCCAGCGCGAAAGACGCATCGGCGGACGTGCCGCCTGAAATCGTTTCCCTGCAGCACTTCCTCGTCATCTCTTCTGTTGCCGATTCTCATGCGGTCACTCGCCATATGATGGTTATTTCGGCGGTTCAATATCATCAGCCATCCTGTCGAAGACTTCGGTTGAAACATTATCGTGCATCAACAGAAGGGGTCCGCGCCTGCTCAGTCTCGGGTCGCGCAGCGGCGGGTCGTAATGGAATACAAGGTAATCGCCATCGAGTTTCGTCCACGAAGTCTCTCCGTCGGGTGGCGAAGGCCAGATGGCAGCGGCCCCGTTGGGATAAATCCGCAGGTAATAGACGTAGGGCTCCGCCAGCCTCATTTTCCAAGTGCCCGCAAAGTCGTGTTTGGGCAGGTTTGTAGCGCAGCCGGCGAACACGATCAGAAACGCAGTGCCGAGGATCGCTTTCATAGGCCAGACATGAGTGGGAAAAATACTCTCACCGCGCCGTTACCTTCGCCGGGATCGTAAGCGTGCGCACGGCGCTGGCGATTCCGTTCGCATCCGCAGCGACGATGTTGAGCGCGTCGTATTCGCCGACGAAAGGTGAGCGGGTGTAGAGCACTTGCGCTTCACCAGCCGCAGGCTGCGCAAAGGTGCGCGGGAAAAGCTGGCCGCGCGCCTGGTCGAGCAGCAGGACATTGTTCGTCGGCGTGCCGAAAAGCACGACGTCCGCGGCGATCGTTTTCCACTGCGGATACCGGTGCGGTGAGCGCAGTGGCTGGAGGCTTTCCACCACGCCACCCGCCGCCACTTTGCCGCGCGAAACAATCCTCCCCTGCTCG
>CAXSDZ010000007.1:42186-45886 GCA_964235505.1 uncultured Chthoniobacteraceae bacterium
CTCCTCCAACGCCTTTGCCTGCGCCGCAATCGCGCCGTCCTTTTCCTGCTCCGGCGTGAGCGCGATCGTGAGCGCCACGTGCTTGCGCGCGGCGAACGCCTTCGTCGCGGGAGACAGCGCCAACGCTCCGCCCGCCGTCGCCAGGACCGCTGCACGCGGCTGCACCTGAGCAGTCACCGGCTGCGGCGAAGCCAGTCCCGTCAGCAACTCGGTGGCGGTAATCGCATATTCGCCGGGCGGGTCGTTTTCACCCACGGGGAGACGCGTCGCGAGGCCGGAAGTGGAGAAAACCTCCGCGGCTTCCCCATCGCGCGTCACGGTGAATTTCACCGGGATGCCGCTCATCGGCTGCGCACCGCCGATCACCGCCGTCGCTTCAAAAAAAGGACGCTGCAGCTTCGCCACCACCATCTCCGGTGCCGTCACTTCGCGCGGCGGCAGCGCATACCAGCGAAACGCATCCGCCGTGAGGTCCACGCTCGCCGCTTCCTCCGCGCTCAGCTTGCGCCCGAGCCGCACATCGTAAATCGGCCGCGTCGTGTTCCATTTCAGCGCGCCAGTCTGTGGTTTTACGAAGAGGCTCGCGTTGCCTTTGGTCTTCCAAAGCTCCGGCTTTGTCGCGCGCGGGTCAGCGGGGCGGAGCATCTCGCGCGCTTCGTCGCTTTCGGCGAAAGCCTGGTTGATCGCGGTCACATATTGCGTGTCGCCGCACACGGTCGGGATTGCCCAGAGCGTCGGGTTTTCGCTCACAGCGATCGGCGCGGCGACACCCGCCATCGCTGCGCGCAGGAGGGCGATATTTTCTGCGTTGCGCGCGAAGAGCAGCGACGTCGGATCGACATCGCTCTGCGGCTGATATGCCGCCACGCGCAGCTTCGTCTTCGTGCTCGGCACCGGGCAGAACGACTCGCCATCCGCGAGGATGCGTCCGCCGCGATCGAGAAACTGTTGCAGCGGCTTTTCCAATCCCGGCGCCCAGCTCCAGCTCTCATCCGCTTTGTCTAGGCCGACGAGCAGGATCGCCGCCATCCCGGTCGGCAGCGGCTCGCGCGTCATTTCCTGATATGTGATGACGCGCGCCGGCCACCCCGCGGCGTGGCAAAGAAAAAGCGCCTCCGTCACCTTGCCCTCGTGCGAGCCTCTGTAGATCGCTTGCTCCGGCGGCTCCATGCCTTCCACCACACGCCGCTGCACCGCCTGGTGATATCCGAAAAAAATGCCGATCGTGGGCGTCGGCTCCATGCGCGCATACACGCCGCCAAAGCGCCGCATCCACTCGTTCATCTCCTTTTGAAAAGCGACGACATCCGGCCGCGCGGTGTCGCCGCCCGGATTCGGGAGAAAGTTCGTGCCGATGCCCTGAACGCCCCGCGTGAGCGCCAGCGCACACGCGCGTTGAAACGACTCGCGCCCGTAGAGCAGCGCGAAGTTATCGAGCAGTGACCACGTCTTTTTCTTCGGCGAGTAAGAGCGAATGCGATCGGTGAGCGCCACGTTGTGCAGCGGCTTCGCGGCGTGCTTCTCGTTCCAGTCGTAAGCCTGCTGCACGCTGAGCCCTTCGCTCATCACGCGGCCCGGCACGCTCGCCCAAGGCCAGCCGCCGCGCGCGCCATTCCCCGGCGACGAGCCATACGAGCCGGTGGTGAAAACGAGCCGCCGATCCACGTCGCGCACCGCCTCCGCGAAGTAGCCGTATTGCTGAAAAGTCGCGTCGTAGCGCGTCACGTATTTGATGAATTCCTCGACCGTTTTTCCCGGCGCTTCGGGGCTCCACTCGCGCCCGCCGGGCACCGCCGCGCTCGGAATCTGCGGCTGCGCGGTTCCGGCGAATTCGACCATCGCCTCCGCCCACGGCCGGTCCGGGATCGGAGGCGCCCAACTCCAAAACGGCGCGTAGCCCGCGTTGTCGGAGCCGATGGAAATGCCGAGGAAATTTGGCAACCGCGCAAAGCGCTGCGCCGTGAGCGAAAGCGAGCGGTAGAGCGGCGCGTGCCACTCCGGCAGCGTGTGCGCGAAGAACGCGAGGTTCGGATGCTGGAGCGAAGGGCGGCTCCAGTTGTTGTCGTATTGCAGCCCGAGCCCGATCCCGCGGCGCGAGAGCGCAGCCGCACGCGCCTCCAGACTGTCAGCCTCCTGCGGCTCGGGTAGCGCATTTGCGGGATCGAAAACCGCGTCGAACCCAAGGTCCGCGAGATACGCCGCGTAGGCATCCGGATTGCCGGCAAACCCCTTCAATCCATGCGCTGGCGCTTGTTTGTAGAATCCGCCGCTCATCCCGTGCGGCAGCGCGGCGGCGTAGATCGTGAGCGGCGAGCGCGGCACTTCCACGCCGAGATGCCGCGCGAATCCCGCGGGCCGCTCGAAGGCAAACGCCGCCGGCAGCCCCTGCCCCAACGCGGCCAGATCGGCGGCCCATTCCTTCGGATTCGGAAACTCCTCGGACCGCGTGAGCGCTTGCACGCGCAGCTTCGGCCCGTCGCCGCCGAGCGTCGTGTCAAAGGCGAAAATCTGCTCGCGCGGGGTGCCGAGTTTCACCGGCATCAGCCCGGCCTGAAACTTCACTGGTGGCCGTCCATCGACGCTGATTTCATACGGCACGCCCGGCTCATTCGCCGGCAGCAGCAGCGTGAGCGAGCGCCACGGCCCGTCCTTTTTGTAAATGACTGCGCTGCCCGCGCGCAGCACCACGTTGCGCACCGCCGGCCCGCCCTGCCCGCTGATCTTGACCGGAAATGTCCACAGCTCGTGCCGCCCCGTCATCGCCTCGCCCGCATTGGCGCAGCGCGCCGTCTTGTCCGCAGTGTAGAGATGCCGCCGCCCGTTGCGCCACTCGACCGCGCGCATCCAGTGGTTGCCGGGCGAGATCGCGTCGTCCGCCGGCATCTGGAAAAGCGGCTGCGCGGCCGCGCCTTTGCGCAGCGCCATCGGCACGCGCTCCTCCGCCTTGTCGCGGAAGATCGGCTGCCCATTCAGCGTGAGCGCGGGCCAGTCCACCGCATCGTCGCCGTCCCTCCGCACCACGAGCTGGCGCGTCGGCGCAAAGCCATCCGAGCGCCCGCGCGGCTGGTCGTAGCGGACCAGCTGGAGCAGGCCGTAGAACTGATCGCCGGACGGCTTCTCCTGTGCAGGGGCGCCGCACGCGAAAAGGCAAAGTGCGAGGGCGAAAAGGGCGTGGCGGAGGGAGCGCATCGCGCCGCGGAGCGTGCGGCGCGCACGCCGCGCTTGGCAAGCACTTGCCGCGGCGTGCAATCCGCGGACCGTGCCCGATGCCGCTGGCGCACGGCGCATCCGAGTGCATGCTGGCCGTCCCCCTTCCTCCCATGAAAAAGCGCCACATCCTCCTCCCGATCCTCGCCGTGCCCGCGCTCGCGGGCGGACTGCTCACCGCGAAGCTCGCGCTGCCGACCGACGCGGAGCGCTCGTTTTCCGCCGGGCTGGAGCACGTGCGCGCGCTCGTGGCGGCGGAGCCTTCCGAGGCCCCGCGATCTTTTTACGGCGACCTGGAGCTGGTGAAAAGCGACGGCCTGCCGAAAGAACTGCGCGGCGCGAAGCTCCATGTCGCGCTGCAAACGCCGGACCATCTCCGCGTCGGAACCACCGTGAGCAAGGAACGGATCGAGGTCGCCCGCGATGGGCAGGAGCTCTGGATTTGGGAGCCGGGGAAGAATTTCGGCGTGCTCGGCGCACCGGGCTTGCGGCG
>CAXSDZ010000008.1:0-1746 GCA_964235505.1 uncultured Chthoniobacteraceae bacterium
GGTCGCAGGTTCGAATCCTGTCGCCCCGACCCCCTTGATTTCTGTGGATTCGTCATCGCGGGCAGCGGTGATCCGCGCGGCTAGCACCCGGCCAACCGTCTGCGGTTTTTATGTGACGCGAGCGGCCTTTCAAGAGCTTGCCGCAGTAGAAGCTGCGCCTCTCACAACGATCGCTGAAACTCCTCCCATCGGCTCGACACAAATTCAGAAAATTCTATGCGGAAACGTGCGGCGGAAAAGCGTTCCGCATTGCTCCGGATCGTAGCGGGATTGAACGCATCACGGTGCGCCTCAAAGTCTTCTACCGCGGCGCAGATACTTTCTGGGGTCTGCTGCTCAAAGAACACCCCCGTTACACCCGGCACGACAGTTTCTTTTGCTCCACCTTTTCCGAAGGCGATCACCGGCGTCCCGCACGCCTGCGCTTCGACCGGCACGATGCCGAAGTCTTCCTCCGCTGCAAAGACAAAGGCCCGAGCCCGCTGCATCAGCTCGCGCATCCGCACATCACCTTGATAGCCGAGCAGCTCCACGTTCGGCCCAGCCTTCGCCCGCACCTTTGGCATCTCCGGCCCGTCGCCCACCACAATTAACCTGCGCTCCGGCATGCGGGAAAATGCTTCAGCGATGAGGTCCATGCGCTTGTAAGGCACCATTCGCGAAGCAGTGAAATAGGAGGACTCCTTCTCGCCTGCGATGGTGAATTTCTCCACATCCACCGGCGGGTAAATCACCGTCGATTCGCGGCGATAGACCTTGTTGATGCGGCGGCCGATATATTTTGAAAGGGTGATGAAGTGATCGACTCCAGACGCTGTGCGCGTATCCCACAGCCGGATATAGTGAAGAAGCGCTTTTGCCAGCCATCCTTTGATTCCGCGGGTTAAGCCGGCCTCTTCCAGATACTGCGCCTGCAGATCCCATGCGTATCGAATAGGCGAGCAACAGTAGCAGATGTGCAACTGATCCGGTCCTGTGAGGACGCCTTTCGCCACTGCGTAGCTATTGGAGATGATCAGATCAAATCCCCGTAGGTCAAATTGCTCCACCGCAAGCGGCATCAGCGGCAGATAGCTTCGATACTTCGTCTTCGCTCTCGGCAGCCGCTGGATAAAGGAAGTCCGCACCGCCTTCTCCTGTAGAAAGCCACGCTCCCCTGCTGGGATGGCATCGATCATCGAGAACAGCTCCGCCTCTGGAAAGACGTGCAGCATTTGCTCCAGCACCCGCTCCGCGCCGCCGTAGAGCGGCAGCCAGTCGTGAATAATTGCAACGCGCTTCACGTTAGCCCTGAATATCAAATTTCCGAAAGAGACGGCGAAGCTGGTCCACGATCTCCGGCTGCTCCTTGAGTTCGGCGAGCGCGGCGAGTTCCCTCAGCATCAACCGCCCGTCGAGGCTCGGCCCGCACCGCATCAGCACTCCCTCGACATCCGCCCAATCATGGGGTCGTGAAGCAAACGCCTTATGCACGATCAAATCTTCTGCGGAGCAGGTTTGCAGATATCGAGCTGGCGCAATCTCCCAGGGCGAACTACGCGCAATGCTCGCCTCCTCGAATGGCAACGCTCCGAGCGCAATATCCAACGGAATGCCGGACGAATGCTTCAAAAGCAATACCCGCTGCCGCAATGCAAACTCGCGCGCATCGCCCGCCCGCGGGTGGAACTCCGCAATCAACGCGTCCACAAACAGCTCTTCGCCGCCAAATCCGGTGAGCAGCGTCAAATCCGCATCTTTAGTGAA
>CAXSDZ010000008.1:1756-2122 GCA_964235505.1 uncultured Chthoniobacteraceae bacterium
CGCGGCTCACCCCACCGTTGAACGGCAATTCCACCGATGAAGCAAAAGCTCCAACCTCGCTCCTGGCAGAATTCCTGAAGCCCCAACGCTGCTTCGAACAACGGGTTCAGTTCGCCGGACGGGAATGCCATTTTGCAAAGAGGCGCTGCTGTTCGATCAAGCCGGAGTCCGTGCGTTGATTCGCTCGGGCGAAGGCGTCCGGCGACCGTCGGAGGATCATGTCCGTGTCCCGGAGTGCCTGGTCGTCTGAAAGTTCGCGCAGCTCCTCCGCTTTCTTCACCGTCGAGACGTAAACGATCCCGGCACGGTCCGGGTAGGTTTCATTCATTTCGATCAGCAACTCGAGCAGGCGCGGGCGTTTTTCTT
>CAXSDZ010000008.1:2132-42200 GCA_964235505.1 uncultured Chthoniobacteraceae bacterium
CCCGCTCCAGTTCCACCGCGGCGAGCCGCCACTGGGCCATCCAGGCGCGCTGTTCTTCAGGGGTTGTTGCCAGCTTCATCGCAGGAGTGTGCCCGGAGGGAAGCCGCGACGCAACCCTTTGACCTTCCGCAGAAACCGGCGGGGGACGTTCCGAAACGGCAGGGAGAACTCGCCGAGCCGTCTCTCGGCGGAAGCCAGTGACCTCATCAAACCTCTGGGCAGAATCTCTGACGCCATCCTGAGCGGGGGACGGCGCGCGATTGCGACGGGGAGCGCACGCGCCCCCGCGCCGTGTTTGGCGCCCTCGCCGAACACATCGGACGTCGGTGGACGGTGTGTTCCAAATTGAAGCTCCGGCAAACGCTTCCGGGCGGGGTGCCCGCAAGAACACGCGAGGGTGCCTGTGCTCCCCCTTTTCAATCCACCCGCAGCCCGTTCACCCCTCCAACTCGGCGCGAACCTTCCCACTGAAATCGCGAACCCAAACCGGGAACGCCACTGCCACGTGCTCCGCTAAGGTGACCAACTCACCAAGTCGATCCTCCCTGAAATGCAGGTCATAGACGTGCTGGAAAAGATGCCGGAATGACTTCAACTCCCGTACTGCCTGCCGTTCCGCCGCGGGTAGAAAGGCAGGCCGCACTTCGGCTATCTCCAGGCTCACCCGCTCGATCAGCCGCTCGTGATAGTCCCCGCGCTTGTCGAAGTGATTCTCAAAAGCCATGCACACGCGCTCGAACGCTTTCTCCACCACGTTGTAGAGCCGGTTCAACTCGTAACCGCACGCCTCCAGATGCCCCGGGTGCGGCACCCGGAGGCGCTCCCGCGCGAGCCGTGCCGCTTCGGCGAGCACCGTGCTGTCCCGCTCCAGCTCCGTCGTGAGGATCGCGAGGGCTACCCGATCCATCGCTCGCCCTCGCGCAGGATTTTCTCCGCCAAGCGTGTCTCGCCCAGCAACGTCAGATCGACTGGACGCCCGACTTTTTCACACAGGAGGCTCATCAGCAGGAAAATGCTGCAGCCTGTGGGTTCCTGCTCGAGCGCCAGATCGACATCCGACCATGCGCGAAATCGCCCCGGCTGCGTGATCGAACCATAAAGCCAGCACGCCTGTCCGGGCAGCAGTCCGCGCAACGCCAGCGCCAGCCGCGCACGCACCTGCAAGCGCTCCTGCTCGCATGCCTCGGCGCGGGCCTGTTCCGCTTGGGCCAGCAAGTTCATGCCGGCAAGGTGGCAAGTCGGGAGGGCAGGCGCAATGTCGATTCCGGCTGTGTGGGGCGGAGCAATTCAGGGTGAAAATCCTCGGGGATTATCATCCCACTCAGCGTGTCATCCCGACCGGAGCTCCGGCGAGCGATGTTGGATGGACGAGCAGCATCGCTCGGAGCGGAGTGGAGGGATCGGGGCAAAGGCGGTCTGACTTACGCGCAAACGACGAGGTCCGCAGGCAAGCGACTGCCCGGAAAATGCACCGCTATCGGTTGCCGGCTCTTGACGAAGGCCAAGGCCGTTCTGCTTACCCCGCCACGCCTGCTCCGCCCGCCGCGTTCGCTTCGTCTCGCGGCCCCACTCCCACGACCGTCGCAATCTCCCGCTCAATCCCCGCCAGCATTGCCTCCACCGAAAACCGCGCCACCGCCACGGCATATCCCGCTTGTGCCAGCGCCTCCGCCTTTTCTCGATCGCTTAGCAACTCTCGCAGCACCGTCGCCAGCTCGTCCACGCTTCCCGGCGTGACCAGCCGCCCCGTCACTCCATCCTCGATGATCTCGCACGCCCCGCCTGCCCGTGTGGCCACCACCGGCTTCCGCGCCAGCATCCCTTCGACGATCACCCGCCCAAACGGCTCGGGCGCCACCGAGGTATGCGCCACCACGTCCGCCACCTGGAGCAAGGCCGGGATATCTTCCCGAAACCCGAGGAAATGCACCCGGTCCGCCATGCCCAAGCTGCGCGCCTTCGCCTTCAGCTCCTCCTCATAGCGCACTTCATCGCCGAAGAGCGGTGCCCCGACCAGCAGCGCATGGACGCCGGGAAGCTGGGGCAATGCTTCCAGCAAAACAAACTGCCCCTTCCATGGCGCCAGCCGACTGAACACCGCCACGACCGGCATTCCCATCAACCCTAATTCCCGCCGCACATCCTGCGCGGCTGCCGCAGCGTCCGACTCATCCGTCCCCGCAGCGATCCCATTGTAAATGACGGCGACCTTCTCCCCGCACCCGCCTGCCGCCACGAACGCATCCTTGCTTGCTTGTGAATTCGCGATGATCCGCGCCGCACACCGGTTCCCTAAAATGACGGAAAGCCTGCGGTTCAGCGCGCTGAAATGCGACGCGGTGACGATGTCGTGGAGATACCAGACCAACGGCTTGCGCGAGAGCCACGACGCCACAGCGCCGATCACCAGCGCCTTTTGACTGTTCGCAAATAACAGATCAAAGTCCTTTGCATAGCGCGCCACTTTGCAGGCGGTCCGCACCACGCCGGGGATCGCAAGGACCTGCGCGAGCCCTTTTCCGCCACGTCCTACACCCAGCACCGCATCCGGCGCCTGCAACAGCTCGACTTTCACCCCTTCGCGATGGAGACGTTCTTGAAACGGGCCGGCGTCGAGAAGCAACACCGAGCCGGCAGGTCCATACGCCTTCGCCAAATCCAGGAGAAACAATTCCGCGCCACCCAGAACCCCGGCGTGATCGATAAAAAGGACACGATGCCGCACGCTCATGTTGTCAATCACAGGAAGGGACGTGATGCAAGCCGACCACCGTTTAGCCGTGAGCGACACTCGCCAGAACTGAGCCCGCGACGCAGGGAAATAGCCTCGATCCACCTCATCGCCGGCAAACATGAAGGGTATGCGCCGGACCACCGTGGAATGCGGCGATTTAAGCACCTCCCCGAATCCGTGTCCGACTCTCATCCACCACCCAAAGACGCTGCGCAATCTGCTCCGTCTGAAGTAACTCGAGGATGCGAGGCATCATCGCCAACACGCTGTCCCGATCCTGCCGCGTGAGCCGCAACACGATGATTCCGGAATACTCCCCGGGCAGATAGCTGCGGATATCGGCGAAATCCAGATCGAGCGTGACCAGGATACGCTTTTCGACCTGGCAAACACGAGCGATCGAAGAATCCGGCGAACCACCCAGATTCTCATCGAGAACGGTATGCGCATGATGTCCGGCTTCACGGAGCAGGAAACCCAGTTCGACTGGCAGATTCTCATCCAGCTTGAACCTCACGCCGCCGCTCCCAAAGGCGTTCGGACGACACGCTCCCGCGCGAGGTCGGCCGCGTAGGCCATCGCTGCCTGAATGTCTTCGGCGCACAGCGGTGGGTAGCTCCGGACGATCTCCTTCGGGCTGAGCCCTGCTGCGAGATTATCGAGGACCGTAGAAACCATGACGCGGGTGCCACGGATGCACGCTCTGCCATGGCAAAGGGTTGAATCGACGATGATACGCTCTGTCCAGCTCATGCCTTTGATCGTCGGTCTTCAGCGCCTCGCGGTCAATTGGCACGCCTGACAACTCTGCGGCTGTCGGAACGCCGTCTGACGTTCGCTCCATCCGTTGCTGCCGACGCGTTTCTCCCTTCCTCCCGTCTGCCACCCCTTGCCGTTTTCTGTTTCACCCATCATCCCTTCGCCCTCCGCTCGGCAATCGCCTCTTCATAAACCGCCAGAATTTTCGGCACGACCGCCGGCCATCCGTAGCGCTGAACATAACTGCGGCATGCTTCCCGATCCGGCAACCGGATCTCCCCGCGCAACACCTGCCGAATCCGCTCTGCCATCGCCCGCACCGTGGGAGCTTCGAAGACAAGATTCGGATCGAGCGGCCGCAGGATCTCAGGGGTGGCACCCACTGGCGTCCCCAGCACTGGCGTCCCGCAGGCAAGAGACTCGGCCGTGATCAACCCGAACCCTTCCAGCGCTGTCGTGGGCACCACCGACACATCCGCCGCCGCATACGCGAGAGGCAACTCCTCTTCGGGAACGAATCCAAGAAGTCGGACGTTTTCACCCAACTGCCGCTCCGCGATTCTCTCCTGAAGCCTGTCCGCTTCCGGCCCTTTCCCACCGATCAGCAGCAGCACTTGAGGAAACTCCGCCCGCACCTCCGCGACGGCATCGATGAGCAGCTCCAAACCCATGCGTTTGGCCAACCGCCGCACGGAAAGGAGAACAGTCCGATCCGCCGGCCACCCCAGCCGCTGCCGTGCCTCCGCTCGCGGCGATGCGGCCAGATACCGGTCCAGATGCAAAGCGCCCGGCACCACCCGGATGCGGGAGAGCGGCACGCCATATTGTTCGTGAAGGAGTTGCCGAAACGCCTCGGACAACGTGATTACCCGATCCGCCCTCCGATACACCGCCGTTTCAATCTGCTTCGCGACTGTGGAAACCAGCCGCCGCTTCAGACTAGACGACTGCACCCGCATCTCCTCCGCCCAAGGCCCTTGGAAGTTCACCACGAGCGGCACCGATGCCGGGATCATTCGCAACCAAGGAAAAGCGTAGAGCGCGAAGTGCGCGTTCACCACATTCACCCCTTCTCTCAGCGCTTTAGCCGCCAAGCATCGTGCACCCGACCAGCGCCCCAACAGCGACGCTCCCTTGTGAGCCATCGGTTCAATCGAAATGACGCCCATCGAAACTGCTCTTGCAGAAGAGATGAGCGCTGTTCCGGTTACACCTTGGTCCGCCAGCGCCCTGAGCTGCTCATGGAAATATCGGTCCAGCCCTCCATCCCTGCACTCGGGAAACCACTCCATTCCAGAGAACAAAATATGCATTGGTCGTTCGATCAGGCT
This sequence comes from uncultured Chthoniobacteraceae bacterium, assembly GCA_964235505.1. Lineage (GTDB taxonomy): Bacteria > Verrucomicrobiota > Verrucomicrobiia > Chthoniobacterales > Chthoniobacteraceae > CAXSDZ01. Next base: position 6,957 of record CAXSDZ010000008.1, read on the forward strand.
GCTGCTGCAATAGCTTTTGATTCCACGCAACTTGCCGGCGCTCGAATCAAGGCCACATCTTGCGCTGACTAATTCCGAGTCATGGCTTTGGGCAGGAAAGCAACGCATGAAAGCGCTCCACATCCGTCGGAATCGTCCCGCCACCATAAGTGGCGCAAAGGTATCCCAAGGGCGCCAATTCGCTCTCGAAATACTCAGTAAAACGGTCGCCGAGCCAATGCACCTCCACCATGATCGTGGGCCGGCATTCTCTGATGGTTTGAATCATTCCGCGAAACACGTCCAGTTCGGCTCCTTCGACATCAATCATCACGACGTCGGGAACTGGAGCGTTTAGGTCTGCCCGCCAGACATCGACGGCATGAACCTGCACCTGTAGCTCGCCCTGATCCTCCAAGCGATGCACAGCCGACGAATTGCCAATGGCCAGCCTCGCTTCGCCGCTTTGTGCTCCCACAGCCCCTTCGATCACCATCACATGGTCGAATCCGTTCAAACGCGCATTCTTGCGGCATGACTCCGCTGAATGCGGCATGGGTTCAAAAGCGAAGATCTGCCCGGTCGGGCCAACAAGCCGCGCCGCGACAGTCGAGTAGAATCCGATATTTGCGCCGACATCATAGAAAACGGCGCCGACTTTCAGCATCTTGGCCAGCAGCGCCTGCTCTTCTGGTTCAGAGGTGCCAAACAGATAACCTGGGTAGCCGTTTGTCGCATCGAATCGGAGACCTTGCCCGATTCCGCGTTGAATGATCCCTTCCCGAGCAACGATCTTTCGACTGGCCCACTCAATCGGTCTCCGGAGCCATGGGATTCTGAACTGCAACTGCCCACACCGCCTGATCCAGGTGCGTGGCAGCCAGCGAAGCACGAAGTTCATCAAATAGGACATACAGGGAGGAGAATCTCTTTGATGAATGCAGTCACACGCTGCATCTGATCGTCCTTTTGGAAGGTGTCAATCTGTCTGGAAACCGCGGCACGACATGCCGCGATCTCCTTAGAATCCAACTGCTCCAACAGTGATGTCAGAGCACTAATGTAGTCCGTTGTCCAAGGGCCAGCGCCTGGCAAACGCCAGCTCCAGTCCAGCATCAGGTCATAGGCAGCAGGAATCTGCGAGGTGATAATCGGCAGGCCGGCGGCGGCATACTCGCTTAGCTTCGTCGTGTAGCGAAACATCCCAACGCCATCCATGCTCTGGGGTAACGAAGCAATGTCGAACGCCGACAATGTGGACATAACCTCTTGCAGGGCAACCGCTCCGGGTAGGATCACTCGTGAACCAAGCAAGACACCGGCACGCGTGCGTAACTGTTCCAGGCCGGACCCGCTGCCGACAACGACAAACACTACATCTTTGCGCTGCATACGCTGGGCGCACTCCACCAGTTCCAGTCCGTAACAATATTGCCACTTTTCATTCCATTCGATGGCCCCGAGCAAACCCACAACAATGGCGTCCTGAGGGATCTTCCATTGGTCGCGAACCCGGCGCCGCTGCTCCAGCATGTCGAGCTGCTGATCCCCTCCAAGCACCCATCCGGGCGCCGTTACGCCTTTCGGAGCACCCATGGTGAGAGCCCGGCCCACCAAGTAGGGAGTCCATCCGATGAACCCGGCACTGTATCGATAAAGCAACCACTCGTAGCACGCCGCCAGCACGCCAGCCGCAGGGTGATGCACAGCAATGAACGGCCCCACCGCGTCTCCGCTGCTGACTACAAATGGCACCTTCCACAAAGCGCGTGCAATCAAGCACGCCAATCCGCCCGCAACCCCTGTCCCTTCCATGACCAGCAACGCCGGTTGTCTGCGACGCAGCAATCGCAGAAGTGTAAAGAAGCTTTGCCGTTTGTGATGCTTATCAAAGGGTAGCTCCCAAAGCCCGGGAAGGTGCGAAAGCAACGTCGCTATTCGTTGAGCTTCATTAGTGCCGCTGCCTTTCGTGGCGAACCATCCGATCTGCGTGGGTAAATCTTTCACGCGAGCACCGACTTTTTTAGCTGCAAGAGCTCATGATAGATTTTTATGTAATTGCCGACCATTCTTTCCCAAGAGTGTTCCTCTGCAATGGCGCGTCCGGCACGTCCCATGCGCATCCGCTCGTCCGGGTTAGAAATCAATCGCTCCATCGCCGCGACGAGTGGGGGAAGGCTGTCTGCGTTTTGAAGCACGATACCAGCATTGGAGCAAACCAAGGCTGATGCGCCCACTGAAGCGGCCGTGATTACGGGCAGCTTACTGGCCATTGCTTCAAGAACGACCATTCCGAACGGCTCATAATGAGCTGGAAAAACGAAGGCATCTACCGATGCCATGATCGCTGGCAGATCGCTCCGAAATCCCAGGAAGTGGACACGGGAAGCGATGCCCATAGTTTCCGCCATGGCCGGATAAGGACTGCGTGGCAATGCTCCGACTACAACTAGATGCACCTCGGACAGTTCCTTGATCGCTCTCAGCACGAGATCAAGATTTTTTCGGGGTGTGCGGATGTCGCCAGCGAACAAAAAAAGTGAAACCTTGTCCGGCAACCCCAGCGCGCGCCGGCATGGTAAGGCAGTGGCGAACTCATCCAAATCCACCCCATTACACACACTCCGGAGCTTGCCCGAGGGAATACCGGTTGCGATCAGCTCGCCTTTCACCATCGGTGAACAGGCCACGACGACCTCTGCCTGCTTAAAGGCGGCTTGTTCCCAATGAATGTTCAGACGTGTATATAACCAGTGATAAAGTGCATTCGGCCGCCGTGATCGCCGGATTGGGTGTGCGAACGACTTGCTCCAAGTGCGATGCACAAACTGCACGCTGTTGACTTGATGTCGCTGGCTCAAGCTGTAACCGAAACCGTGTATCACATCGGTATCCGCGGCGTGCCGTTGGAGTGCTCGATTGGCGAGATAAACAAACTGCCGAACCGTGAGAAGCGATGCGCGCCAGCGATTCGGCTGAACCGGGATCCACCGGGCACCACCAGCCATCAACTCTGGTTCGGCAAAGTTGGTGAAAAGTGAGACTTGGCAGCCTTTGCGAAGGGCGTGTTTAGCCAATTCGAGACACACCCTTCCTTGACCATCTCCTCGGTTAATATTCTGGGTGACTAACGCAATCTTCATGATTGCAGTTTGCCAGCAACAGTTCCCGGTGATTCATCGCTCACTTCTTTGCATCCTGCGACCCGACGAATTTCCTCACTCACTTTTGCAGCAAAATGGTTGATAGAAAACAGTCTCGCAGTGCTCCGGGCCTGCTCTCTGAGGCTCTTGAAGTTGCCGGCGGATAGGACCATTAAGATGTTTGCAGCGAGAGCTGCCGCGTTCCCCGGCGGAGAAAGATATCCGTTCACTCCGTGCTCAACGATCTCCAGAGGCCCACCGGCCGCTGAGGCAATCACAATTTTTCCGAGCGCCATCGCCTCCAGTATGACCATTCCAAATGGCTCTGGTGCCGTGGAAGCATGCACCACGATATCGCATGCGTTCATCCACTCCGCAGGGTTGCGCTGAAACCCTGCCAGAGTGATGTAGGTAGAGAGCCCCGACCTCGCAACTCGGTCAGTCAGTTCCCGCGCGTAGCCTGGCTCTAGAGCATGCGCTCCACCCACGATTACAAAATGCACATCGCTCCGTTCTTTGACCACTTGGGCCGCGGATTCAACGAAGATATCCATCCCTTTCCACCTCTGTAGGCGGCCTACTGTGCCGATGATGAACCCGGTCTCCGGGAGCCCCAGTCGAACCCTCGCGCACTCGGGTTGCGGAAAAGAGGTGGGATCAAACACTTGGAGATCGACGGCAGGATGGATCACCGTGCGCGAGGAGAGTGGGGAAAGTTTCCCCTGCGCCGTTTCGACTGCGGCAGAGCAGCAGAAAATCCCCCGTGAGGGTGCCCAGGCCGTGAGCCGCTCGATCAAACTCCGCCCTGGGAATCCATGCTGCCACCAGACATTTGGCAAACCGGCAAGCACAGAAGCCGGAGAACCATACAGATGCCCCATGGACATCCACGACATGACAATGTCGAACTTCTCTCGACGCAGCCATCTCGCGAGACGGAAAACGGTGGCAACATAGCGGTGGATCTGCCGCAACCGCCCTGCCGGAAATACTTCAACCCGCGAAGCTAATGCTTGGGCCTGAGCGGGCAGTGGCCCGTTGGTTAAGAACGCGACGCCATACTCCTCCCTTATCGCCTGCTGATTCCCTTTCAAAAGATGGAGGAGCAAGAGTTCCGCGCCTCCTTTCTGTTCCGCCAAAGGCATGACAATGGCGACTTTCATGTGCCGGTAACAGAGCGGGCGCTTTCTCGAACAACGGCGCTCACAAAGAAGGGCCGGTGGGCGCAGCCTCCGCGAACGTAACCGGAATGCTGGCAATTTGCCGGTTGATGAAGCTCAAGTCCGCATAGGGGCTGAGAGCACGCCCAAAAAATACCCAGATCAAACTGTAGCCGGCGAACACATCCCCTACAAAAAGGAATACCATCGAGCCCAACAGAATGGCACGGGTCGCAGTGACGAATGGATCAATCTCGTCCGGCTGAAACCTACGGCTCCACGTGTCCCATCGCACAGAGAGTTCCTTCCATAGCTTCCACATGGCAACAAAGAAGAGAACTCCCCCAACCCATCCGAATTGAACGAACATCTGGATATAACCAGAATCGCCCAACGTTTGGACGGTATTGCCCAAAGCATTTTCCACCCGCACTCCCATGCCGCTCGACCCCAGTCCTCTTCCAAATGGGTTTGTTAGAACTTCGATCGCAGCACTCCGGTATATAGAGATGCGCCCTTGGAGCGAACTTGATTCGCCGTAAAGTGATTCTGCACCGAAACGGGTGTTGATCACATTCATCCCCGGAACCTTATCAAGTCCCCATGTTGCGGCGAGCACCACCAGTGCGGCGAACATCATGACACGCAATAAACCCTGTCCTCTGGACAATGTCGGAAACAGGAGCGCTATCACGGCAATTACGATCAGGTTTGATCGAGTTTGCGTGAGCACAATTACCCAAAGCAGTAGGGCAATCACAAGCCAGCCTCCCGCGAGGCGCCAGCGCCGGTTTAGAATCATTGGGATCACGGCCCAAGCGAGGAAAGTCCCGCACGGTCCCCGCTCGTTCATTGTGGAGAACACCGTCATCTTTGTAGGTTCCGGCTCACCCATGTAGCCAGCCATTCCGGCCTGCACCAGCCACATGCCATCCCACGCTGGAATCGTGTAGTATTGCCACACCCCATAGATTGCAACCAATACAGCACAATAGCCTGCTGTGCGGACCCAGCGATCCGCCACGCGCCGGCTTGCGGGCTGTGACGCCGCAAAAGCCATAGCCGCAAGTGAAGAGATCCATTCCGCAAAACTGTAGATCGCGGCGAACCGGTTCAACACCAGACCAATCACCAACCCTATGATCAATGCGCCGGCAAGGAACTGGAATGGGCGAACTGCCCGTCTGGGCAGGCGTCTGAGCTGTGATGCGGCCGGCGCGAGCATCAACGCCGCAACCAGCAACGGCGTGAGACTGATGGGCGATTGCGGATTGAAATGTCCGTTAACGTAAAAATCGACAATTCGTCGGATGCCTCGATTAAACGCCAGCACGACCATTGCGTAATCGAGAAGAAACGTGGAGCGTTTCGCTACCAATATCACAGCTGGTAGAACTATAAGGAAGGCGATGAACCACTCCATATTACGACTACGGCAAAGGGGATGAGCGGGCCCTAGGATGCAGGTAGACCCACTGTTGCTCTTGATTTCTAAATTCGCAGACCGCAAGAGTTCGGTGCTGCTCGGCAAGAAAGTCCCAATCCGGGAACTCCTTGGGATTTCTCGCACTCACCGGGATGACTTGCGCCTCGTGACTGCCACTGAAGCGCTCCAACAAAGCCTCCGTTTCCGCATTGCTTCCGTGAAGCTCCACGAGTAATCGCGCTCCGCGCAAAGAAGGAGCAAGCTGCGGGTCTAATAACCGATACTCGAACCCTTCACAGTCGCAGATAACTAATGCGCCGTTCAGCCCGACAGCCTCCAGTGCGATTGGATCACAACGTCCATGGACTTTCACTCGCGCGCTCACTGCATTGAGCTGCGCCATCCGCCGGCAAAGCCGACGTGCCTTGGGGTCCACGTCATACGCATGCACCACGACGTTTGGCAGACGGTGAGCGAATCCCACGGCGTAATACCCCTCTGCACACCCAACATCCACTATCTTAGTTATTTCCGAGGAACACTGCAAAAGGTCGTCGATGATGGAATGCAACTCAGATTCATAACTTCCTACAAGTTTAGGAACCAACATGCTGCCGGCAGATTCGTTTACGAAGTTCAAACCAGCAAACGGTCCCTCAAGAACCTTGAGCCCATGGCGCTGCACCCAGGCTGCCGTAATTCTTGGAATGCCTTGCTCCTTCATGAACCGCCGGCAGTGTCTCCGCTGCCACCCCTGCCGTAGCCAATCCTCGAGCCAGCGAGGTCCTAGTGAGGCCGCCCGTCTGATAGACTCTTTTATAGTCAGAACAAGAGGCTCATTCATCCGATATCCGAAAATAAACTTTGCCGCAATGCCTGACTCCGGCCGGAAACGGTCGCCTGGAGACGCGGCAGGAGTTTCGGCTGCAAAGTCAAAATTTGGCGGAGCCCGTGCAGAACACCTGGCGCTAACGAACTCCCGATTGCCATCTGATATGCCAAAGCCATCCATTTGCGAAAACCGGGCGCATAGCAAACGGTGACGAAGGTTTCGTTGAAGGCATTATCTGACGTTCCCGTGGCATCAAACCCACCCCGGTGCAGAGAATCACGATCAAAACGTGGTGAGGCGTGATGCACCACTCCCACGTCCGGATCGTAAAAGAAGGATTTCCCACGCCGCCTAGCTTGAAACGCTAAGGCCAATTCCCAGTTCACCTGAGCTCCCAGTCCTCGCAAGCGCTTCTCGAAACCAACTTCGCGGAGGAAATCACCGTGGAATAAGCAGTTTGAGCCGCGAAGAATATCAACGCGGCGAGCTTTCCCGCCACCCCGGTGGTGATTCCCTGTCATCCGGCCATACCAATGAAATGTCCCAACCTCTGAGAGCCGCTTTTCTGTGCGGCGCATCTCCGGGTGGTCCTGCAGGAGATCACGCCCACCTACAGCAACGATACCCGGCTGCTCCTGCAAATGTCGCAGCATTGTCTCCAGCCACTCAGGAGGCAATTCGACATCGTCATCCGACAGCGCGATGCACTCCTCCGTCGCCTCAGCCAGGCAGGATGACATTGAACCTATTACGCCTACGCCTTCTGCGGCGACTACCCGCAACGGCAGCCGGTAGGAAAACTCTTGCACGACTGCGACACTAGGCGCGTCGTCAGACCTGACACCTACCAAAACCTGTGTTGGAAGGACCGTCTGCGCTGCAACTGCTGCCAGGCACCGCCGTAAGAAGTCCGGGCGTCTCAATGTTGGAATAATCAAGCTCACGGACTTTGCTGTCCGCAGCACCGGCGCGGGAGAAACTGAGGCGCAACGATCCATTAGAAAGCCGGATTCGGTTCTGCATCTGAGGGCGCACTTCTCAACAACCGCGTGACCTCGCGGACTAGAAGCGCCGCCATCTTGCCGGGATCGAAATGCTCCCGAGCCGCAGAGATCGCAGCCATACGCAGAGCCGGCCCCCGCGCGTGAACTTCCGTCACCGCGCGTTCGATCGCGTCCAGAAATCCTGCGACCTCACCCGCTCTGAATTCCTGACAGACTGGCGGCAGCAGATTCTCCGCCGAGCCCACTTCATCACTCGCCACCACAACCATTCCATTGGCTAGAGCTTCGCCGACCACGATTCCTCCGGGTTCATACAGACTCGGCACAAGCAAAATATCCGAACGTCGCATTTCTTCCGTCACTTGCTTATTAGGCAGCGACTTCAGCCAGCGGCAACGCTCATGCGGGAGATCCCGCAAGAGTGCTTCATAATCCGACCATAAAGAACCCGCCCCAACGATGGTCACCTCCACTTCGGGATGGCCAGCCAGCACAATGGGAATGGCTTGGACTAGCAAGTCTATTCCTTTGCGGACGCTGACCCGCCCAACGAACAAGAGACGAATGGCAGGCAACAGGGTGGATGGGTGCGTTGCCGTCGCATTGCACTCGATCGGATGATATACCACCCCGAGCTTCGCAGGCGGAACGCCGTAATCGCGCTCCACCCAAGCATTGAAGCGATTGCTCAACCCAATCACGCCCCGCACGCGCCGGTAATCCCGTCGTTGAAGCCGTGCGCGATAGGCTAGATAAAGATTGCGCACGGTCCGCCACCACCAGGATTCGCACTGCCGCGCGAGCTGTTCCTCGCGCCGGCACCAATAGCACTCGCCCGCCGCATGCACGCACGGGAAAAGGATGACCGGAACCTCATCCAAGTATTTTCCCAAGCTGAAGAGTTCACCCTGCGAAAACTGGACCACCACATCGTAACGGTCTCGACGATGTTCCGCGATTAACGCCTTTACTAGCCGGCCATGCAGTGGCAGCCGCTTCAGGAAGTTCGCCACAAAGGCCGTGCGGCGATTCCTGCCATACCAGGCGTCCCAGTCCCATGAATAAGGAAACGGAAGAAAACGCGTTTTCCGCCCCTCAAAAGCTCCCTGCAACTCCGGGACATCGCCGATCTGGTTGTTGGCATATACGTCGAGTTCGAGCGGCATCCTAGCAAGCTCACGCAAGAAAAGTCGGCAGATCCCTCCCACGCCTCCGCCTACACTGGGTGTGCCGATCCAAGCGATACGCATAAGTGGGAATCTACCGGCGGCTATGCATGCGCGAACGGCAGAAAAACCATTCCATACTCGTGGGTCGCAGTTCAGCGAGCAGAGAAGTGCGAGTCTCCCAACTCAGGCCCGAAAGCTCCCTAAACTGGAAAATATCTGCTCGCAGGCGATCTGGGATTGCCCGCACCACCTCGATCTCATGGGTGTCAGCGAATGCTGCGCGCAGGCTAGCAGAAATGCGGGGATCCCGAAAGTCATGAACTTCGATTAGAACATCGTGATAGCCTAAGTAATGGCAAACCGCCCGTGTGAACAACGTCTTTTCGAAGCCCTCACAGTCACTGATCACCAGAGCCCTTCGAGAAAGTGGCAGGTTCAACAACTCAACCGGCCCACAGAATCCACCCAAGCTGACCCGATCAGAAACACCATTTCGGCCGGCCATCTTGCGACACGCCGCTAAGGCCGCTTCGTCGGTGTCGAATGCTGACACTCGGCAGCAAGGTATCTTCAACGCAAGTCCCACCGCGTAATAACCCTCCGCACAGCCGATGTCGACGATCTCTGAATACGAGGCGGATATGGCATCGTGGAACACCGAATGCAGCTCGCATTCGTAAGAACCAACCAACTTGGGGAAGAGGGTGCTGCCCATTGCGTTTTGGGATGGGTAAACCAATCCCTCGAAAGGCCCGTTGAGCACGGTGAGATTCGCCAGAATCTGATCAGCCACTTCACTAGCCACCACGGCGTCTCTCAGCTTCAGCCATTCTCGTTCCCTTTGAACGAACTGGCCGCATCGTTCCACATAACGAAGGAAGTGGAAATAAAGCGCGTCGTGCCGAGCCGCTCCGGCCAACAATGCTCTGATTCTGTTTTTCACGCTATGGGCCCGTATGCCGGCACTATCGGGTGCCACTCATATGCTGCTTCAAACGAACTAGATTCTACAACGCTCGGATGGCTGGACCTTCACCAGAAGTTCAAGCGCTGCACCCGCCCAGGGTGCAGCAACGCTCGGCGCAGTCTTCACGTCCGTGATTGCAGGCAGGCGTTTCGTGAAATAACCCTTCACAAAAGATGGTTTCAAGATCGAGCAGACGTGTCGGCGCTCTTCCTTCCAAAGCCCCCACGATGTCGAAGAAACCGCGCAGGATTTCCAGCCCACACCTCTCCAGAAACTACAGATTTCGTGACCACCGAGCCAGCACCTATCACTGAGCCGGCCCCAATCGTGACTCCTTTCAGGATTACCGAGTTAGCCCCGATCCAGGCACCTACTCCGACTGTAATTGCCTCGATATAATTGGGTTGCGCGTTTATCTTCTCCGTTGTAGCCATCCCGTGATCGTGATCCACAAACACGCACCCAGAGGCAATTAGCACGTCATCACAAATTTCGATTCCCCCCTGAATATTGAACTCGACGCCACGCCCGATGAACACACGGTCACCTAATGAGATGGAAGGTCCCGGCGTCCAGTAATTGTCATAATTGAAAAAAATATCTGACTGAAGAATGCAGTTTCGGCCAATTTTCACCTGATGCGGCCACGTAACTGTAGTGCGTGGCAACCTTGTTCCGCTTCCAATCCGCGCACCGAGCATTCGCCACAGTGCCTTGCGCACTGTTGAAGTCACATTTACATGCAGGTCAATTTTCCGCCATGCACGTTGAAGATACTCATCAGGGAATTTCACGTGGCCGTATTACGATCTCCTCGAAGCGACCGGCCGATTTTCGTAGGCGGAACGGCTGAGATTTGCTCCCCGGGGCTACAAGCCGAAACGTGCAGGACTCCGGCCTTGCGCAACTTGCGACTTCCAGAACTGGCTGCGAGGTCCGGATGAGTGTCGCGAAATCCATCCGCGCAGAAGGCGCAGCATCCAAATGAACTCTCCGGCGAAGCGCACCGCCGCTCGCAAGCTATCGACTCGCAGTGACTGTCCTCGAAATCGCGAGCTGATTACTTTGAAAATGTGCTCCGGAAGTCGCCAAGCTAACTCCCAAGATGAAGCTCCTAAATCGAGTGTGCTAATCACCCGCGCCTCCCACCGCCTTGCGAGGATTCGCGCCGGCGGTAAAGGGCGCCAAGGGTGGTCCACTGCTGCATCCGGCACGAAGTGAATCTTTCCACGATGCCGAACAAACCGGTCGGCAAATTCGGTGTCCTCAAAAGCTGCTAACGGGTAACGTTCATCGAAGCCGCCCACGTCAAAGAAGAAGGAGCGCGAAATCGCGAAGTTGCAGGAAATCAGGAGCCCACCTGTAGGATTATGTGGGGCCTCCCATAGCAGAGACGGCTGTTCGCCGGGTGCGATCGTCGCCCCTTCAAAGGCAGTTTTCGCGTCACCATCCTGAAAGCACGTCTGATACGCGGACAGGTAGGTCGGACGTGGGATGCAGTCATCATCCAAGAAAAGGAGCCATTCGCCCCGTGCAAGACGTGCTCCGTGATTGCGATTGCTGGCGGGGCCCCTTCGTGGTCCCGCATGCCATTGTGCAAAAGGAAAGTCCTTCTCGACCAGATTGCGCGTGGCCGAGTCCGCTCCGTCATCGAGAACCAGCACCTCAACGCAACCACCCGCGGGCATCTGCGGCTGCAGCGCGTGCAGGCAGGCCGCTAGTTCCCGCGGTCGGGCGCGCGTAGGTATAACAATGCTGATTCGTTGGGTGCCGGTATGGCTCATTCGCGGCGACGGGCTCAAAATGCCGCGTCCCAATCCCAAGGACGTGAATCATGAGCCACTTTCTGAAATGCGAGGCATTTGTAGTCCAATCCCATCGCGACATCGCTACAAAAGCTGAGCGTTGGGTAAGCCTGCCGCTTACCTGGGAGGCACCGAATCACAGCTTGCAAGCCTGCCAGCAGAATCCTCCTGCGAGCTGAACATGGCATACGATAGTGCCCCTGCAACACTCGATAGTGGGGCAAGCTGTGAATGAAACGAGCGACCCTCTGCACGCCCGGCCAGCCGCCGCCGCAGTCGTCGAGGACGATGATTCCCGCAATATCGAGCATCTTATCGATGAGACGAAAATCATTGAGCACCACATCGAACTTCTTCTCCGTGTCCACATAGGCGAACTGGCAGCGGAAACCTTCCTGGACCAGGCTCTGTAGCGCATCTTCGGAACGGCTATGAAGGACGCGAAGTAAATCCTCTAGACGTTCTTTCTGCGCGTTATGCTCGGCGACACCTCCCCAGCTGTCGGGAAACGGTTCGATTGCAACATGACAGCGGGCGGCATTTCGTTTCTTTCTATGACTCTCAAGAATAAATAAAGTCGAGATGCCGAAGGCGAGGCCAACTTCGACGCTGGTTGTGGGATTCGCGATTTGGAACATCTCCTGTAGAAAGAAGCCTTGCTCGCGGGAGGTGTGCGAGTGGAAGGCGACATGTGTGCCGTCAGGAGCCTCAAGTTGCCCCGTCTCAAACGCTTCTTCCAATGTCCTTAACATATATGACTACTCGGCACCTCGTGGCGGGCCGGACTGAGCCCCCCTGCCGCCAGGTGCGATTGCAGCATGGCTCGCAGCGTGTATTTTGTCACCCGCAGCGCACGCCCGGCTTCACCCCGTGATTCGGTTCGATGCGGGGCCTCGCTTCGGTCCCGCCAGCCACCGCACACCCGCGCACGACCGCGATACCGATTTACGTGCAGTTCCGCTGACTCTGTCATCGGTGACAATAATTTCGTAAAGCTCGTCTGGAAACTTCTGCACCGAAGGTTGCAGCCGGGTGAGGCATTCATTCAGCACCCTGTTGTAGTGTCGGGTCGGAATGACCACCGATAACATGGGAGTGGCATTTTCGCGGGAATACTCATCGATCACCGTCGGGAGGAAGGGTCACGTTCGAACCAGTGCGGCCTTCAATCGCCAAACAGGGGGTGCGCGGCAGCATGGAGACCAGCGCAGAGGCAGACTGCTGCCGCAATTTTTCAACTCTTAGCTGTAAGGCAATGGCAAGGCGCCCCTGCAATGGAAGGGGAGTGACAGGAAACTCATACCTTAGAGCCTGCAAGTCGCGGTCGTGCCTGAAGAGTTCGTTTAGCAGGGCTTGCGATCGTTCGCTCAATTGAGTCCTCCACCCGTCTGCGCGGCTGGGATCGGGATCGCTGCGAAACATCGCATCCGTATACCACACGCCATCATCAAGCGGACGCGTGTCATGAGTATGACGCCCCGATTTCATCATCTCAGGAGACCATGTGAGCCCGAGGGCATCGCAGAGGCGGCGCGTCTCCCGCTCGGGATTCGCTACGAGGCGTTCATAAATGGTGACCGTCACCTGCCGCGACGCTTCCGATGCTCGAAACCCCGCAGTATTGTGATGTTTGATGGTGCGAAAAGCGGCAAAGAGATTCCGCGTGAAGACGGGACAGTGCACACCGCGTTCGCTCGCCCGCCTTCCAACGCCGAACATTGACGCGACCACGGCGCGGGGGTCGCGAACGCAAAAAATACAATGCGCACCCGGAAAGAGCTCCAACAGCTGCTCGAAAATCAGGACATTGTCTGGCGTTTTCTCACTGATATAAGCCCGTGCCTTGCGTTTCGCGTATGGGCGCAACAACGATTCGATAAGCGTAGCGATGGAATCATCGACCTGATCCGCAGGGCTGATCATGTTGATCAGCTTCATGTCGACCGACCGCTGCAGGGCGTTCCGCAACACCATGATGTCCCGCAGGTGGATGAATTCGGGCCCCCCCGCGACCTCCGGATGGCTGTCGAGCACATTCTGCACGAGCGTCGTCCCGGAGCGCGGGCAACCTCCTACGAAGATCAGCCCAGCGCCCCTTGATTGATGTGTCTGATTCATATCATTAATGACCGAAGTCGAGCAGGAACGCGCGTCGCCCTCGAGCCCTTGAGCAAAGCCGCTTCGCGCGCTACGAGAACGGCGTCCCAAGTAAACCGCTCACGTTGTTTCTGGCGCCCCGCTTCCCTGAGTCGCCTTCGCAGGTCTCCGTCGTCACGCAGACGAACGACCGCTTCGGCTATGGCGTCTTCCGTCTGCGCAATGTAAAGGCCGCCGACGCCATCCTGGATTAATTCGCATGCCGCCGGTGCTGGGCCGCCGATCACCACCTTACCGTAAGGCCAAGCTTCGACATAGACGATTCCGATCGATTCTGAATCTGACGGCATGCAGAAAATGTCACAGGCTGCGAGAGCATCGGCTTTCGTCTGCTCGTCCATGGTGCCCAATTCCAGAGTCGAACCGTCCGGCTGATCGCAAACCGGATCCCCCGCAGACGCGATGAAAACGAAAGTGACATCGCGGTTAGAGCGTTTCACCACCCGGATGGCTCACCGCATGGCATGCAACCGCCGCCGGAGCGCAATCGTCATCGAAGAAGATGAGCCACTCGCCTTTCGCGCTTGGCTCCTTGGTTATGCTCCGCAGCAGGTCCCCGATGGGGTCCCGCATGCGACCGCGCAACACGAAGTGTTTCTGAACCATGTCACACGTGACGAAATTGCCACTGTCGTCATGAATCAGCACCTCTACCGGCCCGCTAGCGTGCAGTTATGGACGCAATGCGTCTAACGATCTACCAACTCCCCGGCCCGATTGCAGGTCGGACTCACAATACTTATCTCCGGGCGCGGCATAGGGAAAACTCCAACGATTACACTAACTCCCAAGCTTGAAGGTGAGCCTGCAGCATCGCTTCCACCGTGTATCTCGACTCCTGTAGCGTCCGTCCGGCCTCACCCATTCGCCGAATGTTCTCACGGTTGATGAGCAACGAGATGAGCTTGTCCGCGATAGTCTGCGGATTCTGGTCGGCCCAGAGACCCGTTACACCGTCCTCAACCAACTCCCGACATGCTGGTGCAGTGCCGCAGATAACCGGCTTGCCATAGGACCATGCCTCGACATAAACGATTCCGAAGGACTCGTGGGCGGACGGCAGGCAAAAAAGATCGCACCCGGCGAGCGCATCAGCCTTCATGAGTTCACCTGGGGTGCCAAGATCGCGGACGGAGTCCGGTGAAAGTTCCGCTACCAAATCGTTGAACTCCTGCCCGCCCGGCCCAGCGAGAACCAGAACCGCGTCTGGAAGCTGCTGTGACACCTGCCCCCATGCACGGAGCACGGCGGGATAGCCTTTCCCCTCGTCCCTGCGTCCCGCGAATAGCACCACACGACGTGTCCCGAGCCCGTGCTCCCGGCGGAATCGGGTGCCATCACCGTCCATCCGGCACATTGACGGGAGGCCGCAGCGGACCAGGCGTTTGTCATCAACGCCTAGATCCCTCAGATATGTTTTCTCATAATCAGACAAGCAAAACACAGAGTCCGCCCGCCGATACAGTCGGACGTCAATCCGATCTCCTCCCCACGACCGTGGATGAACCGCAGGGCAGACGGTGAAGCGCATTCCGCGGCGGTGCGCCGCGAACGAAAGAGGAAAACCGAATAGATCCCAACCAGTTCCGACGAAGTGGATAACGTCTATACTGCCACAAAGACGTTCTATGGCGGTCGGGGGCACTACAACGCGGAGAACGCCCTCGAACAGAAGATGAAGTGCCGGCCGTGAGGCGAGCCGAGAAAGGAATCGCTGTGCATGGTCCCATGAAAGTCGGGGCTGCACAGCATGCACCGGCCACGGCAAGGATTCCTGCGCGTCAGCAAGGGTCGAATGCCGTTCATGGATGCACACAAAAAACCCCTTGACAGATGCTTGGTCGCTAAGATGAACGGCGAGGCCCCGCATGTAGGCCGCCAACCCGCCGACGTAATTTGGCGCAACGATCGAAGCGATCGCCACCCTCGGCGCCAACTTGTTGCCAGCCGTCAGCGGAATTCTTGGAAGACCGCCGCGCTCATTGAACGCCCTTCTTCCTTTAGCGTCCGCCATCAGCATTACAGATACGAAAGGGTGCGCCGTCTGGCAGCCTGGTGCCGCGGTTCGGCCATGGATTCCGATGAAAAGTGCTAGGCAGAACCGATCCGCTGCGCCGCCAGACCCGCTTTGGAGGCCGGAGATCTCTCCCAAGCACGCACCGCATCCTGAAAAACATCAAAAAGCTCGCGCCGAACTATGTCTGTTGAAAGCTTCTCCAACGCAAAGTTTCGTGCCGCCGCACTGGCGCGAACCCAATAATTCTGATCCTGAGCAAATCGCAACAACGTGTCAGAGAACTGCTCCCCGTTCTCCACAATCGACGCGCAACATTCCGGTATTCCCCGGATAAACCGTGCTGTCGCAGACACCGGACTAACCTTAGCGACGACGGGGAGGCCTGCCATAAGATAATCGGCCAAGCGCGACGGAACCGAGAAGCGCGCGAAACAGTCGTCAAGGGACGGGCCGGGGAGATATGCTAGGTGGCAACTCGCCAGATGATCGAGATAATCCGCAGTCTTGTTAAGGAACCCAAGGTCGTCAACAAAGTCCAACCCTGCCTCCCGAAGCATGGGTGAGCGCGCTCCAGTGTAAAGTAGCCGCGCGCGAGGGCAGGCCTTGAGCACCATTGGCCATGCAACCTGCAAGAGCTCGAGACCGGGTCTATACAGCGTTCCTACCATCGCGACTCGGAATTCACCTCGGTCGACTTTACCCGACGCGACAGGCACAACGGGATCTTGGCCAAACCTCAGCACGCGGGCTTCTCGCACATCCAGCTTTCCAACCTCCTCAAGCAGCACTTCGTTTAGCACCAAGACGCGGTCACTCGACTCAAGAAGCTCCGCCAGCGCAGGCGTCTGCGCCCGACCGATACCACCAACCTCACACAAGTCCATCAGATGCACGACAGCGGGGGTCCGAAACTCCTCGCGTAGCGACAGTGCGCGCTGCGCGCCTCCTTCACCAGACACGATGATGTAAAGAACATCACAGTCGAAACCTCGCCGCCGAATCAGTCGCTGAAATCTCTTCTTGTCGATCCGGTTCTCGCGCCACCAGGCCATGCCGAGGAATGCCTGAAGTTTGGCGACGAAGCCGCGTCCCCGCAGCCATTTCCAGCCGCGCGGATCCTCCACACAGAATGAATTCCTGGAAGAACTCGGACCGGAGTGATGCGACGACCAGTAACAATGGAAAAAAGAAACCTCAGTCGCGGAGAAGAGCCGACGCATCTGAGCGCCTGTGCCGTGCGCATCAGTGAGGCCTGCGTCGATCGCGGTGATTATAGGTCCCATAGCGCGGCTATGTTACATTCTTGCCACTCCGCTCATTCGCGGCGCCACGTGATTCCAACAGCTTCGAGCTGCCTACTTATCATTATCTCACGGCGCTTGCCATATTCCCCAAGAAGTCCCTGCGAGATGGCCGATATCGTAGCCCCTTCTGCGAAGTTTCATGCAGCCAACGTAACTCCCAATGAGAAACTCCGTCATGATCGGGTGGGTATCATGCAGCAATACAATTCCACCGCTTCTTATATATGGCGCTACTTTGATGAAATCATTGACGACGAAGGCTGTGTCGTGGCACGCATCGATTATGGCCAAATCCACCGCCTCAACACTGAGGTATTGACTGAAATCAAGATCCAAGGTGTTCGCGAATATCTGAGTTACCCTATCGCCAAAACCACGCTCGCGATATACACGGCCAATCTCATCCTGGGTTAGTGTGAACGTGACTTTATCTCCCGATTGATCTTCGGCGAGCGCGTTAACAGTAAATACGTGCGCATCGGGGAAGCGAATGCACAAATTGGCTACAGTATTGCCGTGGGCCGTGCCCAGCTCGAGCACCGCTCTGGGGTTTAGCGCCTGAGCGATTGAAATCAGCGCCTCAAAATCCTGGAATTCGGATGAACCGTAGTAAGGGGGAAGGCAAATGTCCTCCATTATCGGAGCCGACGATTGGCACGGTTTGTCACCAAAATCCGAAATCCGCTTAGTCGGCAGGCAATATCTACACCGATATATCCATCCGCAAGCGAACTGGAGCGCACGCTTGGCGCCCACCTTTGCACGCCCGAGCCGCCATGCTGCATGCTTGCCGATCCGTTTCGTCGTCATCGGAATCCTGAGTCGATTAGTTAAGTTTGGAGCTACTAGGATCAAGCAGTCACTTGAGGTGGCATTGCAACTCTGTGACTCAGGAGGCGGGCCGGCACTCCCGCGACGATGTCATGAGGCGCAACGTCCCGCGTCACTACAGAGCCCGCGCCGATGACGGCCCCCTCACCCACTGTAACACCCGGGAGTATCACTGAGTGGGCGCCAATCCATACGTCGGATTCGATTAACACTGGAGCTCGTATTAGAGAGTCCCGCATGCTTTGGCAGCGGTAATCGTGCGTTAGAGAGGTGATCGCCACGTGAGAAGCAATCATCACACGGTCTTTAATGACAACGCCGCCTCCACCCCACACATGCAAGAATCCTGCGATTGAAACGTGGGATCCTATGATCACGCATTCCGGCTGCATGATGGTGACATCACCTGATATTATGATGTTAACCCCTGCACTCTTTAAGGATTGTAGGATGGCTTCTCTTTGAGCAGAAGCGACGTAGGTGGTGATGCGTGCGAGTGAAAGACTCAGAATTCGGCGCATTCGCTGGTGAAGGTTTCTCACCGTCTGGACAGGATTGGCTTTACTCCGGCAGTATCAGCGCAGACTCTTCCATGTGGCTTGTAGCGACAAGCGACCTAAACGGTGGTCGAATGGTCGACCCGAGCTTGTAGGCACAATCTCCAGGATCTGATCGGTTTCCACCCAGTCGTGAAAGCCACCCGTCTCATCTAAGATGCCGCAAGAGATACGATAGGAACCAGGGCAAAAATAGTTATCATCAAATATTGCTTCTATCGCTCCACCGCGACGCAAGGTAGGAGCATCCGGTTCACAGTCTTTCTGGAACGCGCTGCACAGGCAGCTTCCGTCGGCTGTGTTGATAAGTATAAAGAACGTGCCCTTAACACTCGGTGCCAATGACGAATACGTTAAGCGGATTGCAAAAGCGTGCCCCATTTCGACGTGCGAAACGCCGGCGTCCGGACCGATAACTTGGACCTTTTCAAGGATTGCTCGCCTGGATCCTTTGATGCGCATTTCTTCTGCGACTTCAGCACGCGAGGGATTTGCGGGGGAATATACATAGTTCTTGAGAACAGAGTCCACCGGTCCAATCGCTTGGAGCTGGCCTTGACGCATCAGGAGCGCTGAACGGCACAACCTCTTTACGGCGGCTATGTTGTGACTGACGAAGAGCACTGTTCTTCCAGTTCGTGAGACGTCCTCCATCTTGCCGAGGCACTTCTTCTGGAATTCAGCATCTCCGACTGCAAGCACTTCATCGACGATCAGAATCTCCGGTTCTAAATGGGCTGCGACAGCGAAGGCAAGCCGGACATACATGCCGCTGGAGTATCGTTTAACGGGCGTATCGAGGAATCGCTCCACCTCGGCAAACGCCGCAATTTCGTCGAATTTACGCCGAACTTCAGCGCGGCCCATGCCTAGGATGGCACCATTGAGGAAGATGTTTTCACGCCCGGTGAGCTCCGGATGAAAACCGGTGCCGACTTCGAGCAGGCTCGCCACTCGTCCCTCTATTTCCACTCTGCCGGAGGTCGGCTCCGTAATCCGGCTGAGGATCTTCAACAGAGTGCTTTTGCCTGCACCGTTCCGTCCGATAATGCCAATCACTTCGCCCCGCTCGATCTCAAATGAGACGTCTCTGAGCGCCCAGAATTCTTCAGACGCTGAGTCTGAATGTGCGGGGGGAGAAGAAACAGATGACGAAAGGGGGGAAACGGAAACGGGGTGCCGGAAACCGGAACGCAGCTTCCGGAAGGGGGCGGTGATCGCGTTTTGCACCGCATGCCGCAGGCCTTCTCTCGTCACCCTGTGCTGCAGGGTGTATTTCTTGGAGAGGCCTTCTACGCGGATGGCGATCTTAGACATCTAAATGGAGCAGTGATGAACGGATGCTCGAAACGTCGGGGTAAGATGTCTCACCCCTGGTCAGTGGGTGGCTGCTTTCTGCGACGATGCAGCCATTGAATAGCTGGACCGCCTGCTTATAAAGCGCGACGTCGAGCGCGTTGTAAGCGCGAATGTTCTGTGCGACGTTCGGATCCAACTGTGCGAGGCGAGGTCTTTCGTGGGTAGCCTTGTGATGTTCCTGCGGGGAACGGAGAGTCCAGCCGAACCGGTTTTGAAAGCGGGTGATGGTCTCCTCGAGTCGTTCCTTCAACCCGAAGCAGTGGTATGCAGTGTGCAAACGCTTTATGGCGCGCCGAAGGATCAAACGCTCGAATCGAATGCTGACGACCCTCGGATACAAGCGAGACTCGCACATATCTGCGAGGCTGAGGGCCTGCTGGTTCCGGAGTCGGCCGTCCGGCAAAAATCAACCGACGTTTTCGACGAGGATCCCCGCCGGTCGGGGTGCTCGTAGGTGCCGATCTTGGACTGCCGAACGAAGTAGTAATAGGACACGGGATGATCCGCCGGGTCTCTGAGGAAGGTAATGTATTCCGCAGCGCCTTTGATGAATCGGTGAACACGATATTGCATGTGACCGATAATCATGGCTGGCCGACGCTTTCTCGCCGCGAAAAGGGAACCGACTCCACCCAATTCACAGGCAGCTTCGGGTGGATAATTGGGGCGGATAACAGTCTCAACGAGTGAGGTGCCTGCTGCCTTGGGGATATGGGTGAAAACGATCGTTTTTTTTCGAATGAATCCGCCATTTTCATTTCGTTTAGTCTACCTCTTGCAGAGGGCCACCTCCCGCTTCTGCGGCGAGATCATGCTTCCGCTTGACGAGAAGAAAGCAGGTTGGTTTGGGGGCAGGCCGTGCGCAACTTCGCCGGAGAAGCCGGATAAGCCAAGAATTTCAATCCAAGGCACGATTGCTACACAAGCACATCCGAAAACCGTCGGATTCATGCTAGCAGCTCTGGAACCTGAGGGTATCTTTCGGAAAAGATAATGCCGCGCTAGGCGGTTCGGATTTACCAGCGACGCCGTCGACGATCAGGAACCGTGAGTCTCAAGGCGTGACACAGGCTCAGAACGGTAAACAGCCATCCGGCAATGCTTCCCAATAGCCAGACAGTCCGATCGGTCGCTACCTGTGACACCCTCCAGAGGTCCCGCTCCGTTGGCGAAACCTCGTAGTCGCTCCAAACACTCGCCGCCACCGTCGCTGCCATTTCCAAGGCTCCTCCGAGCTGGAGCGTCGCGTAGAGCGCCGCGGTAAAGCACAGGCATGCACCAATTGCTGAAAAGACACGTCTTCTGAGGGCACTCCGCCGGCGCTTTCTCGCTCGTTCCCGCCGAGAGCTGGGAGAAGCTACCTCTTGAGCAGATGCGGAAGCGGGGGCGCTTTCTTCACCCCCTTGGTGACGGCTTCCTCTGTGTCGCCCTTTCCTATGCTGCGAAGTCTTCCGCGAAGAAGAAGCACCTGGCAGGTTGCCGTTAGTCCGGGCACCTACAGCTGCGGCGACGTCTGGAAACACGCCCTGTCGAGCAGCCGGCAATACAGTTGGCACAACGGAACCAGGTGGATTGTGCAAATTGCCCGCGGAGGAATCAGGATCGTCGTTCATCACGCCGCTTATCTAATGAAGTCGCGTGCTTTAGATCACATCCGCAAAGCTGCGCTCTGTCTTGCGGAAATAAAGGACGCCTGCGACGAGCATGAGTAGGGAGACGATGCAGGAGAGGAGAAACCCAGGCACGTAGATTTGAGAGTCGCCGTCGAGGATCGCCCAGCGGAAGCCGTCAATCACCCCCACGACGGGGTTGAGAGAGTATAAGAGCCGCCATTGCTCAGGAATGACAGAGGAGCTGAACCCCACTGGGGAGACATACAGGCCGAACTGGACGAGAAAGGGGATGATGAAGCGCACATCGCGATATCTGACGGTGAGCGCAGTCAGGTAAAGACCCGGCCCGAGAGCAGCGATGAAAGCAAGAACAACAAAGAGAGGCAGCATCAACATCCGCCAAGTGGGCCAGAACTGAAACCAAACCATCATCGCAAGAAGGATGATGAACGAGATGAGGAAGTCGACGAAGGCCGTAATAACCGCACCCGCGGGGATGATCATTCGGGGGAAGTAAACCTTGGAGATCAGGTTGGCATTCCCAACAAGGCTCTGGGAGGAGCCCGAGAGTGCCGCGGAAAAGAACTGCCAGGGAAGCATCCCGGCGAGCACCATGAGCGGATAAGGAGCGCCGCTTTCACTAGGGAGTTTCGCTACACGACCGAAGATGACGGTAAAGATCAGCATCGTGACCAGCGGCTGGAGCAACGCCCAGAGGACGCCGACCACCGTCTGCTTGTAACGCACGGCTACATCGCGCCACGCAAGGATGTAAAAGAGTTCCCTGTAACGCCAGAGATCAGCCCAGTAATGCTTCTCGGTGTGGCCAGCTTCAATGACGAGGCGCATGATGACGGGCTAAAAGACCGCAGGGTGAAGCGGTTAAACGAGAGGTCACTATTTTAGGGCGGAGCCCAGGATGCCGCCTGAGCAGAACAAGGCAGCGATGCAGGGACAAGGGGCATGGCGACTCCCCAGTAAATCGTTTCAACCTTCGAGCGAAGCGAGATCTGCGCGGGTCATGAGTTCGGCGAGTTCGGGCGCGCGGGTTTGCGTGGTCCACCCAAGCGCTTGGGTTGCGCGGGCGGGGTTGCCGAGGAGTTCGCCGGGTTCCACAGGGCGGAAGGCTTTCGGATCGACCGTGACCAGAGCGCGTCCGGTGTGGCGACCCCGGCCGACTTCGTTCTCCCCTTCCCCGTCGAAGGCAAGGTCGATGCCAACGGCGCGGAACGCCGCGAAAACGAACTCACGCACGGACGTGGCGCGGCCCGTGGCAAGGACGAAGTCATCCGGCCCTTTCCCTTGGAGGATGCGCCACATGGCATCGGTGTATTCCGGCGCGTAGCCCCAATCGCGCCGCGCATCGAGGTTGCCCAAGGAAAGGGATTCCTGCTGGCCGGCTTTGATGCGGGCGGCGGACGAGGTGATCTTGCGGGTCACGAAGCTTTCGCCGCGCCGGGGCGACTCGTGATTGTAGGTGATGCCGGCGCAGACAAAAAGGCCGAAGGCTTCGCGATAGACGCGGGCGAGATGGGTGGCGAAGGCTTTGGCGCAGCCATAAGGACTGCGGGGGCGCATGGGAGTGGTTTCATCCTGAGGGATTTCACCGGGACCAGGGGTGCCGAAGATTTCGGAGGAGGAGGCGAGATAGACCCGGACGGGATGGTCGCAGTCGCGGCAGAGTTCCAGAAGTGAAAGGGTGGCCATGCCGACCTCTTCGCAGGTGGACTCGGGGATCTCGAAGGAGAGGCCCACGTGGCTCTGGCCGGCGAGATGATAGAGCTCATCGGGCCGGACCCGCCGGAGGATGCGGCGCAGGGTGGTGGCATCCTGAAGGTCGGCGTAGTGGAGGAAAAGGCCGCGTCCGTAGATGGCGGAATCGGCGCGCAGGTGCTCGATGCGGGAGCGGTTGAACTGGCTGGAGCGGCGGACGATGCCGTGGACTTCGTAGCCTTTCTCCAGAAGCTGCTCGGTAAGGTAAGAGCCGTCCTGGCCAGTGATACCGGTGATTAATGCAACAGGCATGCAGCTTTCTGAGACGTGCGCTCGGCGAGGCAGCAGCTTCCGGGTAAATCTTCTGTGGGCACGTTCCTACAGACCGCTTCTTCAAGACCAAAGGATGCCGACGCTACTCCGAGCCGACGCTTGATCTGTAGTGATCCTTGAAGGCCGATTCAGCGCTCCGGGAAGCCCCCGGAAGGAAGGCCGCGGCGCGGGGCAATCGACCGCTTGGCGCCGCCAACTATTAACATGCTGCCGCCCTTGGTCGGTTGCGCTCGGGGAGGCAAAACCATCGATAAGTGACTTGCTTTGTTACTCCTAACCATCCTGACGAAAAAGTTGGCACCGCGTGCAGTCGCAAAGCCCTTAAACGCGGAGCGCTGTGCAAGTGTCATGCACCACCATAGCCATGTGCCTTATGTGTAAGGAAGAGAACGTGCGGGGCAGAGTCAAGCCATTGGAGGCGCTCAAACAAGAATCTCGCCGAGCGCCTGGGAAAAAACCTTTCCAAGTCGAACACTCATTGGATTGAGCAGCCGGCTTTCGGCGTCGCCATGTAATCGGACATCTTCCAAGCGTCGGAGCTAATTGTGCATCCAAACGGCAAAAGCACTTTGCAGTTGCGTTCCCTTCCTGATGCTTCCCTGGCGTATGTATGCAGGGTTTCGGCCTGCGGGCGTAAATGAGAAGGCGCGATCGATGTCATGATGCCTTCGCTCCATATACGCCGGCACTCCCATATTCCCCTGCGGAGTAGTAATAGTAGTAGCCTGCTCCGTGCCCCTGAGGGAGGCGATTGAGGATGACGCCGGCGGGCTTGCACCCGATGTCGATGAGGGCTTTGGATGCTCGCTGGGTGGCAGCCTTTGGCGTCGAAGCCGCGCGAACAACAAGACACACCGTCTGCACGTGCGGAGCAAGCATCAGCGCGTCGCTCACCGCATGGACGGGCGCCGTATCGATGATGATGCGGTCGTAACGGAGCAACGCCTCCTTCAGGAGCGCAGCAAAGTCGTCGGTCCCCAGCAGTTCGGCGGGATTTGGCGCCGTGCTTCCGGCGGTAAGCACTTTCAGATTCTCAAGCTCTGTCGAGCAAACGGCATCTTGCAAGCGGGTCTGGCCCGCCAGACATTCCGCCAAACCGGGCCTGCGGGTCTCGCCAAAGAAGATTTTTGAAAGTCGTGGCCGGCGAAGATCCGCATCAATCAACAACGTGGAAAGTCCGAGCTGCGCTGAAACGATGGCGTAGTTGCTACAGGTGAAACTTTTGCCTTCCGAGGGGATGGCGCTGGTGAACAGAAACGTCTTGCGATTTTCCTGACGCCCTAGCAGGGCAAGGGAAGAGCGAAGCGAGCGGAATGCCTCCGCCACCGTTCCCTTGGGATCGGTGAGCGCAGCGAGAGCCACCCCGGAATCGTCACCTTTGCCTGCATTCTTGATGCGCGGAACGGCCGCCAGCACGGGAAGCCCAAGCGCTTGCTCAGTTTCATCGACGGTCTTCAAGCTGGTATCCAGAAGCGACACGCCAAACGCCAGTCCCATTCCTGCCGCCAAGCCTCCCAGCAACCCGCTGATAAGGATCTTTTTTTTATCCGGGCGAACCGGGCCGAAGGCAATCGCAGACTCAATGACCCGCACCGGGGTTTGATCAAGTTCTTTGGTGACATCCGTCTCCTTGAGGCGGGTCAACACGGAATCATACATGGTCCGGGTGGACTCCAGTTCACGGGTCAGAGCGTTGTAGGGAATTGCCTTCTGATTTAGCTCCAGCGTGCGCTTCTCCTGTTCCTGCAACGCGCGGATAAACTCCTTTTCGATCTCTTGCGCGCTGCGGAAAGATGCGCCGAGCAAATTGCTGGCATTCACCACCACCTGATCGCGTTGCTCGCGAAGGCTCGCAAGCTGCGCGTATGCAGCAATATACTTCGGATGCTTGGCCTTGTAGCGCTGCGTAATTCCCCCTATCTCCGCTTCCTTCTCAGCAATGCTTGCGTTGATGGCTGCCACGGAAGGGTGAGAAGCCACGCTGGGTAGGAGCAAAAGCTCTTTAGGCTTTCCGACAAATTCCTTTACGCGGGCCACATCTCCCTCCAGGCGCATCCGCTCCGCTCTTGCCTCATTCAGCCTCTCGCTCGTCGCCTGCAAAGCTCGGGTGACGGTGTTCTGACTCTCCTCCAAGGAGGCGGCGTTGTTTTCCACCTTGTAGCGTTGCAATGCTTCTTCCGATTTTTGCAACTGCTCCTTTAACCGCTGGGATTCGTCGAAAAGGAACTTGTTCGCAATGGTCGTATTCGCCGCCTTCTGTTCGAAACGATAACGCAAAAACTCCGCAACTACTCCATCAGAGACTTTTCGAGCTACCTCCGGATCCTGATGCTCCACAACCACGTCCACCAGACGCGTGCCTTTGCGCAGGGTCACCCTGAGCGCTTGCTTCACCATCCCAAGCGCCCCTTCCAGTGAGGTGCTTGAAAGCTTCGTTCCTTTCAGGAAAGCCGCGTCCTCGTGCAGTTTGAGGTGATCTACGACCCGCTGTAGCACCACTCGGCTCTGGATGCTCTGGAGCATGGTATTCAAGAGCTCAACCGAGCTAAGATTCTCGTTGGTTACGGCATCGATCTTGACGACTTTCGCTTGATCTTGCTCGACCATCAGCACTGCTTGCGCGGCATAGATCAGTGGTGCTTTGGAAACGTAAACTGCGGCTGCAGTGGCGATCAACAGCATCACTAGGACAACAATCCACAAACGCTCCCTGATTGCGTAGTAGATGGCGCGGAAATCAGTTGGCTTTCCTGCCCCAGAGCCAAGGAGTTCGTCCAGATCAGATCCCTTCATGTCCTGTGGATGCCCTTTGAAACGTTCTTGTAGTAGGTGCTCCGGTGCAACGGTAACAGAACTCCCATTAGAAGATGCTCTCCTCGACCGTAATTGTATCTCCGGGCAGAACTCGGAACGCTTTTTCGCTGCCGCTCCTTGCCTGTTCCTTGCCATTCAGGCGGAAGATACGTTCACTGCCTTGAATTACGCGTTTGACGATAATCTTTCCTGCGTTCGCTGAGCGAGTGTATCCTCCGGCGATTCCGATCGCCTGAACAAGGTCCATAGTCTCGTTGGTCGGAATTTCATAGGTGCCTGGCCGTTGCACCTGCCCAAGAATTGCGAACCGCCGCTTCGCAAACTCTGCCACGGTCACCGAGACTTGCGGGTGGACGAGGTAATCCTGGCGCAGCGCTGCTTCAATCGTGGCCGCAGCCTGACGAACCGTTTTCCCAGCGATCTGGACCGAACCAATCAGCGGAAGCTGAATAGTGCCATCTTCCGCTATTCTGGCACTCGCGGCGAGGTCTTCCTCTTGGAAAACGGTGACTTTGATCACTTCGTTCGGCGACAATTGATAACTGCCGTCTACGAGGGGCACTGCCCTTGCAGCGCCCGCCTCAGCAGAGGTCGAACCCGGTTGCTGTCCAACCGCCGACATCGGAGCCACCGCCAGCGTCACCGCTAAAAGAATCAAGAGAAATGCACCTCGCCTCAAGAGCATACAACGTTTAAAAAGTGAGGCCGAAGCTCACCCCAAAGCGGTTATTTGCAAATTCAAATTCCTGATTGCTCGATTCGTTGTTCCGGAACTCGTAGAATAGAGATACCGTCATCCGCTCGCGGATACTGAAATCGATGGAAGGTCGAAGAAAGAAATAGTCGTCCTGCCGTGAGAAATTGACGTTATCCGCAATCGACTCGTATTCCGTGTTCTCATAGCCTGCTGCAAGCGTAACGTAGAATTTCTGCAGGAAGCGCTGCCGCGCCGATAGGACAATGCCAGTGACGACGTAGTTCGTTTCCGCGACGACCGAGGAAGGACGAACCCGGCGATATGCATCAAGCGACAGTGTGGTCTGATGGAACGGGGTATATTCCACGCCGAGACCGAATATCCCATTGACTTGGTTTTCACCCCCATCCACCTGGCGAAGCTCGACGCCGCCAGTAGCACGAAACGCAATCTTTGATGTGGGTGTGTAGCGCACGCGAACGTTCGCCTGCTCGTAAATCTGATCAGGGCCGCCTTCTGACTTCGCGTAACCCACTCCGAAACCAACCCCAACCGTCGTTTTACCCGTGACCAGATAGTCAAGGTAGTTTTGATTGACCACATCGACCGTATCCAGGAACACGTCGTAATCCGTGGCGCTCGCAGCAAATCCCACCTCCAGCGAGGTCTTGCCACTGATGGAATATACGCCGCGAAGCCCCGCGGTGTATGTCCGTCGATCGACTCGCTCTCCGACCCGTTCGCCGCGCCGGTCAGCATCATCGCCGCTGTTGGCCCCGCTGAGTGCCCTGAAGTCGAAGTTACCCTGGATGAGCCACCGATCTGTTCGCCGGCTAGCCCGCAGGGAGACAGCATGCTCCACGGCATTCTCATTGGAATGATCTGCAAAGAAGACAAAGCTCGGCGTGTAAACCAGCTCCAAGAAGTTGCGCTGAGGATCACCGTAGGCCGCACCAATCGAGGGCGAAAGGGTGAAGTTGAAGTCACTGTCTTCGTTCTTCTCTTCCAGAAAGATATTGTCGTCGTAGACAGCAGATGCGCTCAGTCCCAGCAGGAGCCGAAACTTGCGTGGCGGTTCTGCGCCAGGCCGAGTTTGCTTCCCATCGGACACTGGGACGGCAGTTGCCTCGGAAGGGAACAACGTGACCTCATCCACCACCGGAACTCCACCGACCGTGGGCTCGGCGGAGGGCTGAACCAGGATTGGCTCGACCATCTGGAACCCTCCTCCAGTTGGTATTGCTGCCGACGCAGGGAGATCCTGCGCAAACCCGATGTAGCCCCGGCTAAGCAGTAGAATGCTGCCACACAGAATCAAAGGCGTCTGCGCGACTTTCAAATATTTCCTCATAAGATCAAACACGCAATGCTGGCTCCAGCCACTTCCCCCTTGGCCCCTCTAGTTCTCTGGCGAATTAACGTTACCCTTGTCCGGGCTGTTGTTGGCGTTGTCCCCAGACTGGTTGGACCCGCCAATATTGGCAGGATTGATGGTGCCGCCGATTCCCACTCCACGCGAGCCGCCTCGGCCCTCAACAAGACCAGTGACAGCATCTAGGATGCGTTCTCCCAGGTTCGGCGGAGCCAGCGTCAAGGCGAGCCGCACAAGCTCCGCCCGCTGGTCCGGCGCCAAGGCCACGGCGCGCGCGACGATCGCTGGAACCAATTCGGCGAGTCCTGCAGCCTGCACCTGCCGAATCGCGGCTTCAGTAATTTGAGCAATGCTATCCGGGCAGGCACGGTGCGCGACCTCCATCAGGCCAAGCACTGCGCGCGGTGCCGTCGCCAGAGCTCGTTTAAAGAGTTCAAGAACACGATCGCAATCCTGCCCCTTAGGATCTTGTCCAGCTCCCTCCAGTGCCGCCGCGAGAGCACCAGCAGCGAATCGCTGACGCTCATCAGGAGAGAGAGATCGCAAATGTTTCTCCAAGACCGATGCCGCGTTCGCAGGCCTCGCTGCCACTTCGTTCCGAACCGAAGTGGAAACACCTTGCATCGTGGCCGCTGATGCAGCGAGGGGTTGAAGAAGCGCTGTAGCAACACATAAGCGAATGGCAAGTGAAGCGACAGACCGAGCAGGACGAGTGGGTGGTGCTTGATTGATTTCCATAGGTTAGACCTCCGAGAAGCGGCACGTGATTAGACGACTGCGAGGCTTTTGCAATGCTTATTCCGGGTTGACCGCGCCGGAACCGAAGCTGGCTCCGGCACAGCTTGAGCGAAGCACCCCGCGGGCCACAACCCCTCATCTGCTTCCATACGGCTGCCCATTCTCGCAGGCGCGGGGCATTTTACGTCTGTGCTGTGCTACCGCTCGTGGGCTCGGGTTCCAAGAGCGAAGACCCGGCAGTGCATCCAGAGCTGTGCCTTCCTTCACTCACGTTTCTGGCTGGCCACTTGTGACTGCGGCAGAGAACACGATTGGAAAACCGAGGAGTATTTAGCACCCGAACGGAAGGGATAAGCTTGCGGCGAAAAGATAAAGTTCCACTGCTCGTCTCATGCAAAAAGCCATCTTTCTTTTCGGTCGCGCTTCACGCACAGCGTCTTGTTGGCTTTTTCTTGCCACGCTGATCGCCGCTCCCTGGCTTTTCGGCGCCACGCGCGATTGGAGCATCCAAGTGGTCTTGACCGCACTTTTTTCCGTTGCCGGACTATGGCTCGCTGGCTTGGCGGGTCAGATCTGGTCAGTGCAACGTCGCCTGCGTGAGGGCGTTTCCCAGTATTTGCTCGTTCTGAGCGGGCTGCTCGCGCTGCTCGGGTGGAGCGTCGCAGTGAACGCCGAATCATACTTTGACCCGTATCTACTGGAGCTGATTCCGATCCCTGGAGCGAACGAGTGGTGGCCTGGAACGGTAGAGGGAGCAGCGAGCGGCAAGAACATGATCCGAATCTCTGCGTTGCTCATGGCGTTGCTCTTCAGCAGCCACCTGGCATCGCGTCCACTGTGGCGTCGCAGGATGTTCACGACCATTGCTGCCACGGGCATTTCGATTGCGCTGTTCGGGCTCGCACAGAAAGTCTTTGGGGAACCATTGTTGTTCTGGGAGCCGGAGCGCTTCAGCTCGACGAACTTCGCGATGTATCGTTACCACGCCAACGCGGCTGCATACCTGAACCTCACATGGCCGTTCAGCGTGGCATTCGCGCTTGAGGCTTTTCAGACGAGAAATGCATTCGTTTCGCGCGCTCTCTGGCTCCCAGGAACCCTCGTGATCATTGCGGGGCTTTTTGTGAACGTCTCGAAAGGCGGTCACTTGGTTGCACTGCTGATGATGTTGGCTTGGGGGCTGGTGTTCTCTGCGGCAAAGATTTGGCAGGGCGACAGGTCACGGGTTTCATCATCGCGCCACTGGCTCCCGGCATTCATCGTTGGCGTATTGTTCGTGATGGGACTTGTGGTGTTGATCGGACCTGAGGGTGGCTTGCGGCGCTGGGCAGAGCTCTTCGAGAACACACAATCGCAGACAGGGCGTATTCTAATGCCGAAAGCGTGTCTGGAGATCGCGCGGGATCGTCCATGGTTTGGTTTCGGCCCCGGGACTTTTGCGACCGTCTTCCCCTTTTATTCCCACCTCTATGGCGACTCGCTTGCAGGAATTTGGCGCTACGCGCACTGCGATTACCTTCAGACGTTGGTGGAGTGGGGCATCGTGGGCTGCCTCCTGTGGGGAGGCATTTTCTTCGGCGGGATCACGCGGTGCGTCCTGATTCTCGTCGGCAAGGGGTGGAGTTCGACAGCGTTCCCATCCAGAAAAAAGAGCACTTCTGAAGTATCCAGCGCATTGCGTCGTTCCGTTCGGCTACCTCCCTCATCACGCCACTTGTTTGATGGAGCGGTCTTGGTGGGCCTAAGCGGCGTTGCAATCCATGCTGCTTTCGATTTTCCGCTCCAGATCGCCTCAATACAGCTTTATGTAGCAGCTCTGACTGGCTATGCGTGGAGATCGAGCCCGTCTGCTCTACCTGAAAATGGTCTCTGAGTAACGTTCGTTGTGATCAAAGCTGCTCCACACTAATCGTTGCGTGATTTCTCGCGGCTACTCCCTAATCAGTGTTAGAAACACCCCGGCTACTTTTCGAGAGCTTCGCGGCCTGCGTGGACATACATCTGATGAATCTGCTCGGAGTCATTGCCGATGAGCTCTTGGGCAACCGACGTCGGGACCCCCGCTTCGTGAAGGAGGGTTGTTGCGATGCGACGGGGTGAATGGAAGCTCAAGCTGTTTCCGGTTCGCTGGTTGTCACGCCCCTTTTCCAGTGCTTGCCTTGGAGAGTTTTAGGCGCAGGCCTGCAGCCGCTAAAAGGCCGCCGAAGCCGGTGGGGAGACCTCCGGTCAAGCCCCTTCTTTCTACCATTGCGAAAGCGTGGAGGTGCAAGGGGGGAGCCTTCGGCGCGTGGCTTGCAGTCAGCTTGCCCAAATAAGCACGAAGGGGCGGGACAATCGGGATGGAAAGGCACCGTGCCGTTTTGCGAGTGATTATGTGGATCTCGTTGCGTCGGAGACCGACGTTCTCCCACGTCATCACTGCGCGATTGGCGAGGCGTTGACTGGTGTATAACCGAAAAAGATCATGCTCTTCCACTCGGGATCGGCAAGTTCGTGGATCCTTCGCACTTCATCGACCGTGAATGGTCGTTTCTCGTCCCGCCTTTTGCCCCTCGTGCACTGAGTCTGCAAACCCGACGGAATCAGCCCGGATGAAGCCCTCACGCCGAGCCGCCGCAAAGACCATCCAAATTGCTCTGAGGTCGTTGTTCACCGTCCGACCGGCGATTCGCTGCGCCTTAGCTGAGCGGTTTGATACGCCTGCTTGATGTCCAGAAGCCATCCTGATCACCCTTTTTGCTGCGAGCACAACTTGTCATCCTTTTTGCTCGTGCTTGGATGCTGGCAAAAAGCGCTTCGATTGTGAGGTTATCCTCGCAAGTGGGTCAATGAACTGGCGTTTACTTCCTGTATGACAAAGCGCATGAACAACACCGCCTTCGGCATTCTATCACTTTACTTCAAAACGCACTGCAACCTGCTACGCGTCATTCTCGCGGCGGCTCTTTTACACGCGTGCAGCGCACATATTTCGGCGAAGGAAATGGTAGTCGCCTACGTGCCAAACTGGATTGACCTCCCCGCTTTTGCGAGGACGGTAAGTTATGCCAAGCTCACACACATTAATATTGCCTTTGAGAACCCTGGCGACGCCGAGGGGAATCTTACTTTCAGCAAGGCAAATGAAGCGCTGATCACGGCCGCGCATGCGCATGGAGTAAAGATACTGGTGTCGATCGGAGGGGGAGTCGCGTCGGGGGACAAGACGCTGCAAGCCCGATACTTCGATCTGCTGACGGCGGCGAAGAGAGCTGCCTTCGCTGCCCAACTCTCCCGGTATCTATCAACTCACAACTTCGATGGTCTGGACGTGGACATTGAGGGGCCGTCCATCAACAAGGATTATGGAGCGTTCATTGAGGAATTGGCGGCGGCGCTGAAGCCTCAAGGTAAGTTGCTCACGGCGGCGCTTTCGCAAGGGTATGGAGGCGATAACGTGCCTAGTTCGGTATTCGAGCACTTCGACTTTGTGAACATCATGGCCTACGATGGCACCGGTCCTTGGGATCCCAAAACAGCCGGCCCACACTCCTCAATCGAGTTTGCCAGGAGCAACTCGGACTATTGGCTGAAGCGCGGCCTACCCAAAGCAAAGGCGGTGCTGGGCTTGCCTTTTTACGGTTACGGTTTCGGCGCCGCCTACCGCAAGCGCGATTATCCGTATTCGGAGATCGTCGCGTCATTTCCTGGTGCTGAGAAGAAGGACTCGGTGGGAAACACGATTTGGTATAACGGCATTCCAACCATCAAGGCGAAGACCCGTTACTTGAAGGAGCAGGGACTCGCTGGAGTGATGATTTGGTCGCTGGACGCTGATACAAACGACAAGCGTTCTCTGTTATCTGCTATTCACGAGGAATTGAATCCCTAGCTCAATGTGGGCGGGAGCGACAGGAACCGCTTCTACTATAAAAGCACTTGCCTTTTCCACCGTGTCACAGCCGCTCTGCAGCGAGGAGAATCCCTGCGGCCTTATCCCATGTCTCCTGCCACTCGCGCTCGGGCACGGAGTCGGCCACGATGCCGGCGCCAACGTGGAAGTGAGCTCGGCCGCTGGGCTCGGCGATCACGGTGCGGATGGCAATCGAGAACTGGCTTTCGCCGTTGAAACCGAGCCAGCCAAGCGCTCCGGTGTAGAGGCCACGCGGAACCGCTTCCAGCTCGGCGATGATCTGACGCGCGCGCTTCTTTGGAGCGCCGGTGATCGAGCCGCCCGGAAAGCAGGCGCGCAGCGCCCCGACGTGGCTGATGGATGGGCGCAGCCGCCCTTCGATGGTGGAGACGAGGTGAAACACCTGCTCGTAGCGCTCGATCGCGAGCAGCTCGCGCACGGCCACGCTCCCCCACTCACACACTTGCCCGAGATCGCTGCGTTCGAGATCTGTGATCATCACCAGCTCGGCGATTTCCTTCGGCGAGGTCAGCAGGTCGGATGCGCTCTTCTCGTCTGCGGCGGGATCGCGGCGGCGCGGACGCGTCCCTTTGATCGGACGAGTGCGGATCGAGCGGCCGGACATTTGCAGAAAAGACTCGGGCGAAGCGGACAAAATCGTGTGACTTGGAAGCGCGAGGAATGATCCGAACGGCGCCGGTGAACAGCGCCGCAATGCGGAGTAAAACGCGAACGGATCGCCGCTCCATGAGGAGGTGAAACGATGCGCGAGATTCACCTGATAAATGTCGCCAGCGGCGATGTATTCGTGTGCACGCATGACCATGTGGCAATACTGCTCGCGCGTGAGGTCCGGCAGGAACTGAACCGGCGCAGATGCGGGCGGCGCCGCGTTCGAGCGCAGTTCGCCCGACAAGCTGCCGAGTTCTTCCCACTCACCCGTGCGGTGGCAGAAGAAAAGCGCTTCTTCATACACGCCGAAGCAAAACTCGCCGTCGTAGCTGATCGCGCCCGCCAGAAATCCACACGGACGGCCGCACTCCCCTCCCCCCAAGGTCTCGCGGCGGGCGAGTGCGCGCTCCAGCGTCGGCCAGTCGCGGCCGAGATCGCCCCGCAACCACTCACTCGGCCGAGCAGCGAGGATTGAAAGGCGCGCGGGATCGTGTGTTTCCAAGGCGGAATCTAAGAACACCATCCCGGGCAAGTGCCGCAAACCGGCCGCAGCTTCCACCGGCGAGACCCCGGCCAGCGCAGGGCAGCGGCGCAGCGGCGGAAAGGCGGCGGGCAACAGCATTGGGTTTGCTCCCCTTGCGGGAGAAGGGCACCCTTTTCAAACCATTTCTTTCCGGTATCGTGCGCCGCCTCATTCCCATGAAATTCCTTTCCACTCTTTGCACCGCCTCGCTTTTCGCAGCGATGCCGCTGCTAGCTCAAGACCCGGGCACTTCTGCACCCGTGCTCCCTCCCGAAGCCTCGCCCGGCACCACCGAGCTGGTTCCCGGGACAGCACCCGCTGCAACGGACTCGGGTGTGCCGGTCGCTCCAGCCCGGCCTGCGGCGGCCGAGCCTACGCTCGATCTCATGCCGGCGCAGCCCAGCCAGGGCCTGCCCGCACCGGGCGCGTCCGAGTCCGAGCCTTCCCTCATCCCGGAAGCCCCCACGGCGACTGAAAGGCCTCGCGGCTCGGCGATCACTCCGCCGCGCTCGGGTGGAACCATCGAGAAGGAGGGGAAAAGCAAAAAAGAAAAGAAATCTTCCACCGATCTTTCCACTGGCGAGCTGCAGCAGATGATCCGCTTCCGGCAGGCGAAAACGCGCGCGTTGGGTGATCCTGCCGTCCAGGCAGAGTGGCGCCAGTCGGAAGTGGCGCGCACTGATTTCGAGAAACGCGCGGCGCTCAAGCGCTACTACACCCTGCTCTACGCGCGGATGGGCAAGCTCGATGGGTCTCTCAAAAAACAGATTACCGAGCGTTCACTCACCTCCCTTCATCGGCTGGAGCAGAAGCGGATCGAAGGAACAGAGCAGCCGCTCGAACTTGCGGAAGAAACGTCGCGGACCGAACTGGAGTGAAACGCGGGTAGGGAGCTCGCGCGGTTACTCGCTCGTGCGATCTTGTCTCCGCGAAGGCGCTGGTCAGCAAGGAGAAGACATGGTTCCAGAGAAGTGCTGAAATCCGGCGCTTGACCTGGCAAGAACGCAATCAGGCCCCACCTTCTGGCGTCTGACTTTGACTCAGATCCCGGTGACGCGACACCCGGCGGGTGCATGCGGCAGTGGCTGCGCTGACTGCGTTCGGGAAAGATTCCGATTGTCGCCGTTCAGCGTTCACGCTATTTTCGCCACCTTCTTCGAAGTCGAA
>CAXSDZ010000008.1:42210-43617 GCA_964235505.1 uncultured Chthoniobacteraceae bacterium
CCGTTGAGCGAGTCGCCGAGCTGCGCTAACCTGCGCGCCCTTTCGCACTGCGGCGCTATCGTCTAGAGGCCTAGGACACTGCCCTCTCAAGGCGGGGACACGGGTTCGAATCCCGTTAGCGCTACCATTTCAGGTTCGCAGCCAAGGGTTGACTCCAGACCGAGTCAGCCACAGCACGAGAGCGAAAGGGCGGAGACGGGTATAAATGCAGGCAAGCAATACGAATAGCTGCCGCTGAGCTCCGTCGGAGGTGAGACCATGAAATCCTATCTTGCGGCGCTGTTCGGAATCTTATTTGGCTTTGGAGCATTGCTCCCTGCTACGGCCGAGGCTCGGAGTGAGCGCGGCCGGCACTCCTCAGAAACTCTGCGCACCACTTCCAGTCATCGGCACCACTGGAAGAAGAGCACGCATCACAGGAAGCATAGCCATCGAGTTTATCGCCGCGGGCATCACGTGTGGCACCATGGGCATCGTGTGTGGGTGCCGGCTCGCTACGTCATCATTGTCTCATAGGCGGAGACAATTGGCGGGCAAGCTTCGAGCGGTATCGGTGAAGCATCGACTGCCGTTTCCTCAAAAGCCGTCCTCGAATCCCAGCAATCAGGCAAAGCGGTCGCAGTTCCCACACGGTAAGCGCCGGAACCCTTCTTCGAAGCTGCGCAATGTGCCTGCATTTGCGCAACAAGTCGTTCTTTCCACAGGATGCAAAGCATAAAACTGAGCACTGCAACGTGAACCGCGCCGCAGAATGCGTAAAAGAGA
This sequence comes from uncultured Chthoniobacteraceae bacterium, assembly GCA_964235505.1. Lineage (GTDB taxonomy): Bacteria > Verrucomicrobiota > Verrucomicrobiia > Chthoniobacterales > Chthoniobacteraceae > CAXSDZ01. The sequence goes on from CAXSDZ010000008.1 coordinate 42,976, forward strand.
TGCATCAAAATCGGGATTAGCATCGCTCATGCCGTAGCCTGAAAGTGCGGCTCGCGCCTTGGAGTTGGCGCAGCCTAACATCGGATTGAAAGGCCATTGACCCGATCGATGCAGTGCCCTCCGCCAGAAGCATTCGCGGCGCTGCAAAACTGTAGTCGCGACAGCATTCTGCGGTGGCAACTCCCGACCTGCTTGCGGTTGAACCAACGTGCCTGGCTGCACGGCGGATTCACCGATCTGCGCTCGCGTCCCTCGTTCAGGGAATGCCCGAATTGACCTCGTTGCTGCGGCAGAGACACGGTGGTGAAGTGCCCCCTATCTTTTCCTTGCTGAGCTACGTGTTCGGCGCCTGGGTGTTGCTGCTCATGGCCACACTGGTTTTGGTGCGCCGTTGCAGACCGGTCGCATTCCGCTCCTCGCTTGGCGCGAAAGCACCATCACGGCAGTGAAACACAGTGCATGAACGGCGGGCTCAAGTCACGCGCCGCTTACCTCGCCAGCGGGTGGCCATCGCCCTGCCGAAGGTGGGTTTTCTGCGGTGAAGAACGCGCATTCCCGCTCCCGGAACGCATCTTTTTCGACCTCGCATCCGCCCTCACTGCGCTTCGATTCGGAGCTTGCCCCACAGCGCTGGGGCGAGCT
>CAXSDZ010000008.1:43627-45698 GCA_964235505.1 uncultured Chthoniobacteraceae bacterium
CGGCGCCGCAGCACGTCGGCGGTGATGGCCGTTCCTTTGTTGCTCCAATAAACTCGCGCGGTAGTTTGCGCACCGTCGCCGCGGAGGATGCCGATGTCGCCGGCGATCGTCTCTCCCGCCGCGGGTTGCAAGCCGAGAATCGTGAGCGGGATGGCGAACTCATAGTTGCCGTTCTTGTCCGCCGCGAAGCGGATTTGAGCCGACACATCCGCGACGCAATCGAAGCTAATCGTGCGCGACGGACTGCTGAAAGGCACGCGTTCGGCCGGCTTTGTCCCCGGCACCACGGCGCGGTAGAGCAACGCGCGCGGCTGCTCCTTTACCAAGGCGACGAGCAAGCGCAGGTCGCCGGGCGCAGGCTCGGTGCCGCTGCGTTTCGCGCCGGGGCCGGTGGCCAGCATCAAATCGAGCGCGCCGCCGGTTTTGAAGAGCGCTTGCGGCTGCTCCCCGGAGTTGCGCAGGAGCCTCGGGTCGCCCGTGCGATACGCGGCGAAGAGCTGCCCTTCCGCGACGCACAGCGCGGCCTGCACGTCGTAGGGTTTGCTGTTGCTGTTGAAGTTTGCGCGCGTGCCGCGCTGGTCGATCGGCGCCCATGCAGCGCCCGCCCAATCATCGAGCTCTCCATCCACCCGCGGCGCTTCCGTGCGGAGCGCCATGACGAGCGTGTCAGAGCCGCGCGCCGCCTGTCGCGCCGCCTCGCGCTCGATCTGCCATGCCTGCGCGCTGCGGAGGTCGGCAGCGCTCACGGTGAGCACCGCGTCGGGGAGTCGGCGCAGGTTTCCAAACCCCTCCACCCGCACGAGCGAAGTGCGCCCGCCGTCCACCAGGAAGACCTTGCCGTCCGCTGTCTGCGTCACGCTCGGCCAGAAGTTTTCGTCGTGCGGCGTCACGCCGTTGAGCTTCATGCCGCGCACCGCACGCGGCATCGCCCACGGCTGGCCGACGCGCGAATCCTCGAAAAGCTGCGTCACGAAAAGGCCATCCGCCGTGAAGACAACCATCGGCCCCATGTTGCCATTCACAATGGCGAGCGGCCCCACGCCGGGCGACTCGACCCAGCCGCCGAGCAGCCGCGTGGTGCCGATGATTTCGCCGCGCTCCTCCGGGATCGGCGCCTCGTGCGAAGCGTGCAGACCGGGCCAGAGATCCGGGTAGCTCCAGCGCGGCTCGCCCCGCCACACGCCGCAGAGTGAGTGGGAGTGGAAAGGCGCGACGCCATTCATCAGAAACGTCCACCCATCGGGATGCGCGAGCGCTTGGTTGCCGCCGCTGCTCGCGGGCCCCTGCACGCCACGGGCGAGGATTTCGGCTTTTCCAAAAACGTAGCTCGGCACTCCGCGCGCGTCCCAACTGGCAGGCGTGAGACGCACGCAATCGCTGCCACCGGACCTTGTGAGAACGAACGACGCATCGGCCATCACTGTGACGCCGCCGCACGGCCCGGCCTGCATCGTCACCTCTTCCTGCGCGAGCTGTCCGTCGCCGTTTGCGTCGGTCCAGATGAAGGTTGCCGCGTTCTTTCCGCGATCACCGGGCGGTGTGATCCCTGCTGGCCAGCGCGCATGGAAAGGCGCCGTGCCGAGCAGCGGCCAGTCATTCGCCTCGCCGATCGCGGCGACCGCGCGCACGGATTTCTTCTCATCGTCATCGACCCACAGCATCGCCACGCTCGCGCCGCCGGTCGGGTTCGAGTTGTAGCAATTCGTGAAGTAGCGCCGGTCATTTGCGTAGATCGGCTGCTCGGGCACGCCGCTGATGCCATGCGGACTTTGCGGCGTGCCGAACTCGCCTTTCGCCGGGCGGAAATAGACGCGCCGCAGTTCCGAAGTGCCGCCCTTCCAGTCGAGCGCAAATTCCATCCCGTGGTAGAAAAAGCGCGTCGCATCGCGCGGATCGAGCCGGCCGCCACCGCCATATTCGCTCGGGCCATAGAAAGCGCGGTCGAGCTTGAAAACTTGTCCTGAGCTTGCGGAAAGATCGCGAGCCCAGACACTCACGCGCTTCGGCAGCTCATCGTGCTCCGCCACCCAGATGCGGCCGCGGTCATCCACCGTGAGGCCGGCAGGATGGT
>CAXSDZ010000009.1:0-4301 GCA_964235505.1 uncultured Chthoniobacteraceae bacterium
ACAACGCAAAGGTGATGTTAGGATTCACCGAGCGCTGGTGGCGCAACCCGGCGGCAGGTCTGCCGACGGTGAGCAACGGCAGCATCATCACTGACCTGCCGCTGCAATGCACCTGGGAATCCTCCCGCGGGCAGGCGGGCGACAGTGGCATCCTGACAAACTATCTCGGCGGGTCGGCGGGCAAACAGTTCACGACCGAGCGCTTCGATAAGATCAAGGACGAGCTGAATCGCGTGTTCCCCGGAATCAAAGACAAGTTCGATGGCAAGCGTGTGATGATGAACTGGCCGGAATACAAGCTGACGCGTGGCGCTTACACCTGTCCGCTGGTCGGACAGTTCACGACCCTGCTGGAGGCCGCCGCGACGCCGGAACTTGACGGCCGCCTAGTCTTCGCCGGGGAGCACACGAGCGGCGATTATTCCGGCTTCATGAATGGCGCGGTGGAGTCCGGCAACCGCGCGGCGGAAGAGCTGCTCGAGACCGAAAAAGCAGCGGTGCCAAAAGCCGCGTGAGGCGCGCTCCGATGACGCGCCCGTTTCGAGCGCGCGAAGCCGGCGTTTTTTAGCCGTCTCGTGCGCCACCCGCCCCACTCTGAGTTCATTTCGTTCCCTGCATTTCCACTCATGAGCCCGACCGTTTTCATCATCGCCGCCGCGTTCAACGAGCAGATTGTGGGCACCATGATCCGAGCGGCGGAGGACGAAGTGCGGACGCAGGGTGGCGAAGTCGGTGCCGTGCTCAAGGTGCCGGGCTGCTACGAAATTCCGCTCACCGCGCACGTCGCGCTTGGCCGGTGCGACGTGGATATGGTGATCGTGCTCGGCTTCATCGAGCTCGGCGAGACGCTGCACGGCGAGATCATGGGGCACGCGGTGCATAGTGCGTTGCTTCAGCTCCAGCTCGAATACCGGAAACCGATGGGTCTCGGCATCATCGGTCCGGGAGCCACGCACGAGCAGGCCGAAACGCGCAAGGACGGCTACGCGCGGGCGGCAGTCACGGCGGCCTTTGCGCATGCGCGCGTGCTGGAGGAAATGGCGCAGCAGTTCAGCGTTGCTCGCTGAGCCGCTGAGAGAGTTCCGCCCTCAACCCGGGAGCGGATACCGCCGAGTCAGCGTCCGCACTTTCTCGCGCACCGCTGCCAGCTCGTCCGCGCTTTCACGGCCTTCCAGCGCACGATGGATGAGGTCTGCAACCTCCATCATTTCTTCTTCCCGCATCCCACGCGTCGTCACCGCGGGAGTGCCGATGCGCACGCCGCCGCCAAGCGTGATCTTCTCCGTGTCGAATGGGATGCCGTTCTTGTTCACGGTGATCCCGGCCTGATCCAGCGTCTCCTGCGCGACCTTTCCGTTGATCCCGCGCGGGCGCAGATCGACGAGCATCAAGTGGTTGTCCGTGCCGCCGGAGACTATGCGATAGCCGCGGTTCGCGAGCCCGCCCGCCAGCGCTTTTGCGTTCGAGACGATCTGCCGCGTGTAGTCCTTGAAGCCGGGCTGGAGCGCTTCGTGGAAGCAGACTGCTTTCGCCGCCACCACGTGCATCAGCGGTCCGCCCTGGATGCCGGGGAAGACCTGCGAATCGATTCCTTTCGCATACTGCTCTTTGCAAATGATGATGCCTCCGCGTGGGCCGCGCAGACTTTTGTGCGTCGTCGTGGTGGTGAAATCCGCGAGCGCCACCGGGCTCGGGTGTTGCCCGCCGGCGACCAGGCCGGCGATGTGAGCCATGTCCACAAAAAGCATCGCGCCCGCGGAATCCGCGATCTGCCGCAGACGCTGCCAGTCGATGAGCCGCGGATAAGCGCTGGCGCCGGCAGTGATCATCTTGGGTCGAAATTCCTCGGCCTGCCGGGCAAAGGAATCGTAGTCGATCCGCTCGTCTGCCTGCGCCACGCCATAGTGCGACACCTGAAAGAACTTGCCCGAGAAGTTCGCCTTGTTCCCGTGCGTCAGGTGCCCGCCATGGGCCAGATCCATCGTCAGGATCTTGTCGCCCGGCTGGAGCACGGAAAAATAGACTGCCATGTTGGCTTGCGAGCCGGAGTGCGGCTGCACGTTCACGTGGTCGCCGCCGAAAAGTTCCTTCGCGCGGGCGATAGCTAGGCGCTCGATCACGTCCACGTGCTCGCAACCGCCATACCAGCGGCGGCCGGGATAGCCCTCGGCGTATTTGTTCGTGAGGCAGGAGCCTTGGGCCTCCATCACCGCGCGCGAGGTGAAATTTTCCGATGCGATCAGCTCGATATTCTCAAACTGCCGCGTCTTTTCCGCCTCGATCGCGGCGAATACTTCCGGGTCCGCATCGCTGAGGGAAGGGTGGACGATGTTGCTTCCGAGCTGCTCCAACTTTTCCACGCGCCGCTCGTGCCGGCCACCCTCAAAGGTGGTCGCGAGGAACGCATCGGCGATCCGTGCCGCATCTGCGACGGCCACGTGATTTGAAGCGAGGCAGAGCACGTTGGAATCGTTGTGCTGCCGCGTGAGCTTCGCGTCTTCCGCGGTGCTCACGAGCGAAGCGCGGATGTGCGGAAAACGATTCGCGGCGATGCTCATGCCGATGCCGCTTTTGCAAATGAGAATCCCGAAGTCTGCCTGCGAGGAAAGGATGTTGCGGCAGACGGGCTCGGCAAAATCCGGGTAATCCACGGACTCGTGGGAAAATGCGCCGAAGTCGGAAACCATGTGACCCTTGCGCGTGAGATGCTGGTGGATTGCCTGCTTCATCTCGATGCCGCCGTGATCCGCGCCGAGCGCGATGCGCAGGGAGCGGGTGGCGGGCGCGGACACAGGTGCGGCGGAGGTCGTGGTTTCAGTCATGAATGGGTCGGAATCGAGGAAGTGGAGAATGCTCGGAAGCGCTTTTCGCAAGGTGTCGCGGCACTCGGCATAGACGCGCGGGCCGAGGCCGATCGGATCGGGAACATCAAGCGAGCGACGACGCAGTTCGTCGTCGAACTCGCAGACGAGGTAGGTCTTGTCGGCGGCTTCCGGCAGCAGGAGCTGGATGGTCTCCAGATGGCCGCGGGTCATCACAAAGATGTGCGTCGCCCAATCTGCGAGCTCCTCCGTGAGCGGCTGGCTGCGGTGGCCGGAAAGATCGATGCGCAGCGGTCGCAGCACATCGACAGCATCCCGGCTGGGCGGCTGGCCATAGACGGCGCCGACTCCCGCAGACGCGACTTCCAAGTCGTAGCGGTCCTGAGTTGCCTCCAGAAACAACCCCTCCGCCATGGGGCTGCGGCAGATATTTCCGGTGCAGACGAAAAGGACGCGTTTCACAGATGAAGCAGGCGGCTGGTGCGAGGAGCGGGAATCTAGGGACCGCGCGTGGGCGGCGCAAGGGGAAGGTGGCGTGGGGAGCGGGGAGCGCCTGCGGCGGGCCAAACGTTCAACGTCCAACGTCCAACGTTCAAGTGCGGCAGCGGCACCGCTCTGCTGGCTTTGGACGTTGGACGTTTTCGATCGCCACCGGCTCCCCAGATGTTCCCTCTTCAAACGGCCGTCCAGACGTTTGGCTCCGCCTCCGCCCGACCCGAGTTTCCGCTTTTCGGCGCGTCCTCGGCTCCGCTAAACTTAGCCGCGTTGGAATCCGCATCATCCCCCAGCACTTCCCTCGCTCCCTTCTTCCGCTTCGCCTTCCTCCTGACCGGCGATGCGACGATTGCTGGCGACGTTTTGATCGGCGCACTCACCGAGCTGCAGACCCGTCGCGGCGAGCTACGGAGCCGGGGGAAATGCCACGCGGCGCTCGCCCGCGCGATCCGCCACCACTGCCTGGAGCGCCCGCTGGTGGAGGCGATGGAGCCAGCTTCGTCTTCCGTCGCTGAAGATTGCGGCGCGGATGCCGCCGGTTGCGCCGGAGCCGGAGCGGACGCTGTGGCGCGCCGCATCTGCGCCCTGGCGGAACCAGAACGCAGCGCAGTCGCGCTTTTCTACCTGAACCTCTGCGTCCCGGATGAAATCGCAGAGACGCTCGACCTCAGCTTGGAGCAGCTTTCCGAAGCGCTCCGGTGCGGTCGCGAGCATCTCCAGCAGTTTGCCCACCTCAGCGGCACCGCCGAGTCCGCAGGATGAACGCCCGGGAAGCTGAGACCTTTCTCCGCTGCCACCGGCAGGCGCGGAAGTGGCACGATCCCCGGATGGCCAAGGCGCTGCGCGTCTGCCGCCGCGATCCGGCACTCGCGCGCCTGCTGGAGGAGCAGGGGAATTTTGACGCTCAGATCGCTGCGGTGCTCGCGATGATCCCGCTTCCCGCCGAGCTCGGGCCGCGCCTGGATGCGCTGATAGCCACGCCCG
>CAXSDZ010000009.1:4311-45082 GCA_964235505.1 uncultured Chthoniobacteraceae bacterium
AGTCGGTGAGTCCGCGCTTGGTGAAGCTGGCGGTGCTTGCCGTGGTCTGCGGCCTGGCGGTGATCGTCGGCCTCGCCGTTTCCATGGAGCTGGATCGGCGGGCGAACTTCCCGGGACGGGAAAACATCACGCGCATCGTTTCCGCCGCGGATGCGATGAGTGGCTCGGAACTCGTGCCGGTATCCCGTCCCGTGCAGGAGCTGGATGACTGGTTCTTTATGCGCGGTTTCGAGGGTTTTTTCGTTCCGGCGGAACTCGCTGCGCTGCCGGCGATGGGAGCGCGCATGATCCGGTTCGATGGGAGGCGCGTGGCGCAAGTGGCCGTCGATCGCCACAGCCTGCTGGTCTATGTTTTCCACGCGGGCGAGTTCGGGGTGGAGTTTCCCGAGAGCAGGGAATGGCGGCTCGTGGAGCACGACGGCTGGACCGCGGCATTGCAGCGCGCGGGCGATTTTTGCGTGGTCGCGGCGTTCCGCGGCACCAGCGAGGAAATGCGCGAGTTTCTCCGCACGATCCAAAAGCCAATATGATTCACCGATTTCTCCTCCGCGCGTTGTCGCTGCTCGCGCTCGCCGTCCTCGCCGTTTCCCTGCCGGCCTGCACTTCCCGCTTCGAGCGGCGTTGGAGCGCCCCGAGCGCGCAGGCTGCAAGCCACGACGCGTTCTCCGGGCGATGGGAAGGCGCGTGGCGCAGCGCAAAGCACCGGGGCGCTGGCGGGCGGTTGCGCTGCGTCTTCACGCGGATCGCCGCGGGCCGCTACGAAGCATATTTCAAGGCGAACTGGCTGCTCTTCAGCTCTTCCTACGAGGCGGTTTTCCAGACTGAGCAGCGCTCGGGAATGCTCCGCTTCCGCGGGCGGCACGATCTGCCCGTGCTTTTTGGCGGCACTTATTCTTATGTGGGAGAGGTAACCGCGGCGCACTTCTCCGCGAAGTATGATTCCTCGCACGATCGCGGCACATTCGCGATGACACGGCCCGCCCGTTGAGCTTCCCCCGCAGCGGGTCGCAGGCCGGGTCGCGCGGTGCCCTCCGATCCGGCAGCATATTTCAGCGAAGTGCGAGGCGACGGTTGACGAGCGGCGCTCCATTTCTCTACACGGAGCGCATGTTCCGCCCGCTCCCCACTGTTTGCACGCTGTCCGTCGTCGTTTTCGCCATCACCCTCACCGGCTGCCACACTGGCCCGTATCGCTATGCCTACTCGCCCGCGCGCAGCCGTTTCGTGGCGCCGCTGGAAAGGAAAGAAGCGCCCACGGAGCTCGGCACGCCGACGACGGTTCAGACTCAGGCACCGCTGACGATCCCCACCACGCCCGCGCCGATGACTCCGCCGGATGCCACCGCACCGGCAGACGGCGCGGCTGCCCTGCCCGGAATGGAAGGCGCTGCAGCGCCGCTCCCCGGCGCGGATGCGACGCCGATGACCCCCAGCTTGTAACCTACCTGGCGCGGGCGATCCGGCGCGGTGCCCGGCCGTGCGCGTGAGTTGCGGAAAGGCATTTCTGTCTGACCAAGGTGCCTGCTTCCGTGCCGCCATCTCCACTCCACGGACGGATGGATCGTTGCGGCGCGAGTTCGCGTTTCGTCGGCGCGTTTGCAGGAATGTTTTAACTCTTCGCCTTCCGCGGGGTTCTCTCCCCGCCGAATGCTTCCGGCCGGCTGCGTTGCGGTGTCCCGTGCCGGTCGCGCCGCGATTTGCGCGCTGGACAAATCCGGCGGCCTGCACGACGGCAGCGCCTTTTTGCCATGAACCGCCCGCTTTCCTCCACGCCCACCGCCGACGCGCGTGCCGGCGCGCCGGCTCTGGTGCCCGGAGCGGCTTCCGAGCAGTTGGTCGCCGAGGTGTTCGTCTATGTGGGGCCGGACTTTGTGGCGAAATACGCGCTCGAGCACGGCGAGTATCTGCTCGGCCGGGATGAAGGCTGCCACATCCCGCTGAGGGCGGAGCGGGTGTCGCGGCACCATGCGCGGCTCACGTTCAATGCCTACGAGCTCATCCTGGAAGACCTCGGCAGCGCGAACGGCGTCTTCATCGATGCGGTGCAGGTGCAGCTCCCCACGCGGCTGCGGCCGGAGCAGGAAGTGCAGATCGGCGAGGCGCGCCTTTTCGTCCGGCTCAGCGCCGCGACCGCGCGCCGCCTCGCTGCGGCGCTGTGGGATGCGGACCTCGGCCTCGCCCCAGTGCGGCAGCAGATCGATGGGCTGAAATACAAAACCATCACCACGATCGCGCGCGGCGGGATGGGGGTGATCCTCCAGGCGCGCGACCTTCACATCCGCCGCACGGTGGCGATGAAAGTGATGAAAACCGGCGCGCAGTTTTCGCGCGAAAATGTGCTGCGGTTCATCGATGAAGCGCAGCTCACCGGGCAGCTCGAGCACCCGAACATTGTGCCTGTCTATGAGCTCGGGATGGACGAGCAGGGCGAGACTTTCTACACGATGAAGTTCGTGCGCGGCATCACGCTGGATGAAGTGCTGCGCGGCCTGCGCCACGGCCGGCGCGAGACCGTGGAGAAGTATCCACTCGGCGCGCTGCTCACCATTTTTCAGAAGATCTGCGATGCCGTCGCCTTCGCGCATTCCAAGGGCGTGGTGCATCGCGATCTGAAGCCGGAAAACGTGATGATCGGCGCTTACGGCGAAGTGCTCGTGATGGATTGGGGCCTCGCCAAGCAAATGGCGGCAGTGGCGCGGCCGGAGAATGGGGTGGAAACCGCGCTGCCCTCGCGCGAGCGCGAGCCGGTGCTGGCCGGAGCTCCGCGTGCTTTCCAAACGCTCCACGGCGTCGTGGTCGGCACGCCGCCTTACGTCTCGCCCGAGCAGGCGCGCGGCGCGCTCGATGCCATCGATCCGCGGTCCGACGTGTATGTGCTCGGGGCGATTCTTTACGCCATCCTCACGCTGCGTCCGCCGATCGAGGGCGACACCGTGGCGGAAGTGCTCGACCGCATCGTGGCAGGCGACATCACGCCGCCGGCCGCGCTGCGCAAGCCGTTTCAATCCGGCCGCTTCCCGCAAACAGAGCCGGAGGAAAAGGACTCCTTTCTGCCGCACTGCCCCGGCCGGCGCGTGCCGGAAGGGCTGTCCGCAGTCGCGATGAAAGCGCTGCAAACCGAGCCCGCGCAGCGCTACGGATCGGTCGGTGAAATGCAGGCCGACATCGCGGCTTACCAAGGTGGGTTCGCGCCGAAAGCGGAGCGTGCCACGCCGCACCGGCAGGCGCTGCTTTTCGCCGGCAGGCATCGGCGCGAGGCGGCGCTGGTGGTGATCGGCGCGGTGATCTTTCAGGTGCTGGTGATCACCTTTATCGTGCAGCTCACGGCGGAGAAAAATCGCGCGCTCGCCAGCGAAGCGCTCGCGCGCGAAACGGGCGGCGAGCTCGCCAAAGCGCTTACCGAGCTGCGCGGCACCGCGCCGACCTTCGCCGCGGAAGCCGCCTCGCTGCTGGATGCGCAGCAGTTCGAGGAGGCGCTCGACAAGATCGATTACGCCATCGAGCAGGTGCCAAACGAGGCGGACTTCCACGCGCTGCGGGGCAACGTGCTGCAATCGACGCTGCGCTTCGGCGAAGCCATCGCCGCCTACGAGCAGGCGCTGGAGCGCAACCCGAAACACGCGGGCGCGAAGCGCAACCTGGAGCTGACGAAAAAGCTGCTCGCGCAGATCGGCCCCGACGGCGAGCTGAAGCCCGGGACGCTGCGCGCGCTGCACGGCGCACTCGTCGAGCAAAAGCGTGTCGGCGAGGCGATCGGCGTGCTTGGGCAGCTCGGGCGCGACAAGCAGCTCTTCTACAACACGTGGCGCGCCTTTTTCGAGAAGCGCGGCCTCCGGGCGCGAGCGGAGCCAAACGAAGACGCGACGCTCTTCGTCGATCTGTCCAAGGAGCGCCTCCCGGACCTCGCGAAGCTGCGCGACGCGCCGGTCTCCGGGCTGAATCTGGACGACGCGCGGCTGCCAGACATCTCCGCGTTGCGCGGTCTGCCGCTGACCACGCTGTCGCTGTCGCACACACCGGTGCGCGATCTTTCCGCGCTCGCGGGCATGCCGCTCCGCTCGCTGAATCTGGACAGCACGCCCATCTCAAACCTTGCGCCGCTCGCCAGGCTGCCACTGGAAACGCTGCGCCTGCCCGGCACGCGCGTGGAAAATCTCGGGCCGCTCCACGGGTTGAAGATCGAGAACCTCAACCTCGCCGGCTGCCGCAACGTGACGGATCTCGGGCCGCTCGCGGGCATGCCGCTGCAAAAAGCTCGATCTCTCGCGGACGGGCATCAGCGATCTGAGCGCGCTCGCCGGTGCGCCGCTGCGCGAGCTGAGCCTGGAGGGCTGCGTGGACCTCACTGATCTCCGCCCGCTGCTGGAGCTGCGGACGTTGGAAAGCGTGCTGATCCCGGCGCAGTGCAAGGACATCGCCTTTCTGCGCGAGCACCCAGGGATCAAGCGGCTCTCGTATAAAAAGCTCACGCAGCCCGCGTATGAGTTTTGGGAGGAGTGGGACAAAAAGCAGCGCGCGCAGGAGTAGCCACGACGCGTCGTGCTTGAGAAATGGGTTCCGCGCTTTCTCCACTGGAATGCGGCGCGCGCGGCCCCTACAACACACCGCCTATGTCCGCCCGCCTTCGACTTCTTTTCGCGCGCCATCCGCTGCTGCGCGATGCGCTGCTGTGGGCCGTGCCTGCGATTATTCTGGGCGCCGTGCTGCGGGCGGCGCTGTTGCATTCCCTGCCGTATGCCTACTGGGGCAGCGATTCGAAATCCTACTATTCCTTCGCCCAAAAGCTCTTCGCGCACGGCGGCATCTCGCTCGATGCCAAGCGGCGTTTTCTTTACCCTGTGCTGATGGCGGTCGTTTCGCTGCTGCCCGGCGCGACGCTGAAGTGGATCGCTTTCTGGCAGCATGCGCTCGGGCTCGCGACGCTCGTGCCGCTGGCTTACGTCGTCCGCAAGAGCCTCGCCCACTGGCGCCTCTGGATCGTGCCAGTCACCGCGGCCTACGCCGCCATGCCGATGATCGTGTGGTATGAGCACGAACTGCTCGGCGAGACGGTCTTCTTTGCCGCGCTGACCTGGGCCTTTGCCGGCTGGCTCGCGTGGGCCGGCGAGCCGCGGCTGGCGCGCGCGCGGCGCTTGTTCTGGTGGTTCTTTGTCCCGCTCGCGCTGTTTCTTCTCACGAAACCGTCGGGGCGCTTTGTGCTGCCGGGCGTGTGCGTCGGGCTCGCCTTTCTCGTGCTCGAGCGCTGGCGCGCAAAACGGCCGCCGCCGCTGGACTGGCTGCGCTGGGCCGCGCTCGGTGTTTTGCTGGTGGGCACGACGCTTTTCGTCGGCTCGAAGAAGCAGGGCGCGTGGCTGTTTTACGTCGCCTGCTTTCCGCTGACGCAGGTCGATACGCCGCTGCATGCCGGCTACAAGGAGGAGATCCGCGGCATGGTCGAGCCGCTCCACCGCGACCTCGCCACCTACTACCTGCATGACGATGAGCCATTCGCTTTTCTCGAAGCTCCGAATCACATCGCCACCACGCCGAAGTGGCGCGCGCTCGATGACGCCGCGCGTTCGCCGCTCTACATGGCGCTCGGGATCGAGGGGATCAAAGCCGAGCCGTTGCAGTTTCTCTTTCTCGGCTGGCAGCGCATCGTTTCCTCAGCGAACCCATCGCAATTCCGGCTTGTCCGCTTCGATCCCAAGCTGAGTCCACTCCGGTTTCAGGACGACTTCGAGGACGCGCAAACGGCACTGACGGCTGGGCGCTCGACGCCGATTCCGATGCTGTTTGGCCTCCCGAAACACGGCCCGCTACCGCCGTGGGAAGAGATCCAGCACCGGCTTTCACCCGCGCCGGACGGCTGGGGTTCACGGCTCGTGCAGCGCTGGACGACCGCTTACAACCGCGTCTCCGACCTCGTCCACATGCCCGAGAGCAGGGACAAAAAGCAGCGTGAAATCTGGAAGGCGCGTCCCACGCCGCTCGGCATCTGGCTCGTGGCCGGCGCGCTGCTCGCCGTGGCGCTCCCGGCTTATCGCCGCACACTCGGGGTGTGGACGATCATCGCCGTCGGCTACCTGTTCGGCATGTTTCTCGTGGGGCAGACGAACCCGCGCTACTTCGGCCCGGCGTGGCCGGTGCTGGTCGTGCTGCTCGCGGTGCCGGCGGATGCGCTCGTGCGGCTCGCGACGCGCCGCAAACCCGAGCCCGCCGCGTGATGCCGCGCTGGCTTTCCGCATTCGGGAGTGAACGCGCGCTGCTCACGCTGTGGTCGCTCGTGCTGTTCAGCGTCTGCTTTTCGCTCGATCGCCGGCACAACGATTTCCCCTTTTACTATCACCCGGACGAGCCGGGAAAAGCGGAGCAGGTGATCACGGGACGCTGGAACTTTCACCATCCAATGGGGCTGCTGATGGCGGCCAATCTCGCGGTGGACGTCTTCCACGTGCCGCGCGAGGAGCAGCCGGTGGTGGAGGCCGGACGCGACGTGTCCACGGCATTTTGCGCGCTGGCGGTGGTGGCGCTTTCGCTCTTCGCTTTTCTGTGGCGGGGCTGGCTGCCTGCGCTATGCGCGGGCGCGGCGCTCGGCGTGCACCACCAGCTCTTCGAGCTCGCGCACTACCTGAAGGAGGACACCGCGCTGCTGCTCGGCATCGCGCTCGCCTTCCTCTGCGCGCTGGCCTACGAGCAGGTGCCATCGCGGTTCCGCGCCGCGCTGCTCGGGGTGGCGTGCGCGCTGGCGATCTCCGGGAAGTATGTCGGCGTCGTGGCGGTCGCGATTGCCGTGGCTGCGCTCGGGGCTGCGCCGCGCACGGGTCGCAAGGGCGATCTCGCGTGGTGCGCGGCGGCACTCGTGGCGACGCTGGCGCTGGTCAATGCGCCGTTGCTGCTGGACCCGAGCGGCTTCGCGGAGAGCTTCAGCCGTGAGGTCAATCTCGTAGTGGAAGGGCAGGGGGACACGACGCGGCGCGTGCCGCACGCGCTCTATTGGAACGTCTTCGTGGACAACACAAATCCTGTCGTGTGGCTGCTGCTCATCGCATTTCTCGGCGAATGCTGGCGCCGCCGCGCGACGCTCGGCCGCACGCAGCGCGTTGCGGTTCTCTTCCCGTTTGCCTTCGCGGTGGCGCTCTCCTTTTCACCAAAGGAAAACGATCGCTACTTTCTTCCTGCCTCTGCGCTTTTCACGCTGCTCGCCGCACTGGGGGTGAAGGACGTGGCGCGATTGCTCGCCACGCTGCTCGCCGCGTGGGGTGGCACGGCGCATCCCGAGCGCCTGCTGGAAGGCCGTCCGCACCGGCGCATCACCAGCACCGCCGCGGGCTGTCTGCTCGCCGTGCAGCTTTTCGGCTGGGCCCAGACAAAGCCCGGATGGCTGCGCTACGACGCGGCATTTCAGCGCGATGACCTCCGCGAACTCGTCGCGTGGATGAAGGGGGATCTGCCCGCGCAATCCGTCGTGGCAGCCGACAGCCGGGTCGGCCTGCCGAACCCCGAGCGAAGGAAACATGCGGTCCGCGCGGCCGAGATCCCGCAGCGGCTCATCGTGAAGAAGCTCGTCTCCGACGTGGCGGAAAAGACGGGTCGGCTGGACGAACTTCGCGCCGCGGGGATCACGCACGTCGCGATTTCCGAGAGCTCCTACGGCCGCTTCTTCCGCGGCGATCTGCGGGCGAAGGAAGACAAGGGAGAGAAATTCACGCGCGCAAAAGGCTTCTATGAACAGCTCCTGCGCGACGGTGAACTGGTCTTCGAGCGCGAACGCGGCACCGTGATCTACCTGCATCCGGGCATCCGCGTGTATCGGATCCAGCGGTAGCCCGCGTCGCTGTCGCCCGGGGTTGCAAGGTGCGGAAGCAATGATCGCAAAACGCCCGTTGATGGGCGCTCGATGGGTCCTAAAGCTCGGCCACCCAAAGGCACGGAAGCTGCGCAACCCGGCGCATGGATTCCACCCCCGAAGTGAACAAAACGGCGCGCATTCTGATCATCGACGACGAGGAGCGCAGCGCTTCCATGCTGGCGCGGATCCTGGAAAAGGCTGGCTACGCGATCTGCATCACGATCACCGATCCCGCGCTTGCCACGGAGCGCTTCCGCCAGCTCCAGCCAGATCTCGTGCTGCTCGATCTCCATATGGAGCCGATCTCCGGGATCGAGGTGCTCGCGCGCATCAATGCGACGCTGCCGCCGCGCTCCCGCCCGCCAGTGCTCGTGCTCACCGCCGACACGACGCCGGAGGCAAAACGCCAGGCGCTCGCGGCCGGCGCGACGGACTTTCTCGCGAAGCCGCTCGATCCGATCGAGGTGCTGTTGCGCATCCAGCATCTGCTCGCGGCGCGCACCCTTTTCCTCCGCTGCCAGCACTACAGCGAAGGGCTGGAGCGGCTGGTGGAAAAGCGAACCGCGGAGCTGCAACAGCAAACCCGCGACCTGGAGCAAACGCTCGCCGAGCTGCAAGAAACGCAGCAGCAAGTCATCCAGCAGGAGCGGCTGCGCGCGCTCGGGACGATGGCCAGCGGCATCGCGCACGACATGAACAACGGCCTGTCGCTGATCCTCGGCTACGGCGACATGCTGCTCTCGAACGTGGCGAAATTCCCGGATGGTTCGAAGGAGCGCGGCCAGCTCGAATCCGTGGTGCGCGCGGGCTGGGACAATGCCGCGATGGTGAAGCGATTGCGCGAATTTTACCGGCCTTGCGCGACGTGCGAAGAGCGGCAGCCGGTCGATCTGAATGAGCTGGTCGGGCAGACCATCACGCTGACCGCGCCGCGGTGGCAGGCGGAGGCCGAAGCGCGTGGCGTGACGATCCGCATCGCGACGGAGCTCGGCGCCGTTCCGCTCATCGCCGGGGCGCAGGAGGAGCTGCGGGAAGTGCTCACCAACTTGATCTTCAACGCCGTGGATGCCATGCCGCGCGGCGGCGAGCTTTGCTTTCGCACCCGCGAAATGGGGGCGCAGGTGCGGCTGGAAGTGTCCGACACCGGCACTGGCATGGCCGACGCTACGCGCCGCCAATGCCTGGAGCCGTTCTTCACGACCAAGGGCGACAGCGGCTCGGGCCTCGGACTCGCCATGAGCTACGGCATCATTCGCCGGCACGGCGGCGACATCACCGTGGAAAGCCGGGTGGGCCACGGCACCACGTTCACGCTGCATCTCCCGGTGCCAGAGGAAGCCGTGCAGCCGCTGACACCGCCGCCGCATCGCCCAATGCGGCCGCTGCGCGTGCTCGTGGTGGATGACCAGGCAGGCATTTGCGAAATCGTGAGCGCATATCTCGCGGAAGATCGTCACATCGTGGAAACCGCTTCGGGCGGACGGCAGGCAATGGCGAAGTTCCTGAGCGGGCACTTCGATCTGGTGATCACCGATCGCGCGATGCCCGAGTTCAACGGCGACGAGCTCGCAGCGGCGATCAAGCGCATGCAGCCGCACGAGCCGGTGATCATGCTCACCGGCTTCGCCGATCTGCTGCAAGAGCTCGGCGAGCGCACGGAATGCGTCGATCTGGTCGTCAGCAAGCCGGCGCGCCTGGAGGATCTGCGCCGCGCGATTCGTGCTGTCTTTCCGGGGCGCTGAAGAACCGCGAGAGCAGGGATGCCGGCAAGCATTCGAGCTGGGCGCGGAGTGCATTGGGCGGCACCGTCCTCCCTTTTCCATGAACTGCCTCCGCCTGCTGCTCTGCGCCACTTTCGTGGCTCTGGTCTCCGCCGTCACGGCGGATGAACTCCCGTCGCCCGACCGGCATTTTCTTCCCACCGAGCAATGGGTCCAGCGGTCGCTGGCGGGTTGGAAAGTGCTCGTTCATCCCGCTCTGCTGACGCCCGATGCGGAGGTGGGCGCGACCGCGCTCGCGCTGCTCGAGACGAAGCTCACCGAAGTCCGCGCATTGCTTCCGCCGGGTGCGCTCGCCGCGGTGGAAAAGGTCCCGATCTGGCTGGGCGTGGACGATCACGACAAACCGAACGCCGTTTATCACCCGAGCGCCGGCTGGTTGCGCGAGCACGGCTGGAACCCGGATAAGGCCGGCGCGGTGGAGATCCCAAACGCTGCCATCTTCATCGAGTGGTCGCGCACGCAACCGATGATGGTGCTGCACGAGCTGGCGCATGCGTATCATCACCAGGTGCTCACGCATGCGGAGCCTGGCTTGCGCGCGGCCTATGAGCGGGCAAAGGCCGGCGGGAGCTACGATCGCGTGCGGCACGCGAGCGGCCGGATGGAGCGCGCCTACGCGCTCAGCAACGTCGAGGAGTTCTTCGCCGAATCGACCGAAGCGTATTTCGGAAAGAACGATTTCTTCCCCTCCACCCGCGACGAGCTGCGCGCCCATGATCCCGAAACGTGCAGCCTGCTAGAAGAACTCTGGAACCGCTAAACTCATAATCCGTTTCCCACTCGCCGAAGCCGGAAAAAGCTGCGGATAGGAAGAAGGGCACTTCAGAAATCCGGGTTCATCTGCGGCTTACCCGGAACGGAAACTGCCCAACGGGCTAGCGCCTTGCCTATGCTGCTCGCGGTGGCGGTGGTTTCGCACTGATCGTGCAGAGCTTCGCGAAAGGGCTAGGTCGCCTGCAAAACCGCACGAAGAGGGAAAGGTGGCTGGGGCCGGAATCGAACCGGCGATAACATCCACACCGACGCGAAGGGCAGCTTTACCGCTGTAACACACAGCATCAGACAACGTTGGACAGCCTCGGATGTTTGCACTATTGTTTGCAATCATTTATGGCCAGTATCTTCCGAAAACCGGGGTCTCCCTTCTGGTTTGCCGCATTTCGGGACGCCGATGGGCAGCGCCGACAGAAGACGACCAAGACAAACAATCGCCGTGACGCGCTGGATCTTGCCATCCAGTGGGAAAAGCTCGCTGAGAAGGGGCGTAAGGGCACCCTTACGGAGGCCGTGGCGCGAAGTGTCATTTCCGACTTAGTGCGCCAAGCGACAGGGGAGCCACTGCATTTTGCTACGTGTCGCTCATGGCTTGACGAATGGCTCGCTGGAAAAGTAGGCACCACCGCCGAAAGCACTTTAAAGAAATATCGGCAGGTGGTTGATGACTTCATCAAGCACTTAGGAGGCCGAGCCAACCTGCCTCTGGCGGCAATTT
This sequence comes from uncultured Chthoniobacteraceae bacterium, assembly GCA_964235505.1. GTDB lineage: Bacteria > Verrucomicrobiota > Verrucomicrobiia > Chthoniobacterales > Chthoniobacteraceae > CAXSDZ01. The sequence continues at coordinate 15,416 of CAXSDZ010000009.1, forward strand.
CCCCGAAGGACGTGCGTTCATTCAGAGACGCTCTTGCAAACGGTGGGCGCGTTCCTTCTACAGTGAACCAAACCATCAAAAAGACGCTTAACGTGCCATTTTTAGCAGCGTTGCGCCTAGGCTACATTTCGGTAAACCCGTGTGCCGGAGTGGAAAACTTACGTGATGAAGTTGAGGGAACCCGCGAGGTGTTTAGTGTCAAACAGGTGCAAACGCTTGTGCAGGCAGCTGGAGGCGAATGGAGAGGGGTCGTTCTGACTGGTTACTTCACCGGACTGCGGTTGCGGGACATCACAGGTCTGCTGTGGGAGTCAATCGATCTCGACGGTGGGCTACTACGTCTGAGGACGAGAAAAAAAGGCGTTACAGTGACGATCCCCCTCCATCCTGAGCTTAAGGAGTGGTTGCGGGAGCAGCCACGCGGGATCTGCAAGGCTCCGGTGTTTCCATCGCTCATCGATAAGGGCACAGGGGGCAGACACGGGCTCTCCGGGCGCTTCATTGCGCTCATGGAGGGAGCCCAGATTACCGGTCGGGTGCTCCGGAAGCGGACGGGAAAAGGCAGGACGACCAGCAGCTTGAGTTTTCACTCGCTACGGCACTCATTTATCTCGGCACTTGCTAATGCGGGAGTTGCTCCAGAGCTGCGTCAAAAGCTTGCCGGGCATTCGGATGCGAAGTCACACGCCATCTATACCCACCACGAACTAGAAACGATGCGCGTTGCCATTGGAAAGGTGCCGTGCCTGATCGAGCCGGTTTGACTGTGCGTTCCTAGCAACAAAGCGCAGTCGATCGTAACAGGCGTGCTGTTCCACCGCGCCGAATCCCCCAGTCGGCACAACTTCAGGGTTTCGGTCTCCATCGCCTCCACCTTTCGTCTCATGAAGCATCTACCGACGCTTATGGGCGAAGGCATTTTCGTTGGAATACATCGTCTGCGTCTGTCTGGCCGCGCGGCGGAACGTTTGTAGGCCGTGAGATTTGGGAGTCTATCCTCGCATCGGACCGTTTTATGTGATCCACATCGGGCGGTTCTTCTGGCTCGCCTCCTCGAAAACCTCGACTGTTTCGTTCTCCCCGGTGCTTCGCTAAACATGTATTTCACTGCGAAGACGCTCGACGATTTGATGCGCCCCGTCCTACAGCGGTTGCTGCGTAGTAAAAATCGGGTTCACGCCAGTCGCGGACCCACGACTGAGCTGACCGGAGCACTACTTAAAATCCGCAACCCGCGTGCCCGATTGAGCCGCTCCGTTACCAAGGGCAAGGTTTTCAGCTGCATTGGGGAGCTTCTTTGGTATCTCTCGAAAGGAAATGAACTGCCGTTTATCTCGTATTACCTGTCGGCGTATGCTAACGAGTCGGATGACGGCAAGACCGTTTTCGGAGGCTACGGGCCGCGTCTTTTTTCCACACGTGGGCATAATCAGGTCGAGAACGTCTTAAAAACCCTGCGGGCAAGCCCAAGTTCGAGGCGGGCGGTCATTCAGCTCTTCGACGCGGGTGATATCGCCCACCGCAAGGTGGAAATTCCATGCACCTGCACGCTACAGTTTCTGATAAGACACGGCTGCTTGGAAATGTTCACTTCAATGCGTTCGAACGACGCCTTCAAGGGGCTCCCACATGACGTTTTTGCGTTTACGATGCTGCAGGAGATTGTCGCACGGACACTCGGACTAGAGCCGGGCTCCTATCGACATGCGGTAGGGAGTCTCCACCTCTACGAAAGCGATTTTTCCAGAGCAAACCGCTACCTCGCTGAAGGGTGGCAATCGACAATCCCGATGCCGCCGATGCCACTCGGGGATCCGTGGCAGGAAATTGGCCATCTACTGCAGCTTGAGGTGGCTATTCGGTCGGGCAAACGCATCAAGGAAGGGGAATTAACGCGCCCTGGCTATTGGGGCGACATCGTCCGCTTGCTCCAAATATTCAAGCTCTCGAAATTGAAGCGCGGCCCTGAAGTAGCGCGCGTGAAACGATCAATGACCTCGAAAGTGTTTAATACATATATTCAACGAAAAGAAACCAGCCGGCCAGACGCTGCGCAGCTTTTGCAAATGGATATACCGTTCTCCCCGTCCTCAACAGACGCGGCTGACAACTAGCCCCGTTTTAAGAACATCAATCTAAGAACACCGTGGACGCGACTATAACCGCTCTCCTCTCCAAACTAATTGAGCAACGCGTTCGTGATGCTGACGTGATCCAATGGGGGGCACCGGTCCCATCATTCGGCGATGTGTCACGCTCCAAGGTCGCCACGCTGGGGCTAAATCCTAGTAATCGCGAGTTCGTCGATCGTGACGGCAACGAACTTAGCGGTGAACAACGGCGCTTCCACACCCTCGGGTCACTTGGACTGAAGTGCTGGTCCGACGCTGACGACGCACATGTGGACCTGATCGTCGCATCCTGCCGCAATTACTTCACAAGAAATCCTTATGACGGTTGGTTCAGGCAGCTCGACTACATCATCTCAGGAACACGAACGTCTTATTACAGCTCTGACACTAGCGCGTGTCACTTGGACCTCATTCCGTTCGCTACTGCTTCTAAATGGACAACCCTGACAAAGTTACAGCGCCTCACATTATTGGAAGCGTCAATGGGCGGCCTAGCCAAGCTTCTGTGTGGGTCCTCTGTTGACGTGCTCGTGCTCAATGGAAAATCCGTGGTGAACGCTTTTGAGGAAATCGCCGGCATGACACTCACTTGTCAACCGATGCCCGAATGGTCGCTTCGCCGTGGCAGCGAAAAGATGATTCCCGGTAATTCTTACACAGGGCGTGTGCGAACATTAAGGGACTCGGATTTAAGGCGCGAAATCCTCGTGCTTGGATTCAACCATAACATACAGAGCAGCTTCGGCGTCACGAAGGAAGTGCGTGACTCCATCCGCTCGTGGGTGGGACGCGTAGCGCAGGAGGTGGGAGCTTGAGACCGAAAGACGTTCCGCGTGGGGCTGCGCTCAGCGCTGCTCTGCAAACTTTTCATGACCAGACGCGCCCGCTTCCAGGCATTCATGACCAGACTGCCGCAGATTCCCTTGCCGAGCAGATTGTGGAGAGCATACGGCGCGTTGAATATATCGGCTCCATCCACCGAAAGCCTCTCAGTGCGGAGTGCGCAAACCCGGAGAGTAACCTCTTCGACCCATTGAAAGCCGCCAGCGTTCTTCAAAGGCTCGGTGAAATCGACGAAGCTTGTTGGTTGGTGTTTCTATCCGTTCATTTTGGGAGACACCGGACGGCAGGATGGCAACTCTCTCGCGATGTCTACGGGGCATTAGGCGCGCATTTACGCTGGACTTGGATCCAAACCAGCGGCGATCCAGACGCCTTCGATCAATGGTTGCAGACGCACGAGAATGAGCTGAAGCCGGACGGTGTTGTGCGCTTCGGAAATCATCGAAAATACGAGAGCATTGGAGCTGGGTCGAAAGGCACGGCAGCCGTGATTCGGTCCTACATCGATTGGGTGAGGCCACATCGAAGCCACGTCGGACTGGTGAAAGACGCACTAGATGCCGCAGCAGGAAGTGCTAATGAAGCTTTCGATCACCTTTTTCGATCGATGCAGAACGTTATGCGATTTGGACGCACTGCACGGTTCGATTATCTCACCATGCTCGGCAAATTGGACCTCGCGCCCATTGCCCCGGGAATTCCATACTTGATGGACTCAACCGGCCCATTGCGCGGAGCGCGTTTACTGTTTGGTGGTGGCGTAAATGTTGCCATACCGACCGGAACCCTTGATTTATGGGTGGCTGAACTTGGAGAGGCCCTGGGCGCCGGAATGCAAGTGATGGAGGACGCCCTTTGCAACTGGCAAAAACATCCTGACCGATTCGTTCCGTTCCGCGGCTGAAATCAGTTGTCTACCCACGAGTAACGTCGCTTGAGATTGTTCAACTGACGTTGCGTAAATTTGCCCCGGTGTTGCATCTGACCGACAACGATACCGGGTGCAATACCAGCTTTCCGCGCGAACTTGATGACCGCATGCGCATTGACACTCAGCCTGAGCATTTCAGGTTCGAACTCTGGAGGGACAAGTAAGCGTGCGGCAAAATTGTTCGCCTCGGTTTCTATATTTGAACGCCCTTCAGCGACACCTTCTAGAAACACATCTTCGTCGGTGTGAAGCAGCAAATGTCCAGCTTCATGAAAAAACGTAAACCAGAAGTGGTCATCCGATAAGTAGCGAAAACTTAGCATAATTAACGCCTTGTCACGGTTGATGAAGCAGGTGGCACCGCTGGCTCGACAGGAAGTCGGCGCTCGAACGATAACAACTGCAACACCTGCGGCCGCACAAACAGACTGCAATATTGGTAAGAAGACAGCAGGATCTTTAGTCCTAGTAAGCGAGCGAGCGGCAGCCAGTGACGCTCTGAAGCTCTCGGGATTCCAAGAACGGCTTGGAATTTTTTCCGCCTCAAGTTCACCCTGTCGCAGCCAAGTTGAGACCGCAGCCGTCTCTGAATCAAATGTGGGCGAGGTTCTGAACGCAGCCATTGGTATAGCTGCAGGGTAGGTGCGGTGCCATGAGGCTATGTTGGGTTCACCGAAAAAGCGAAGGCAGCTCTCAGTCGCTTCTTTCACTGAGTCCGGGAGAGGCGGGAGCCATCCGAGAGCAACCATTTCCTTGGTTGGCAGAGATTTCAGCCAAATTGCTTTCGCTTCGTTTGACTCGACGCTCGTTGAGCGGGCGAGGTTTTCGCGATACCGGGACTCCCTTCTAAGCCAGAAAGCCACTGATGCACCGAGCACGGATTCGAGCTTGTGAGCGAGAGCATTTGTAATCGGGGCTTTACCTTGAAGCAGACGCTGAACGAACCCGGAATCTTGCTCCGTTAGGACCGCAAAGGTCTCATACGACAAATGACGCTCTTCCAGCAGGTCGCGAATCGTCTCTCCGGGTGCCGAAACCCATCTGGCCGAAACCGTCAATGGCTCAGTCATCGCTTTTCGATCTTTAAAATAGTGACGCGTGTGACTTTTTTCCAGTTGATAGGCACGTCAGGGGATGCGGACATCAGGTTTTCGGTTCCAGTCAATACGAGCACGTAACCGTCCGCCAGGTCGATGCAAAGTTGGGTTTGGGCATCCGAATCGAGGGCGCGAGGGTGACCCGCAAGGATTTCGGTGACGTTCGTGGCCGCTTCCAGATCATCAAGGCGAGCGCGCAGTCTCATTGCGACACAGCCGCCGTAAAAGCGACGTGCCTTGGTTTGGCCCTCGCATATGTGCCGGAGAGCTTTTGTAGAAAAGGCAATGTCCACCGTTAATTGTAACCCATCGAAACTCTCTAATTCTGACAAGCGTTGATGAAGCTATGCACTGCCTGAACCGGCTTCGGGCCTGATGATCTCTCGAACAAACATTCTGTCGCTAGGCGCTAGATCAAGCAACACAAGGTCGTTGGCTTCTACCCATCGAATCTCGGTGTGCTCAAGAGCCAAGGGCTCGCCGAGGATCGATGCTCGAGCGAAGTCGATTACAAAAGCGGAATTTGGGTCGGGGACGGAAAGCACGATTTCCCGGAAATCCGTGACAGCCACGCAGAGTTCCTCCGCCAACTCACGCTTAATTGCGTCCAAGTGCGTTTCGCCGGCCTCAATTTTACCTCCGGGGAATTCCCACAGCCCTCCATGCCGTTTTTCCGGATTTCGCCTACACACTAGGAAACGACCGTCCCTCTCGATGATAGCAGCGACGACATGAACGTGTTTATCGTTCGGGTCGAGGTGACTTGGCGCGGATCGGTTGTTGTCTGGCACGTTGTTGGAGAACCTTTCAAACCACTGCTTACCAGAGCGCGCCACTGTGTCAGCAGAAGCGCGCGAATCTTTGATCCGGACCCTCCGTCGGCGAGATTGCGAGCTAAAATCTACAAAGGCGGCGGTGCTTGCCGAGAAGGACGTCCGCGGGAAGGCCGGATTCAATCCCGCGCCCTTCCTGCTGCGGAAGTCCGGCCATTTCTTCCAGGCATTCTGGATGCCCTGGTGCAAGACCTCATTGATGACGACTCGGAGCAGGTTCATCAGATGTATGTGCGGATCGGGCGAGAAGCGATCAAGAAGGCAGATGCCGTGTTTCCCACCCTTGCACTGGCGCAACACATCGCTCAAATCCCTCCGAAAGCCATGAAATCGAGGGGAGTTTAAGAGTTCCTTGGCATTGAACATAGCACTTCTCTCCATTAAATGGACAGCTTCAGAACGCCATTGCCGCATGAAGCGTCTCTCAAGCCGGATACAAAACTAGGGCCAAGTCAGCCGTTTCTCTTGATGCGAATTTTGGGAGTGGAATTGCTTCGACGCGAAAGGAGCACCACTTCCCAGCAACCATCCAATTCTCGCGTTTGGCGCCGAGGGGTTGCTGGGCCTTAAGTGCGTTATTTGCGACCGACTTCGAGTTTATCTTGAAACCCTTGAAGAACTTCTGAGGAAACCCTTCGTTCGGCACGGCATACTGGGTAAATAAGGAAACGACTGCTTTGCCGACGGGCTCGCGATATTGGGCAAACAAAATGCAGGCGGGCATTTTGCATATAGTGATGTAACGACGAGCCGTCGCATCGATCGAAGCTTCGTAACGAGCTGCGAGCTTTTCAATTTGATCTGCGGAGAGCTGACTCCTGCCGATGTCGCTATTGAATTCCTCAATTGGAAAGAGAAACTCCGCAGCCGCAACATTGCAGAGGTTTTCAAATTCCCACTCCGCTTGCTCCGCCGGAGACCGTCGACGTTCCCGCGTAAAACAGTCCGGGAAAAGTGTATGAGCAATCTCGTGGCAGATGGTGAAGCGCACTCGCTCATGGCACTGGTCATCCGCGAATTGGATGTAGACCTGCTTTCCTTTAGAGAAAATTCGGCCATCGCTGCGAATGTCACAGGGAGCCTTCTCCACGATGATTCCCTCCAGATCGGCCAAAGTAAATGGGCAGAACGGAGGGCCCTTCCAAAGGGAGCGGTGTCGCGCCACTATCGCTTGCGCTTTCCGACGGATGACAGCACGAGCATCCTCAGCGGGCAGTGCCTCGGCTAATAAAGCTTGGATCGAGGGATGACAATTTGACTGCTCCATGGACCTGCTGCATTCAAAAAGTTGTCCTTGGAATCAGCGTGAGAAACTTCGCTCAAACGTCTGGTAGAGATACATCCAATCCTCGTTCTTCACTTTCGACTGACCTTTCCGATTTTGAATCACATAGAGCGCCTCTAGGAAGTCCTCGTCAGGTTCCTTGCCAATCGCACGGAGTTGATCAGTCAGCGTGAGTAGCCATTGCGGTTTTTCCTCTGGGAGCTGGCGAACACTCCTCACGACCTCGTTGCCAAGAACGTGACCGACAGTCGTTTTGAGTGCGCGCGCAATCTTGCGCAGCGTTTCTAGCTCGGGGTTCGCCGACTCCGAATTTTCGATGCGGTGGAGGAGGCTTTTCGAGATTCCGCTTTCTTCCGCGAGCTTGGACAAACTCAGATCCTGCTCAACACGAAGCGCGGTAATCCGGGGGCCGATGTTCTTCATGCGGAACGAATCTGCGCCGCCGTTCCACAAGAGGCAAACTTTTTCTTGACGTTCTACAAGAGGAACGAATATGGTTCGGACACTCATAAACGGAACGTGGACGTGTCCTGACACGAACCTCAATCCCGGCGGTCGGCCGCTTCGACCACACCCAATCAGCATTAGCTAATGATCAACAAACCAAACCCAAACGGTGCCCCGAAATGGGCGGCCATTGTAAACGACCGCATCATTCCGCTGCCGCGGCAGATTGTCACGGCACGCACGGTAAAGGAGCAAGCAGGTGTCGGCGATGAGTTCCTGCTCATTCGCGATTATCAGTCCAATGTCGACGCGGCGCTCGCCGACGATGCTGAACTTGACCTCAGCGAAGGGAACGTCTTCCGCCTTCTCCCCCGTTGCAATGCCCCTGCCGAATCCGACGTCAAGGATGAGCCCGCGAAATTCGCCTTTTTCGTGGATGATGTATTCAAGGTCACGATCACCTCTAATCAGACGGAAGATTCAATGCGGCGGCTCTTCGGCCTAGATCCGAAAGTTCAGCTTCTCCGAGATCTGGAATCGCCGAACGACACGCCGATCGCAGAAAATGAATCTATCCGGTTCGCGGACGGTCCCGTTTACATCACATATTTTGATATTGAGCTGAACTGCGGGTGCGGAGAAGAGCCTCCGTCTGCCGGGGCATACGTGATCCGCATCGACGACAAGCGCTACGTGGTGCGTTCGAAGAGTCTCACCGGGCGTGAGCTTCTCAAGCTCGCGGGCAAAAATCCGGCCGAGTGGCTGCTCAATCAAAAAATCAGGAAGCAATTCGTCCCGATTGATCTCGATCAGGTGGTCGACTTCACCGCATGCGGCGTGGAGCGCTTCACTACGCTTCCCAATGAACAGTCGGAAGGCCGCCCGCCATCGCGGCGACAGTTTATGTTGCCCGAACCTGATACTGAGGCGCTTGATGCGGCAGGAGTCACTTGGGAGACGGTGACTGAGCGGGGCACTAACTGGGTGATTATCCACGGTGTGCAGTTGCCGGAGATCTTCGTCGCGCGCCAAACATCGGTAGCAATTCGCATCCCTGGCACGTATCCACCCGCCGCATTGGACATGGCTTACTTTTCTCCGGCAGTGCAGCGCCAGGACGGAAAGTTGATCGCAAACACCGATGGCACAGAAACAATCGAAGGAGTCGCGTGGCAGCAGTGGTCGCGTCACTACACTTCTTCCAATCCTTGGAAGCCGGGCCAGTATAACCTGTTCACCCACTTCCTGCTGAGTCAGTCGTGGCTCCAGCGCGAAGCGAAGAAGGGGCGGCCGGCATGACTCGACTACGTCTCACTGACCAGCAACACGTTCAGATCAGAGATCACCTTTTTCCCGGCGATGGCAAAGAAGCGGTGGCGGCCATTCTATGCGGACGCCTGACGCAGATCGATACGGACATTCTCTGTGTTCATCAGATTTATCCGATCGGTCATGATCAGTGCAAGGAGCGCACTCCTGATCGTGTGACGTGGGAGCCGCGGCTGGCACACGCGGTCTTTGAACAGGCTGCAGCGAAATCGATGGCGATCCTCAAAGTCCACAGCCACCCGACCGGGTATTCTAATTTTTCCGTGTTTGACGATCGCTCCGACACAGACTTGTTCACGTCGCTGAACTCTTGGACCGACGACGGACTGCCACACGCCAGCGCTGTCATGCTTCCGGACGGCAACATGTTCGGGCGCGTCTTCAACCGTGATGGCAGCTTCAAAAGTATGGACCGCATCTCGGTGGTGGGGGATGACATATCGCTTTTCGGTTGCGATAACCAAACCGGCGTCACCGAAGCGCAGCTACGCACAGCTCAGACTTTTGGTGAACGCACGACATTACTCCTGGGCAATCTCAAGATTGGAATCGTCGGCTGCTCAGGCACCGGTAGCTGGGTGATTGAACAGTTAGCGCGATTAGGGGTAGGTGAACTCGTGCTGGTGGATCCAGATACGGTCGAGCGAAAAAACCTCAATCGCATTGTGAACATCTCCGGCGCGGACGCGGACACTAGCCGGTCCAAAGTTGGTGCTCTCAAAGAGGCGATCAAGCGACATGGCACAGGCACAACGGTAACGACCTACGCGACGACGCTCTTCGATCCGACCGCAGCTCGGGATCTCGCCACGTGCGACGTGCTGTTTGGTTGTATGGACTCGGTCGAAGGACGTGACCGATTGAATCGGATCGCCACTTTCTACCTCATTCCGTATTTTGATCTTGGCGTTCGCCTTGACTCCGATGGCTTCGGAGGCATCGCCAACGTATCAGGAGTCGTCCATTTCCTGTTACCTGGAGGATCTAGCCTTTTGTCGCGCGGTGCCTATACCGCGGAAAGCCTGCGTGCCGACTCACTGCGGCGCGTTAATCCCGCTCAATACGACGTGGAGCGCAAGCAGGGCTATATTAAGGGCGCGAAGGTCGACAGCCCAGCGGTTATCTCGGTCAACGGTTTCTGCGCGACGATAGCGGTCAACGAATTTCTCGGCCGCATTCACCCGTTCCGCGGCGGGCACAATTCTGAATATCGCTGGCATCAGTTCGATCTCAAAAACGCGTTTTGGCAACAACGAGAGGACGGCTCGTCTTGCCAAGTTCTCGCTCGTTATGCTGGGCGAGGCGACATGCAGCCATTCTTGGACAGCGTCACAAATGTCGAAGTCCATCGTTAAGCACCTCTCCCGCCTTTATGAGTGGCTGTTCCCCGGGCGTGCTGGGCTCTATACCGTCGCTTGGCATGAGGAGGAACCCATGTCGTTCGACCCGAGAATCGTTTATGTGATCGGTGGCCGCGGTAACGAATGGCTAGCCGTATTCAAGTGCCCTTGCGGTTGCGGGCAGCTCGTCAAGTTGAACCTGCTCCTGCATCACTCTCGACCGGTATGGACGGTTCACCCGGATCGGCGACGGCGCGTCACGATAGTTCCGTCAGTCTGGAGAAACGTCGGCTGTCGGAGTCACTTCATTGTCCGCGGAGGTCGGATACAATGGTGCTGAGTCGATGACCACCTGTGGGGGCGCGGGGTTGAGATAGCGTAAGGTAGCGATGAGCTTTCTATCGCGGGGTTATCGTAGCGTAACACTGGCATCCGACGCGCGCGAACGAGCGTGGCCCGAATGGCGGGCGGCCTTTGCCCAAAGAGCCCGCTGAGAATTCAGCTTGGTTAAGACGGAGCACGTTTGCTTCAGAAATCCTCACCAAGTAATTTTCCGGAGGCATTCGAGGCGTCGAGAACAGGGTCGATCAACCAAGGGCTTGTTTGCAATGTTTCGGGAGGAGGCTCGGTGGTAGTGACGATGTATTGGAAGGACTTGGGAGCGTCGCCGAAGGGTGTTTCCAGCTCGGCGGCGAGGAGGAAGAGGCGTTGGTGAAGCTCCGCGTCCATGTCGGCTTCGCGGGGACCGTCGTGGATGAGGAAACGCGGGTGGGCGCCGCGGTCTTCGACGCCGCTGATGAGGGCCGCGAGGTCGAAGCAGATGATCTTGAGCGTTTCGAGGGCAGCACTGGTGAGATCGATGCCGTGGCTCAAGGTCGGGCGGATTTGCCGACCGCGGAATTTGATGGAGCCATCCACGTCGTCGCCAAGCACAGCTCGCGTGACCCGCGCGAAGGTGTCGGAGAACGCGCTGAGTGTGGCGCTCTGCTTTTCGCGAATTGTTGCCTGAAGTTCCTGCGACTTCCGGATTTGTTGTTCAAGGTCGGTGAGCGATTCCTCGAATTCCTGAGCTTCCGCGGCGTCCGCGAACGCATTCTTCGCCTCCTCAGCGATCGCGGTGAACTCTGCAGATTCGGTCGCAAACTTGCCGCGCTGCGCGTCAAAGGTCCGCGTCTCTGCTTGCACGAGCAATTTTCGCTCAGCAATGGTCGCCTCGTGTCGAGTGACCGTGTCTTGTGCAGCGACACCACGCGCCTTCTCGGCGACGACGCGCTTCCCGAGTTCTTCAGCGGTGGGAGCTACCACGAGGGCTGCCGTCTTTTTTTCGATCGGCAGCTTGCGCCCGCGGACGAGCGGGCAATCCCATTCGATGGCAGAGGTGAGCGGCTGACCGCAGAAGCGGTCGCCCAGCTTCTCGCGAATCCAAGTGTCCATGTCGGCCTGGGTGGATTCGCCGCTCAGCACCTTGAGCTGTTGCTCGATCAGGGAAACGGTGTCGTTGATTTCCTTCAGGTGTTGCTCCGCTCCGCGTTTCGCGTCTGCGGCCTCCGCTTGCTTCGCACGCGCCACTTTGAGCGTTTCCGGCTCCAGCATCTGGCGCTGCGCCGTCTCTGCCGCCTTCGCTTTTTTCGTGAACTCCAACTCGACGGCTTTCAAATACGCCGCCTCCGTCTTCCTCTTGCGCGCTTCTTCGTCGGATGGGTCCGGGTCTTTCGACTCCGACAGCGACAAATCTGCTGGTTCGGGCTGGAAATCCGGCAACTTCGCGCGCAGCCGATCCAGCGCCGATTTGCTGCGAAACCGTAAGAGCGGCGCGCCCTTGTCCGCTTTCTGTTTTTTGACGACCAACGCCTTGTTCTTCTCCAACTCCGCCTGCTCGGTCACGTTGATCAGATCGAGCGTCGCTCGGAAGAGGAAGTGCCGGTCTTCGACGCTCATATCGGGCGAAAGCGATTCGCTGGTGGAATGTCGTAGATCAGCGAGGCCGGCGAACCGGCTCTCCTGATCGCGGGCCAGCCACTGCATGAGATGCGGCCAGCTAATCGGAGTTGGAGAAGTGGCGAAGGTGGCCACTGGCAAAGGCTCGGCAAGCGCACGGTCGAGAGCGCTCTGGTAGTCGGTAATGGGCAGACGCGCAGCCTCTGCCGAGAAGATCGTGTCGATGCCTTCGCCGCGGATCACGAAAGGATGCGGACCGACTTTGAAGGGGCGAGCAATCAGCCACGATTGCTCCGCAAGCCGCACCTCTCCGACCACCCAGCCATCCGGGAATTTTATCCGCAGCCGCTCGCGCTGTTCATCCGTTCCGAAATTTGGCTCGCCGAGCAGATGACGGAGGAAGCGACAAAAAGTGGTCTTGCCTGACGCATGGCCGGAGACGCCGGGCGCATGGAGACGCGCGGGTTTGCCGCGCTGCACCGGCCGTGCCCAGAGGATGTTGAGGCCCGGCTGAAGCGTAATACAGCGAAGCACGTTTTCAGCGCCGGGGGCGAGTGAGCGCAGAACCCGCAGCTCACGAATCCAGACGTGCGGCTCGCGCAGTTTGAGGTCGGGATGAAAGTCGCGGGGTTTTGGCAAAAGTTCCAGTTGCTCAGACATCGCGGTATCCTTTCTAGGTCAGCGCTGCGAAAAGTTCGCGCGCCGGGTGTGGGCAAAGCTTCCGCGTCATCGTGCGCACGGCTTCGCGGGGCACGAGATTCAATATTGCCGCGAGATGCCTGGCGTCTTCGGCGACCGCAGCGGCGATCGGCGGGGGGCTCACCTTGCCCAAGTGCAAGTCGTGGGTGGCCGCGTCCTGCTCGATGACGCCAGCGCGATGGAGTTCCTGGAGCATCTGCACGAAGACCTTGGCCTCAAGCGGAGGAAGCTCTGCGAAATGCCGCTGCGCAGCAGCGTCGCCGGTCGCTTCGATCAATGGCAACAAGGTATCTGGTTGGAAAAACAGCGCATAAGCTCGCGAGATTTCCTCCAGCGACAGCAATCCTCCGGCTGCCCATAGCAGTGCGGGCACAAACTGTAAAAGATAGGTCCGCGGGTCAGAGGGTCGCTTTGGTCGAAACGCGGCAGCTACTATCGAACGCTCCAGTGCTTCAAAGTCGTTCAATTGCGCCTCTGTGCATCGAGTTAACTCTTTCACCTTGGCGCGTATGTGGTTGAAACAAACTTGAACCTTTAGCGATGGACAAGGGACGGGCATCCGCATCAATGCCTCAATGCTCAGCGTGCGATTTCGACCGGCACTTCCGGGCGACGCTTTACGAATTTGTTCGATGCCTGCGCTCGTGAGAAAGTAGAAGCATAAGAACTCAGCGGTCATTGCGTCGGGGTCAGGGACACAAGTGATGAAACGATGCGAGCCGACGCGCCCTTCGTCGTTGGCGCTAGCCACCGCGATTGCACCCTCCCAAGCGAACACGTTCATAAACAGTAGATCACCTTCCGAGATTTTGAATACCCGCTTACCCCCTAAATCTGCCCCGGTTAGAGACGGCTTGTGGAAGGTTCCCCGCCCAAAAGACCGAACTCCAATTTCTGGATACTCTTTCTCCGATTCCACCTTTACCGGTCGGCGCACGATGGGAGCAACATCGCCCATTGGGCGAATTGGTGACTCCGATGCAATTCGCTGAAACTCTGACTCAAGCAATGCACGGAGGTCTTTCGCTTGCGTTGCAGAATGCTCGCGAAGAGAACTCGTCCGGGCGACGACCTTTTGAAGCGCGTCTGCTATCTCTTGCTGCGAAGAGAGGGGAGGCAGCGGAATATTATGTCGTAGCAAGTCGCTAGGATTCAATCGCCTGCGTCTAACATTCGTCCCGGTGCTTCGTGCTGAGAGGGACTCCCAAGCTCGCGCCATCCTGAAGTAGATTTCAATGAATCGGGGATCAGCCCTTCGAGCGTTGATCTCGAATACTGGAAATTCCGGTGAAGCAAAGAAGCCATCACAGCTCGTCGGGACTACTCCGAAAGCTCCCTCCCATGCCATCAATTTCGGGTAAACGAACTCGCCCGCTCGCAAGCGCGTGAGGACGGGATAGGCAAACTCGTTGCCCTTCTTCAGCGGCCCGCGGAATACGCCGCGGCCGAACGAGTAAACGCCGGCAAACTGATAACTCTCAGTCGGCTCTACCCGCACATCTGGGCCTCGCTGGGTTAAGATTTCGCCGAGCGGAACGAGCGGCCATGCAGACGAATGGACACTTCGTTGAGGCTCGGCGCTGGTCGCGGAGAACTTCACGCTTCCACCAGCTCCTCAATTTCGCTCATCAGCCGCGCGACTTCGCGCTCCCGCTCGACGATGCGGCGGATGATCGCGGCGGGCGGAAGATGCTCGGCTTCGTCCACCACGGCGTTCGGGTTCTTGAGGTCGAGATTGCAAGCGAGCAGGGTTCCTTCAGCGTCGTATTTCAGCACCTCAGCGGCGGCGACCTTCCATGCCCGCTCACTCTTTTTTCGGCCGGTGCGACTGGTGCCGCCCCACCATGCGAGGCAGTCGGCGAACTCCTCGTAGCGCAATGGCATGGTCTTCGTGTAGCCGCGCCGTCCCTCGGGCAACGGCTGGTCGTAATACCAGATGCTGCGGGTTGGTCCGCCCCACTCAAAAAAGAGGACATTCGTCGGGATGTCGGCGTAGGGGGCGAAGACGCCCTGCGGCAGGCGGATGATGGTGTGGAGATTGAAGTGCTTGAGGAGGTCTTCCTTGATCCGCGCGCAGAGCCCATCGCCGAAGAGGACGCCCTGCGGGACGATGACCGCCGCGCGGCCGGGCTTCGGTGTGCGGCGCAGCCGGCGCATGATGAGCTGGAGGAAAAGAAGCGCAGTCTCGGCGGTGCGACGGTCGGCGGGAAAATTGGCGACGATGCCGCGCTCTTCTTCGCCGCCAAAGGGCGGATTGGTGAGGATGACATCGACGCGGGCGCTGTCGGAAAGGTCGCCAAGCTTGTGACGGAGGCTGTTGAGCGGGTCGATGCGCGGCGATTCAAGGCCGTGGAGCAGGAGGTTCATCTGCACGAGCAGATAAGGGAGCGGTTTGGGCTCACCGCCCTCGACGCTCTCGCGCTGAAGTTGCGCACGATCCTGCACGGTGCGGCACTGCTTTTTCAAATGATCGAACGCGCCGGCGAGGAAGCCGCCAGTGCCGCACGCCGGATCGAGCACGGTTTCGCCGAGTCGCGGGTCCATCACTTCGACGATGAAACGGACGACGGCGCGGGGCGTGTAAAATTCCCCGGAGTCACCCGCGGCATCGCGCATCTCGCGAAGCATCGACTCGTAGAGGTGGCCAAGCGTGCTGATCTGCTCGGAAGACTGGAAATGGATCTCGTGGATCTTGTTGACGACCTCGCGCAGCAGGTAGCCGCTCTCCATCCGGTTTTGGACGCGCGAGAAGATGTTGCTAATTACTTCGCGCCGCTCCGCGCCTTTTACTGGCTCCAGCGCGCGCAGATAGGCGAAGAGGCCTGATCCACGCCCACTCCCGTCACCCGGGAGGGCAACCTGTTCGTTCGTGATGAACGCGAGAAGGTCAGGGCCGGTGAGTCCGGCGGGGTCCGCGGCCCAGTCGCGCCAGCGATACGGTGCCTCGATCGACGGGACATATTTCTCGCGTGGGGTGAGCTTCGCCGCCTGTTCGCGGGCTTGCTCCATATCATCGAGAAACTTCAAGAACATCACCCACGTAAGCATCGGCAGCCGGTCGAGATCGCCGGAGAGCCCTTTGTCTTTGCGCATGATCTTGCGCGCTGATTTGATGATTGCACCGAGCCGCTGCGCGCTCGTGAGCGGCGGGGCGGCGGGTTTAGTTTTGCTTGGGCGGGGCATCGCGGCGGCGAGTTACGCGGCGTAGAGCTTCGATTGTAATTCCTCGACGGCCTCGCGCAACTCGTCCGCGCCACCGAAGGCGCTGATGATCGCCGGAAGCGTCCCGTGCTCGGAGATCGGCGGGAGAGTGAGCACGTCGGGCAGTTTGAACTGTTCGGGGCCGTGCTCGGCATATTTGTCCAGGATCTCAGACAGAATAGCGCGAGCGTCAGGCGAGAACTTTTCCAAGAAAGCGACTTCGGATTTCTTTAGCCGCTCCGCGCGCTGGCGGCGGGAAAGTGGCGGCGCTTTGAAAGCGAGCGACGCGAGGATGTCGAGCGGATCGGCGTCGGGCATCCTGGTGATTTCGCGGAGCTGGTCGAAGTCGATGCCACGACTGGCCAGGTCGCCGATAACCTGCTCACGGGTGCGGGACTGCGACCAGAGGGCGGCGAGGTTTTTGTCGGAAAGGTAAAGGGTGCGGACTTTCTCCGCGGTGTAATCCGTAATCGTGATCGGGGCGAGGCGCGTGCCATCGGAGTCGATTTGATGGACGATGTGGGCGACGATCTCGACCGCGCCATCGTCTACGTAAAACTTGCGCCGCTCCACGTCAGGCGGATCGACGATGATCGCGGGCGGATCGCCTGCCTGCGGGATGGGCGGGTCGTCCTCAATCTGTGGTGTCGGCTCCGGTGACGCGGGCGGCGCCGGCGGGGAGACAACATTGCCGACATCGTCGATTTGCTCCTGCGTGAGCAGCTCCGGCTCGCCGTCGAAATCGGGGTCGGCGAACTTGCGATTGGCCGAGCCGGCGTAATCGATGATGTTGAACCACGTTTTGCCTCGATCTTCCCGCACGCGTGTCCCGCGACCGATGATCTGCTTGAACTCGCTCATCGAGTTCACCACGCGGACCAGCACGACGTTTTTGCATGTCGGCACGTCGATACCCGTGCTGAGCATCTGCGATGTGGTCGCAATGATCGGCGAAGTGCTCTCGACATCGGAAAGGCGGTCGAGGTGCCCTTTCCCGATCTCGTCTTCCTCCGAAGTGATGCGAACGACGTAGTCGCGATCTAGGCGCACGAGGTCGCTGTTGCAGTTGCCCAGCGCCCGCCGCATCTCGGAAGCGTGCTCTTGGTCAACGCAGAAGACGATGGTTTTGGCAAACCGGTCGGACGATTTCAGAAACCCGCTGAGATGTCTCGCGATGGCCTCGGTGCGGGCGCGCAGGGCGACGGTGCGCTCAAAGTCGGGCGTCTGATATTCCTCGTCGGGAACCGGCCGGCCATAGCGGTCGAGTTCGTCTCTGGAGGGTCGCCATCCGGCGGCGTCGTAGCTGGTGACGACGCGGTGCAGGCAGTAGGGCGCGAGGAAGCCGTCATCGATACCCTGCTTGAGCGGGTAGGTGTAGATGGGATTCCCAAAGTAGGCGTAGGTGTCGATGTTGTCCTCGCGCTTCGGTGTGGCCGTCATGCCGAGCTTCACTGCGGGCTGGAAGTGATCGAGGATGGCGCGCCAGTGGCCCCGAGAGCGGGCGCTACCGCGATGGCACTCGTCCACAATGATGAGGTCGAAGAAATCGCGTGGGAATTTTTCGTAGAGTGCAGTCCGGGAAGCGTCGCCGCAGAGCGCCTGATAGATCGCGAAATACATCTCGCGGGCAAGGTTGGCCGTGCCGTTCTCGATCTTCCCACGAGCGTCGCCGAAGGGCAGGAACTCGTCGTCCTTTGGCTTATCCACAAGGATGTTGCGGTCGGCAAGATAGAGAATCCGTGGACGCTTCCCGTCGCCGCGCCGGTTCCACCCAGCGTGGGCCAGCTTCCAGCAGATTTGGAAGGCGATGTAGCTCTTGCCGGCACCGGTCGCGAGTGTAAGCAGCGCGCGCGGATTGCCGGTCAGGACGGACTGGACTGCGCGATTGATCGCCGTCTCCTGATAGTAGCGCGGCTCAAACTCCGTGAGGAAATGGAAAGGTGTGAGAATCTGGTCGGCAACGGCGTCGCTATCGATCCCGTGAAACGCGCGGTATCGCTCCCACAATGCCTGCGGCGTGGGAAAATCGGCCACGAGCCGCTCCTCGCCGGTGGTCATGTCGATCTCGATGATTTCCCGCCCGTTCGAGGCGTAGGCGAACCTGACCTTCAGCCGTTCAGCGTAATCCTTAGCCTGCTGCACGCCCGCATCCGCTGACTTATAACTCGCCTTCGCTTCAACAACCGCGAGCGGAAAGTCGCGCCGGTAACGGAGGATATAATCAACCTTTTTCCCCGGTTTCCGCAGGTGCTTTTTTCCGACAGGAATAATGCGTCCTGGCGTGATGTAGCGCTGCTCTGCGATCTCGCATGGCTCCTTTTCCCAGCCCGCCGCCTGAAGTTTCGGCACGATGTATTTTCTACAGGTGTCGGCTTCGTTTTCAGGCATCCCGCAAGACCCTATGGGCAGGGCAAAATTCGAGCGAGTCGAAAAGCGCTCGCGGGCACCGGGCGGTCCTGAACAGTGAAAATCGACAGAATTCTTCCAAGTGATCGTCGAGCAACGTTCGTCCACACGCGGACTGCGGCGTTCAGTTCTGTCCGGCCAACCCGACCTGGGTATCGAGCAAGCCATGCAGCGCTTCCGTCCGCTTCGGCAACTCGGCGAGATTTCCGTCCTTCAGCGCTTCGGTGAACGCGTTGAACAACGACCAGATACTGCGATCCGCGAATTGCGAGTGTTGAGGTTCACGCCACTGCTGCAGCACGCTCGGCACGAGCCGGTTGGAGCAGACCGAGACGTCGGTGGCGCGAATGATCAGGTCATGGGCCTCGGCGTCCGTAATCGTCCGGTCCTTGTAGGCGGCGATGCGGGCATCCTGACCGTGCCATTTCTCCATGAGTCTACCCACTGCCCGCTCGACCAATTGCGGGAGGTCGCGGTTGATAAACCGGGTGTGCTTCCGGGCGAACTTCACTTCGCCCGAAAAGCTGAGATTGTCGCACACGAACACGGAGGCGCCGGCGACGATCCCAGCCGGGAAAACCTTGTCATGCGAATTGCGCAGGCCCAACACCCAGCAATAGTCGCCACTCGCTTCGCCTTCGTGGTGGACCTCCATCAGGCCGAAGTAGCGCGTCCCATCGTGGGTGAGGGAGTGAGCTTGGGCTCCGATGGAGAGACCGGTCGAAAATAGCGTCCGGCGCACCGTTTGGATCAGATGATCGTGGGGAATTGGCTGCCACGTGGATGTAGGCTCCGGAGTCCTTGCTTCTGTGACCGCTTCCAGCGGAACAGCCTGCGCCCCGCAGTGAAGCAGGAGATTGGGACGGGGGCGGAAGAGCGGGATCGTGGCTTGTGCGGGTGGAGCGATGAGGTTGTTCATAAGCGCTCCTACGAGGGCGCCTGAGCGAGCTCGGCAGCGCCGTCAGAAATCCTCGGGCAGAAGAACGGTTGTGACCGACCGATTCGCTTCGGTGATGATCCAAAATTTCTTCCCGGAGCCATCGTGGTAAACGGAAAGGAGGCGCGACTCCTCGGCGACGGCGAGATCATTCAACCGGCGATCCATCTCACCGCAGTCACCCCAGTCGCAGGCGGCATGTCGATCGAGGGCCATCAGCGCGTCCACCGAATTCAGGCTTTCGAGCGCACCGCGGGTGATTACCACTTGCCCAAGTGGGAACGATGCGTCGTGCGGTGCCGCCGAAGCTACGCTGTCTTGATTCGAAGGGCTCATGTCTCCGTCTTACGGCAGGGACGGCGCGACCGCAGAGCCACCGAGGGACGTTACGATGCAGTTGAGCACACCACCCAACCGGGCCAATGCACGGCAGGATATCGGGACGACAGGGGTGGTGCTTACCGACTTGAGGAGAGCAGCAGCCTCCTTGTCCTCCGGCCCTCCAAACGCAGGGAGCAGAATCCCTTGGGTGACGTGAATGAAATTCAAGTAAACGCCGACCGCTGACCAAACGCCGTCAATTCGCTCATCCGAGCACAGCCACGGGAACGGGACGATTCGGCTTGGGTGATTGAACTCTGAAAGGCGTCCCTGCAGCAGTTTTTGGTAAGCCCGAAACCGTGGGTGCCGGTAGTCATTCACCAGCAACACGTCCTCTGCGAGGAACCGGACGATACCATCGGCGTGGCCGACTTCGTCCTCGGGCTCCACGGGAATGAAAATCACCTGCTCAAATCTGAGTGAAGCGATGGCTTTCTCGATCTCAGGTCTGGTGAACTGCGGGTTATCACAGATGACCTTCTCCGTGAGAATCGCCACCTTCCCGTTGTGCACGAGGTTTCCGCCGTCGAGCACCAGCGGCACCAATCGGAGGGAGCAGCCAAAGCGTTTCATCCATGCCTCTCGCGCCTGCCGAATCGCAGCAGGCCGCTAGGCACCGGGCGCGTAGGAGGGGCGGTATTCAAAGAAACAGCCCTCCACCGGCCCCCAATCCCGCACCCAGATATCCACTGGGCGATCTTCGGCGGTAAGCAGATGAAAGGGAATCTTGAGAGCCGCAAGAGCTGCTGTCAGATTCCGGTAGATCGGTCGAAGATCATGAGGCCTCTCCCGGTAGAACCGCCAGAGGCTCGGGTCTGCCAACACCAGCTCCGATGCCTCCCAATCGGGACATGGACGTTGTCCGGCTTTCACCTCCACTGCCGGCACTCGTTGAAGTATTCGCAGGCGCTGCACTGGAGCCCCGGAGACGGAACCCAATCGCGTCGCTCCAAACCGGCGACGTAGCTCTCCATCAGGCGGAAAAGGCGGCTTTTCTGCCCCTCGGTCACAGGTGGCATGCTCGCGATCACGAGCTTCGGCGTCTTCAGCTTCACCAGCGTGTGAATTTGCACACCACGCTCAGTCCTGCCGGTGGCCTCCCGATACAGGAGGGCGTAGCCGCTGACCTGCACTTCATTCAGGTGCGCCGCCTTCTCTGGGCTGGGAGTAGAGGCCGAAGTCTTGTATTCCACGATGGTGCCGGCCTGCACGAGGTCGAGCACCCCGATAAGCCGGGGGAGGCCGTGAATGCTCAGATCCGCCTCGACCGGGACCTCCACCGCATCGGGCACGACGCCCTCAGGAGGCGTTGCATCCCGCAGGTAGGTTTCCACGAGGGACCAGCCCATCTTCTTCTGCTTCTCCTCCTCGTCGCCCCAATCGACCGCGACGTGCTCTTCGTTTTGCCATACCCGGAGGTATTCAGCTTCGAGCTGATCCAGTGTTAGGGGTGCCGAACGCCAGCGCGCCTTGTTCCATGCTTTCAGAGCCGCGTGGACGCTGCTGCCGACGTGGAGCGCTGCGGTCTTTCGCTTCTCAATCTGCTGCACGTAGCGGAAGTAGAACCGCAGGCGACATTGCAGGAACAGAGTGAGCCGGGACGCCGAGACGGTCCGCTGGAGCGCATGGACGATTGCCGCTTCGGTTTCAACAGGCGGGGATAGGAGGGCGACCATCACGACCGGGCGGGTTGCTTCCAACGGCTGCGCCCGTTGCTCTTCTTGCCCACTTTCTCCAACAGGTCCTCGATAAGCTGGCTTGCCTGCAGCTTGTTGCACTCTGTAACGCCGACACCGAAGAGCTGCTGGGCCATGGCCTCCACTTCCTTTTTCTCGAGGTGGTTCTCGCGCACGACGCGCAAGACGAGGTCGCGCTGCTTATCGGAGCAGGCCCACCGTTGCTCGGGTTCCTCAGAGGGGGCGGCGGGAGCCGGCTTGCGCCCGCTGCTGCCGTTGGTCCCATTTCGGCCGTGGCTACCATTCCCCGAGCTGTTCAGAGCACGAGGTTCGGCGTCGGGGAGGTATCCCACCTCAGTCAGTTCTCGGTCCACGGTGTGCTGGAGCAAGGCATAGAGCCGGGCGCTCTCGGCCTCGACCTGTGAGAGTTCAGTGAGTTCCGTTGAGAGGCTGACGACGTAGCAATGACTGCTGAAGTTCGGCAGGCCGAGTTTCTTGGAGTAGGTTGCTTCGAGTTTGATCATGTTCGCTTCTACGCAGGCCCGCCGCGGAGCTGCTCGGCATCCGAGATGCCGAATCTCAATCGCGCAAAGCCATCGATCGCAGAGGAGAGACCTGACCAAAATATTCGTGCATTTCAGAGCCATCCGTGACAATCGGGATAATGAAAACCAGCGTTGCAAGAGCTAACCAATGGCGGTGTCCACGGTGCGGCCGTGAAACAACGTTCGACGATGCCGATCGAGGTTATGTTAACCACAAGTGGCACGGACCGCCGAAGTGCACCTACGGAAAAGGAGAGAAGGACATTCTACCCCCGAAGTCGGACCAGGACCTCGGAAATAAACCCAAGGGCGGTCTGTGACTAACAGAAGTTGAACTCATTGCACTAGCCGAGAACCGCTTCGGAAATTGCAGGCGCGTCCAATTGGGTGCGGTGTAGGCACAAGCTCCTCCTACGTATTTAACATTAGCCTAACCGAGGAAGCATTGCAGACATTCATACCAAGGCAACTATGGCCCACTCTCTCACATTATTGAGCTGTTCACAGAATGCCAAGTTCACGAAGTGAGCAGTGGCGCTGAAAGCCGACGATGACGTGGTCCACGACCTCGATGCGCAGGGTCTTTCCAGCGTCAGCCAGCACGCGGGTCATCTGAACGTCTGCTGACGAGGGAGATGGATCACCAGAAGGGTGATTGTGCATAAGGATAACAGCATAGGCAGCGCCGATCACCGCTGCGCGGAAGACCTCCCTGGGGTGAGCGATCGTTTCATTCAGGGAACCGATGGAGACGACATGGTGACCACGGATCCGCCGCTTCGTGTTCAGAAGAAGGGTGACGAAGCACTCCACGTCTCGGTTGAACAGGGGGCCGGTGGTAATGTGGTTCCGCCAGTAGGCCACGGCTTGCTCTGGCATCTCGCACAGTGGCAACTCGTCCGGGCAGGTCTCCCTGAGCGAAACAAGCTTGTATTCGCAAGCACCTTTCCACTTCAGGGGCTTGGCTGGTGCGGTTGGCTGCGGCCCGCCTTCAACTGGGTGAATAATGGGATTGGTTGCGGACGGTCCTGTTCTTGAACGTGAGCTGGATACAGGGAGAAAGAAGTCATCCATGTTGGGTTTGCAGGAGAGCAATCGGCACAGGCCAGCCACTGCCCTCAACAATTGGGCCATTCGCGGACCGCGCCTTCAGTGTCGCTTACGCAGACCCTCTTCGAAGCGTGCCCAGGCTTGCCCTTCTAGCTGATCGGAAAGTCCAAGGCGGTGTTTCCTTAGTATCCGCCATGGATCATTCTTCGGATGATCGATTGCACCAGTCCACGGCCTTCCCTGCGCAGTCATCTTGCCCCGTTGGGGCATAGGAAGGGCCTGTGCAAGGTTCTGGAAGTGATCCAGGCTCGCACAGGCCCGCCTATTTCTGTTTGTCTTCCCTTCCTCCTCTTTCCTTTCATTCCAAAACAGAAAGGAATGAACAGGTATTGAAAAAAATCCTTACTTACACATTCCAAACTTCATCTCCTCCTCCTTTAGTTAAACCATCAATGAATAGCTGAAGAAAACAGCGATTCGGTATGATGATACTAACTATACCATGATGATGAAGGATGAAAATAACGACGTGAGTTACTCTTCTATTGTTGTTATTTGCTATTCGGCCTGACCTTTGGATCGTTGGCACTTTAGCTTCGTCATCAGCGCCCAGGGGATTAATGACGTCGAGTTGATATAAATCTGCGATAGGGATTTTCCAGCTTGGCTGCGAAATCAGGATGAGCCGTCCCTTCGTAGTTGATGCTGTCGACTTCAGTTTTCTGGAAGGCGATGTTTTTCGCGTGCCCAGCGCCTGGTGCTTTCAGCCAGAGGAAGCTGAGGGACCAGCTCCTGCCAGGAGATCGCCCGAAAGACAAAGTTTCGCCAGATCTGCCGATCCAACTTCTCACGCAGGAAAGCAGGCCAGCCAGGCCATCGTCCAGTGGGGCGGAAGAAGGGATTCTTGGCGTCGAAGAGGAGCACAAATGAGGAGCACCTATCCGGGCCTGCCAGTGCACGTGCCGCGGCGATGTTCCTCAGCACTTGGTAAATGGGAGCAATGGGGCAGGGAAGGAGTGGGAGCCGCTCTGCGGGGAGGCGGAAGAAATCCCGGGCGGTTTGCCAGTATGCAGTGCGCGCGAGGACTCTTTCCGCGCAAAAGCCGCCCGGCAGATGCGAGCCATCGCCACAACGGAGGCATGAGCACGTTTCCCAACCTGACTCAGTCCATTTGCTTTCGATTGCGGTGAACGAGGTTTCGGTCTCAACCGCAATGTCGAGCTGAGTGGTTCGCGGCTGCTCGTTCAGGGTTCCTGGGCGTAGCCGGTATTCAAAAGTGATCTGTCGGCGTCCACTCAAAACCGTCGATGGGAGGTTTGCAGCCCTCCAGAGCGAGTCGAGAGACGGATCTCGTGTGGCCGCACTTCCGATCAATGCGAGCGCGAGCGTTTGGCTGGACTTTGCGGACCGGGCATGTAGGTGGATGGAACCCCGCGAAATCAGTCGCTGCAGGTGGTCCAAGCCGGGGGGCAGCGCTGCGGAAAGCGTGCTGGCGGAATGAGGCTGATCCCGACAGCGAAGCCAAGGGCGCGCAGCGAAATAGCTGACGTAGTGCTCCCGCAGTTCCCGCTCATACTGTCGGTAGGCAGCGCTGCATTCGGCGTGAATGCTGGCTTTCGTCCAGCGAAGGTCTTCAACGATCGGGAAGGGCTTGAGATTGTCGGCAAAGCGCCGACCGCGTCTTTGGAACTCCATGCCTCCGCTTACGGCAGCCTCGTGGGAAGCTCGCCTTCAACCGCGGATGGAGGAATGCCCTGCGACGATCAGAGTCCTCTGGATGGCTGCAGCCCACCTTGGGACGGGTCCAGAAGAGGAGGCGATGAACGTTGGACCGGTGAGGCGGCTCCCCCGTGTGATGCTCCCGCCCCGCCCATGAGCAGCACCGCCATCACATGCATCGGCAACTGTCCCTCGTAGACGGCCTTCAGCGCCGCAGAGGTTTCCGCTTCCTTGAGCACCACCGGAAGCACCCGGTTGTCGGCGGTCACCAGATTAATCTTGCCGCCCTTCAGCTCGAAGGTGTCATCCAAGTTCAGAGAGAACTGGAACACGACCTGTGCGCCTTTGGTGCCCTTTTGAGCATTTGCGAGGGCAGTGGCAAGCTGCTCCATCATCTTGGCGTCTCCTGCCACCAGCTCCGGTGCCCATCCGTTTGCGGCAGCCGCTCCTCCAACGAGGTCCTTCGCGGCAAGCCGGGAGAAGTTGATCGTGCCCGCTGCCTCGACTGTTTTGCGTCCGTTCGCCGCCGTTTGTGGCGTCCAGACTTTGGCGGTGAAATAGCGGTATCCGTCAATTGCCTGACCGATGGTAATGCCTCGGTCGAACTCGAACATCCCGCCTTTAAGCGTCTGCACCAACGGGTCGTTTTCCTGGGCGCCGGGAGTGAGCGGTTGTGCCTCTGCAGACCAGACTAGGGCCGCAACGGGCAGGCAGTGAACGAGGAAGGAGCGGTGCATGGAGATTGAGCGCAATTGAGCGAGAGGCAGCTCTCAGACGCGTTTCCGAGCAGCTGCGCCCTGCTGACCTCTACGCACGCCGAGCACGAAGTAAAGCCTCGTATGCGAGGTCATACCTCGTGGTCGCTTTCTGCACGTGTTGGGAGCATCAGAGGCGTGCCATCGAAGAAGCCAAACCCGTGTTCAGCCCGGACTCAGTTCGGCCGGAACGTGCGTCGGCTGCGGAAGGAGCGCGACCTCACCCAAGAACAGTTAGCCGAACAAGTTGGGGTCAGCTCCCGCTATGCGCAGAGCTTGGAAGCAGGTGAGTATTTCCCGGCCCTGCCAACCCTCCTCAAGGTGCGGAGAGTGCTTGGTGCATCGTGGAATAGTTTATTCGAACGGTGCGAAGGGGAATAGTTGATGATACGAAGCTCTCCAGCTTGTTTTTTCGCTACATACATTGGCTAAAAATGGGGGGTATTTCTAAGGCCATAATGGGATGGCTCGCGTGCATGAAGCGCCTATGCGCATGCAGAATCCCACTTTTCCGGATCCGAGCACTGGAGTAGAAAAGCCAGCATCGCACAGTCAGTCGCAGATTGTGGATTACCAACGCTTCCGAGGTGCTCCAACACCGCACGCTTGAATGTCCGCGTGTGTGCCCGGTTTTTGTGCAGGATCTTTCGATAAAAGGGCGTTACCCCGTAGGCCGGCTCCAGCCCGGAACTCTTCAGATGCATTGTCACTAACCCGGAAAAGATTGCGAATGGGGACGCCGACCGGCGCAGAAGCTGATACTCGACGTAAGCCCGGTCGAAATCCTCGAAAAGAACATCGAAGAGACGGTAGAGTGCTCCGCGTTTTTCAGCTGGAGCTGCCCGCGGGATGGTTGGGAACTCTTCCGTAAGCAATGCCATCTTTGCCTCCGGCCAGAAATCCTCCTCATTCATTGTGCGGAGCAACTCGATCTGATACGCGGTAGCTTTCACTCTCTGGGTCGCTAGGAACCGTAAGAAGCCCTCACGGGAATCTAGGTGCATCGCCGCGTTTTGCGTAATCTGGATGATCTCAATTTCTGGATAACATGTGAACGGATCCAGATCGCTGAAGACGATGAGGTGCTGGTCGAAGACAAACGCTGGGAAGCCCGGGCCCCGCAGGACCCGGACTCCAGGAAAGGCGATGGCCAGGATGCCTGCGTCCTTGCCCATCAACCCATAGGTGGCGACGACTGCCATGCGCGAAATGCGGCAAGCTGCTCGAATCAGAAATCCGCAAAACCCAAGCCCGTGGCGGAACTGTCGCCCTCCGGCGGACGAACGGCGCCGTGGTCATCCATCAAGCGTCCAGGTAGCTTGTCCTTGAACGCATTGAGTAGAATCCAGTCGACGATCTGTGCCCAGGCGCGGAAATGATGCCGGACCTCGTGCGTTCTGGGACTGCCATTTTCGAGCCAGAAGCGGATGATGCTGAAGACGCAGCCTAGGTAATAGGACTGGTTTTGCTGGATGTGTTCGAGAGCGGGCTTGCCATTGAACCGCTTAAAGCGGAACGAGGCGGGCCGCTTGCGGATGTAGATGCTCACGAGCCGGTTCTCCAAATCCGGGGTCATCTCGAAGCCATTGCTGGTGGCCAGGAAGATCACTCCACGGATATCCACCTCCACCGGCTCGTGATAGGGGGTGCGAGCCATGATGGTGTGCCGTGCGGTGAGGAGGCTTTCCAGGTGCTCGCTGTCCATTTTGGAGCGGATGTTGTCCAGGAGCGGCATGCAGTCACCTTTCACCAGCCGGTTGTTGATATCCTCGTCGTAGCTTCCCACACCTCCTTTCCGCGGAGCAATCGGCACGAGCTCATGTCCATAGATCGCACCGATCCGGGCGGCGAGGTATCCCTTTCCCGCTTGGGATTTGTCCGCCCCAAACAGTATGAATGGACAGCGCTCTCCCTGGAGGTGACCTCCCCACACAAGGGCTGGTGTCAGAAATGCGGCGATTGCACGGGCTCTGTCGGATTCGGTCTCAAAGTCGAAGTCTTCGGTGAGCTCCAGGAGCACGTTTACCGCTTCCTCCAGTGGGATCTCAGGCGGGCATTTGCCTTTCGTCACCAGGGTTCCTCCTCCGTGCTCGTGATAACCTTTTGCGAGCACCCGCGGCTTGCGATCATCACCCATCACTAGGACGGGGGAATGCACCAGCACAGCGATGGCTTTAAGGAACTCACGAGCCTGTGGGCAGCCCATCAGCAATCTCGCGATAGGCTCGCGGCAGATGTTGCGTTTGAGCACCGCGACATCCTTGACTACGGCGTGCTGAAACAGGTCCGCACGCTCCTCCGCACGGCTTGCAAATTGGTGCGGCTTGATCCGGCTCAGTTCGAGCTGCCCACGCAGCTCATGTTCGACCACTTCCACAATCTCGCCGAATCGGCAGAACAGCTTGTTGAGGGTAGCTAGGTGTTGGTAGATCCGTTCAGCCGCTTCCTGCAGCGGGATATGCGCAGAGGGGAGGATTAGCATCGTGCGCTTTGAACCGGGCGCCGGTCCTGAGAAGTCGAGCCGTTGCATTAGCGCACCTCCTTTCCGAGCGTGGCAACGGCCGATTTAGAATCAGCCGTGTGGGCTGCAAAGAACGCGTCAAGGGACTCAGCCACGATGCGGCGCGAGCCCCAGGAGCGCCCACGCTGCCGCAGACTGATCCACTCAATCCAGCCTTTGCGCATCCAGACGTAGAGTGTCGAGCGCCCTACCCCGTAGATGCGTGCCGCCTCAGAGGGCGCAAGGTATTTGATGGGTTCCACCCCGGCAGGGGGTGACGATATGATGCAGCCGAAGCTGCGGGGTTGTTGTTTCATAACGCCCCAAGAGTTGCAAAAAGCGCCCTGCTCTCGGTGCGACCGGATATTCCGGTTTCTCTCCCGCATTTTCCGGCTTACTATCGAATTCAGCCGGTGCGGATCAGGTCAACCTTCCGGTCGAATGATCTGGGATTTCCGGATTGAGTGGAAAACGAGGCACCAAGCACTTTTTTCAACTTTCTGCAATTCCCCCCTTTTTTCACCGCGCCCCACGATCGGTTCATCACTTCTTTGCTTCCTTCCACACTTCAAACATGGCCCGGAGGGTCTCGGCTTCTGGAGCACTCAAGCCATGCTTCCGCTGGGCTTTCAATACCTTTTTCACTGCTTCGGATGTCGGCTTGGAGTCCTTGCCGGTGGGAACTGCTCCAAGCTTCTCTTCGATGGCCATGGGCAGCACAAACTCCCTCAGGAAGTCTTTGTATTGCTCGGACACATACTCTCGTCGGTTCCGGAGAGCCTCGCGCATGCTCTGGCCTTTGCGGAGCGTCACCGCATCCATGTTGACGATGTAGTCGATGGCGTCCTGCAACTGCAGAACCTCTTGGGGATCCTCCATCTCGTCGACGAGCTCCCGGGTGATCATCTGGCTAGTGACAGCTTCAAGCAGGAGAAGGGCTCGTTTGGCTGCTCCCTGGTAGTCGTCATCCTGCAGGAGCTGGACAGCAATGTGAGCGACAAGTGCTTCGGGATAACGCCGCAGCCGCGGCCGGGAGGGTTCCCGCGGCGTGGTCGGAACAGAGGGGCCATTCTTTCCGGACCGCACCATTCTAGTGGAGCGATCTGCGCGTTCTCGACGGACAGGCTTCTTGGCAGATTCAGGCATGGAAAAGTTTTGCTGTGGGGTTCGCGCGCCATGAGTGCCGATGGATGCAAGAAAACGAGGCGCTACGCAGCTCATTCCCGGACGGAGAGGCGCGGAAGTGAGCGGGTGCCGGCTCGGAGACGATCATCCGAGGTCACGCTGGACAGTGGCAAACACTGCGGAACACAGCGGGACATGTTTGCACTTTTGTTTGCACTCCTGCTATTTTCGAACAGTCAGTCGAGCTGAAACCCTGATAGATACAGGGAAGGTGGCTGGGGCCGGAATCGAACCGGCGACACGAGGATTTTCAGTCCTCTGCTCTACCAACTGAGCTATCCAGCCGCAAAAGAGGGCAGGCTGTTTCGCACGGCGGCCCGTGGATGGCAAGCAGTTTCACGGCACGGAGCGAGTCGGTTTGAGGGCTCCCGTCCCTTCCTTCTTTTTGGTAACTCGGAGGACACTAGGGACAGAAAGGACCAAGAGGAGTCGGCGGAT
>CAXSDZ010000010.1:0-7489 GCA_964235505.1 uncultured Chthoniobacteraceae bacterium
ATCTCCTCCACGAGCGGCACGACGACGACGAGGCGCACGAAGCGGAAGGCGAGATTGAGAAAGGGAATTGCCCCGCTTTCGCCGAAAAACCCCGGCTGAAATCCTTCCAGCCGCGGCGCGAACACCGTGCCGAAAATCGGCATGTGCCGCAGATGGTCCACGAGCGGGTGACGCGGGAACTCAGCAGCAAACCATTGCGGCGCGACCCAGAGCGCCAGCACGGCGATGCCGAGCGCCACTGCCCACCACGCGCGCGCCGGCGGCCGCAGCTCATAGTGTCGCCACCAGCGGCACAGCAGCGCGCCGCACACGAGAGTTTGCAGCGGGTTCACCCAATACTGCGGCGCGGAGATCATCCAAAACGCCTGCCCATCGAAAGGATAGGTGACGACCTGGCTGAGCAGCATCAGGCCGATGAAGACCACGAATGGTCCGGCGTAAGCTTTCTCTGCGGGGGTGGCGCTGATCATGCGCTGCGTAGGATTTGCGAGCCATGAACCAAATCGAACCACTCACCCAAACACCAGAACAACTCGTGCAATTTCTCGAAGCCCAGCGGATCGCGAGCCGGATGCGGCGCGAAGCGGGGCAGCGCAATCGCGCGAGCTTTCTCACAATTGGATTTCTGCTGATCGTCGCTATCGCGGGGATCGCGCTGGCGGTGCTCTCCAGCATGCTGCCCGAGCGGTCGCGCGGTCCCGCGCCTTCTTCCGAGACCGCAACTTCGAGCGGGCGGTGAGATTTCTTCAACCATTCCAGCCGCCGGGCACATCGGCTGCTAATTCCCAATTCTGAAATGGCAAAAGTTCCCACCTCAGTCATCGGAGTGGACATTGGACGCTTCGCGCTCAAGTCCGTGCTGCTGCAGCGTCGCAGCGGCGGGCGTCTCGCGATCACCCACTACGGCGCGCACGTGCCCGCCGAGCCGGCGCAGGATGCCGCCACGCTCACGCGCCAGCTCAAGGCGCTGTTGCGCGACATGGGCGGCTCGGCCAAGGCGTGCGCCGTGAGCGTTTCCAGCCCGGAAGCGCTGTTGCGCATCATCGAGCAGCCGGAAACGCCCGTGCATCTGCTGCGCGACGCGCTGCGGCTGAATGGGATGGCGCTGCTGAATCAGGATTGCAAACGGCTGGTCCTCGACTGCGACCTGATTCCGTCGAACACCCCGCGGCAACCCGAGTCCGGCACGGTGACAAAGCTGAACTACCTCGTCGGCGGCATCCCGCGCACGCAGGTGCAGCAGGTCGGCGCGGCGGTGGCAGGTGCGGGCGTGCCGGTCAGCGCGATGCAGCTCGCGCCGGTTTGCATCTTTAACGCGTTCGAGTTTGCGCAGCCTGAGGTCTTCAATGAGGGCGCATTTTTTCTCGTCGATATCGGCCACACGGCTTCCACGATGATCGTCGGCGCGCGGCGCGAGCTGCTGCTGGTGCGGTCGATCGACTTCGGCGGCAAGGCGCTGCTGGAAGCGCTGGTCGGGCTGAGCGGCGAAGGGCGCGAAGCGGTGATCGAGGCGCTGGAGCAAGAGGACGAGGTGATGGTGGAATACACCCGCGTGGCGATGAATACCCTCACGCGCGAGATCGGCAGTTCCATCGGCTATTTCGAGCATCGCCATGAGGAAACCGTCGGCCGCGTCTTCGTTTCCGGCGGTCCGGCGAAGTCGCACACCTTTCTAAAGCTGATGGGCGAAGAGCTCGGCATGCCGTGCGAATCGTGGAGCGCCTTTGCGAGCTGCGACATCGCGGTGGCGGAGAATCGGCGCGCGGATTTCGAGCGCGAATCGCTGGATCTGCACGTGGCGTGCGGCGCGGCGGCGGAAGTCCTTCACAACATCTGATCCCATGGCGCTGCATCTTAATCTCTACCACGAAGTCGAAACGCAGAAGGCGATCCAGCGGCGCGATCCGCTGAAGCTTTCGCTCTTTGGCATGGCCGCCGTGGCGCTCGGCTTCGCGGGCTATTACGGTTACCAGCTCAACTCGCAACGCGTGCTGGCGAGCGACCTCAGTTCGTTGCAGGGCGACTACGATCGGCTGGCGCCGAAGGTGCAGGCGGCGGTGCAGCGGCAGCAGGAGCTGACCGCTTCCACCAAAGCCGGCGAGCTGCTTTCCAAGCGCGTCGAGGAGCGTTTCTTTTGGGCGCCTGTCCTCGAGGCTCTGACCGATGTGGTGCCGCATGAAGTGCAGCTCACGAAGCTTTCTGGCGACGTGAGCGGGGACGGCTTCCGGCGTTGCTCCATGGTGATCGAAGGCGTCGCGGTCGGCACCGAGCCGCGGCAAACCGCGGAGGATTTGCGCAAGGCGGTCGCGCAGAAGTTCACGGCGGCGAATTACAAGAAGGTTTCCTCGGAATTTAAGTCGCTCGAAGACAGCCGCGAACCGGTGGCGGTGGAGGGCAAGCCGGTGCCGACCGCGAGCTTCGCGATCACCGTGCAAATCCAGTCCGGCGACGACCCGGCGCCCGCGACCGAGGCTCCCAAGCGCGAGCGCCGCAAGCGCGCGGACAAGGAGTAAACCCCGCAACCTGCTTCCCTATGAAACTCGGCAAAGAAGAAATCCAAAAAGTCTGTCTCGGCAGCTTGCTGCTGATTGTGCTCGTGTATTGCTACTTCCAATTCCTGCTCGCGCCTTTGAGCAAAAAGCAGACGGCAACCGCCGATGCGATGGACGCGCTGCACCCCAAGATCGAGGAAGCGCAGGAGCAGATCCGCAAAGCCCAGCGCATGGAAGCCGCCGCTCCGCAGGCTCTCGCCCGCATGCAGCAGATCGCGGCGATGATCCCGGAGGGCTCGCCAGTGGCGTGGTTCCCGCCGCGGGTCGCGGAGATTTTCAAACGCGACGGGCTCGACAAGGCGCAGACCCGCATGAACACCGATACGCCAGAGCGTGAACTGACTGGCTATCGGCGCATGGCCTGGGGCGTGGAGGTGCCAAAGGCAGCGTTCATCCCCTTTGCGCAGGCGCTGGCGGAATTTGAAAACGCCGAGCCTCTTGCAGAAATCGTCGGCCTCCAGATCGAATCCGCGCGCGAAAGCATTGGCTCACAGCGCGTGAGTTTGACCGTCAACAACATCGTCAAGCAATGACCTCGCGCACCCTTCTTTCCTCACTCGCCCTCCTTTCGACCACTTCGCTTTTCGCCGGGGAAGCCGCCCCGGCTCCAGCTCCAGCGGTCGAGGCCTACGTGCCAAAAGCGCATTCGAGCTTTTCCATCCCGGAAAGCAGCCGCGCCCCTTTCTGGCCCATCGGCTGGACGCCGCAGAAAGCAGAACACGTGGTCGCCGCCGCGCCGAAGGTGACGCTCAACCCGGAGATGTTTTCGGTCACGAGCATTCTCACGGGCAACCCGTCGCTCGCAGTCATCAATGGCCGCGCATACGGCGAAGGCGAAGCCCTGCGGACACCGCGTGCCGGCAAAGGCGACGGCGCAGTGCCGCGCGGAAGCACGCCACCTGCCGCGCGGATCTTTGTGCAGCGCATCCTCGATGGCCAGGTGACGCTGCGGGCAGACAATCAGACCGTGACGGTTCCGCTCCGCCGCCCGGAACTCTCCGAGCGCAAGCCGGAAGCGGAAGAGCAGTTGCTGTCGCTGGACGAGCGGTGAGGGGAAGCTGTGGAGGGGTGATCGGCAGGGGAGCGGCAATGCCGATCGTCTAGCACGGTTTTCGCTGGCGTGAGCCTTGCGCGGAGGGACGCGCTCCCGCGCGTCCCCATTCTCTTGCAAAGCGTCGGACGCGCGGGAGCGCGTCCCTCCGCGCACACCCAAACGCAAATCGCATTAAACCCTTTGCTGGGGAGGCGGCTCTGTTTTTGACCCCACCGGGGCAAAGACGTGCCGCCTTTGACTTGTTGTTGCCACGAGGAAAAGCGGCACGCGCCGCCCTTTCGGGGCGAACAGAGCCGCCTCCACAAGTTGCGGCGCTTCCTCGTGAAGCGCGGGCGACACGCTCGGAGCAGATGTGGACAGGCGATCACGCCTTGCTCTGCTGCACACTTCAGAGCTCCCCACGATGGAATCCGCCATCGCCCTTCACGGTGCCTTGACCCGGACGGCCAAAGCGCAATGCCTCAACGCAGCACCTCGCAGTGCTGTGTTATGCAAGCAGTGCTTCGTTATGCTCGCTTCGCGAAGAGTCGCAATTGGCTCGCGGATTTCTCCAGCTCTTCCAGCTTCTGAAGGGTAGCGGTCTGCTGATCGATCAGCTTTTGATTGCGGGCTTTCATCTCGAGCAGCGTCTGCTGAACGCCCCGCGGCGGAGCGTCGCTTTGCGAGTGCAGGGTGCTCCCGCCGATGGCGAGGAGCCCGGCACCGAGGACAAGGAAGTGAAGGGTCTTCATGGCTTTGTTTTTGCAGGGCCGCCGGCGCGAGAGGCGAAGAGGCGCGCCTGCCGCACATCCTCTGCGATCACGCCGAGCTTTTCATCGATCCGAGTTTGATTTGCCGCGAGCAGCGCATGTTGGGCGTCGAGTTCTGCGATGAGAGCCGCGGGATCGGCGTCGCCGAGCGGTGCTGCGGCTTGTCCACTGGAACGCAGCGGAACAACCACCGCCGCAAGAAGCGCGAGTGCGCCTGCTGCGAGGCAAAGGGAAAAATGAGGTTTCATAAGCATGGGCTTAGTAAGCCGGAAGAATGCCGCAATCAGCGCACTTTAGAAAAACCTAGATAGTGGCCTGAATATTGCTTGTATCATTTGCAGAGTTCAATACGGTGCTCCTATGGCTGGCCTCTCCCAAACCCAATCCCTCTCGCAACAGCAGGTCCTCGCGCCGCAGTTGCAGCAAAGCCTGCAAATCCTCCAGGTCCCGATGCTGGAGTTGCGCAACCTGATCCAGCAGGAGCTGCAGACGAATCCGACGCTCGAAGATGAGCACGGGGAGCCGACGATCGAAGACAAGCAGGCGGAGCACGACGAGTTTCAAGAAGAGTTCGAGCGGCTCTCGAAGCTGGATGACGAGTGGCGCGATTACATGTCGCAGAGCGCGAGCTACTCCGGGCGATCCTCGGAGGAGGAAGAGCGCCGGCAGTTTTTCTTCGATTCGCTGGTGAAGGAGCAGACGCTCCAAAGCCATCTCTATGAGCAGGTGACGAGCAGCGATCTGAAAACGGCGGACCGCACGCTCGCGGAGCTCATCATTGGCAACATCGATGACCGCGGCTTCCTCAGCTCATCGCCGGAGGAGATCGCGCAAAACACGGGGCAGGAAGTAGAAGACATCCAGCGCGTGCTGGACGTGGTGCAAACCTTTCACCCGGTCGGCGTCGGCTCGCGCGATCTGCGCGAGTGCCTGCTCATCCAGCTCAAGCGCATCGGCAAGGAAGGGACGCTGGAATACCGCATCGTGGAGCGCTTTCTCGATGATCTCGGCAAGCGGCGCTACCCGGGAGTGGCGCGCCGCCTAGGCACCACCGTCGATCAAGTGCAGCGGGCGGCGAACTTTATCGGGACGCTCGATCCTAAGCCGGGCCAGATTTTCACCTCCGACCCGAACAACTATGTGCTGCCGGACGTGACGGTGGAGCGCATCGGCGGCGACTGGCAGATTTCGCTCAACGGCGACCAGATCCCGCACCTCCGCATTTCAAATACCTACAAGGATCTGATGGCGAAGGACTCCAACGCGAATGACGTGAAGGACTACATCCGGGACAAAATCCGCAGTGGGAAGTTTCTGATCAAAAGCATCCATCAGCGCCAGCAGACGATCTCGAATATCGCGCATGAAATCGTGGGCCGGCAGAAAGATTTTCTGGAGGCGGGACCGAGCATGCTGCACCCGATGACGATGGTGCAAATCGCGGACATCGTGGGCGTTCACGAGACGACGGTGAGCCGGGCGATTTCGGGCAAATACATGAGCACGCCGCACGGCGTGTTCGAGATGAAGTATTTCTTCACGCCCGGCTACCAGACGGCGAGTGGCGAATCGATGTCGAACACGAGCGTGAAAGGCGCCATCGCCGAGCTGGTGAAAGTGGAGGACTCGAAGAACCCGCTTAGCGACAAGGAGATCGTCGAGATTCTAAGCAAACGTGGAATCCCGATCGCCCGCCGCACGGTGGCGAAATACCGCAACGAGCTGAACATCCTTCCGAGCAACATGCGGAAGGAGTTCTGAAACCTGCGGGTCGGTCGATCCGCAGGTGTGCATGGTAGCGGCCTGCGTTTGCCGGAAGCTTCGCCGCGAGAGGTGGCTCTATTGCGTAGCCGCGGAGGCCGGTGCACTAGCGGGAGCGGCTGCCCGCGGGAGAGCAGGCGTGGCGGGCGGCGCGATGTCGCCCTTCAGAAAGCGCAAGAACCCGTCCTCCGTCGTGAGCACCACCGTCGTTCCGGTCTGAAAAGCGGTGCGATACGTCTCCAGCGAACGCGCGAAATAGTAGAACTCGCGCGCCTCCGCACTCTGGTTAAACGCTTGCGCATAGATCGTGATCGCCTCGGCGTCCGCCTTGCCTTGGATCACCTGCGCCTTCCGATACGACTCGGAATCGATTTGTTTGATTTCGCGCTCGCGCGTGCCGAGGATTTTTGCGGCCTCACCGGCGCCTTCAGAGCGAAAGCGCTCCGCGATCTGCCGCCGCTCGGAGATCATCCGCTCGAAAATCTTCGCGCTGACCGCGGGATTGTAGTTGATGCGTTTGAACCGCACGTCGAGCAGCTCGATCCCGAACTCCGCGAGCTTGCCCCGCGACTCCCGGGTGACTTCTTCCTCCAGAGCCACGCGGCCGAGCTGGATCGGCGGCAGGCTGGCGAGCGCGCTTCCGCCGGCTGCGGCGATCGCCTCGTCGATCACGGGCTTGCGCTCTTTGGTGGTGCGGATCAGCTCCACGAGTTCATGCCGTGCGATGACGTTGCGCACTTCGCCGCCGATCAGGTCGTCCATGCGCGACTGCGCCGTGCGGTTGTCGCGCAGACGCAGCAGGAACTGCAGCGGATCGCTGATGCGCCAGCGGCCGAAGGAATCGACGATGATGTAGAGCTTGTCCTTGGTCGGCAGCTCCGTGCTGGGGCCATCCCAGCCGAGAACACGCTTTTCGAGCCGGTTCACCTTTTGGATGAACGGCACTTTCATGTGGACGCCGGCGTCCTTCACCGCCGAGCCAATCGGGCGGCCAAACTGCGTGAGCACCACCTGCTCCGTCTCCGCGACGACGTAAAACCCACCGGAAACCGCGAGCAGCGCGACGAGCAGAACGGCGGCAAAGAACCAGAAAATGATCGTGCGGGTCATCGGGCGGGAGCGGTTTTGGGTTGGAGATCGAGCGGCAGCAGCGGGAGGAGCTGGCCGGATTTCTGGTCGAGGATGATCTTGCGCTCGAGCGCCGGCATCACTTCGGAAATGGTTTCGAGATAAAGTCGCTGCCGCGTGATCTCCGGTGCTTTGAGATATTCCACGAGTTGCGAGGTGAAGCGCTCCGCATCGCCGCGTGCTTCATTCACCCGGCGCAGCGCGTAGCCTTCCGCTTCGCTGACTTTTTGCTCCGCTTGCCCGCG
>CAXSDZ010000010.1:7499-16335 GCA_964235505.1 uncultured Chthoniobacteraceae bacterium
TGCGCGGCACCGCTTTGTTGTATTCGCCATTGGCGACGTTGATCGCCTGCTGCTTTTCCTGCTGCGCCTGATTTACCTCATTGAAGGAGGACTGCACCTGCCGCGGCGGATGCACGCTTTTGAGCTGCACCTGGATGATCGAAAAACCGAGACCGTAGTGTTCCGTAATCTGCTTCAAGCGCACGAGCGATTCGTTCTCCACTTCCTCCCGGCCGATCGTGAGCACTTCGTCCACGGTGCGGTCGCCGACGATCTCGCGCACCACGGCCTCGCTCGCGTCGCGCAGCGTGGCCGCAGGATCTTTCGCCTGGAATAGAAAGGCTTTCGGATCGCTGATGCGATACTGCACGACCCACTCGACCATCGCCATATTCAGATCGCCCGTGACCATGCTCTGCTCGGCGTCTGGATCTTCGCTTTGCTGATCGGGATTGGAAGCGCCCGGCGTCGAAAAGCCGAACTCCAGCTTCAACTGCCGCTCGCGCGGAACGTGGACGAGTTGATCAACGCCAAGCGGGAGCTTGAAGCGCAGGCCCGGCTCCGCGATGTCGAGGAACTTTCCGAAGCGCGTCACTACGCCGACAGAGTCGGCGGGAACCGCGGAAAAGCAGGAAAAGAACGCCCACAGCGCGACGACTGCGATCAGGCCGCGGACGATCCAAGCCGGGCTGAAGCTCAGCGTATTCCATTGCGGCGGGGGTGTGACGTTGCGTGGAGGCGGCATGGCGGCACGCGGTATAGTCGGAGCGCTCGCACATCGAAAGCGCGAACTTGGCGGGCTGAAAAGGAGGAGCGATCGATGTCATTCGGTGCCTGTCTCAGGAGGGCGAAAGTTGCCGTTCAACCTGCCGCCGCACGGCGAGCGCAACCCCGGGACCCTACTCCGCCGCCGCTTCGCGGCTCAGCACGCCCTGCTGATACCTGAATATTCACCGCCGACTTCTGACCTTTGAGCAGTGAGCGCCATGTCTTCTGATCACCGCCTTCTGAGCTGATACTTGGGGCAGATGGGAGGCAAACGGTCGCGGTGCATCGCCGCTCCGTCACGGCACGAGCTCGTCGATCGCAAGCACGACGTCCGGGAAGGCGAGCGGGCTGAGCTTTTCGCCCGCACCGACTTGGAATGTCTCCTCAAAGCAGTCAGACGCAGGGAGGCGGAAAACTTCGATGACGTTGTCTTCCAGATTGAAAATCCAAAACTCGCGGATTCCAGCCTTGGCGTAAGCTTGCATCTTGTCGCGGCGGTCGTAGCGCAGGGAGGAATCGGCGACTTCGATCACCAGAAAAACGTCCTCGGGCAGCGGATGAGTCTCACCGGCTTTCTTTCGCCATGGAATCAAGACGATGTCGGGCTGCGGCTCGGACATCTCGTCGAGCTCGACGGGATTCTGTGGCGAAACCATGAAGCGCCGACGAGCTTGCTCGGCGAGATCAGCGTTCAGATTCGTGACGGCCTGCGCATGGCGTTTTCCGATGGCGTGCATGTTGATGATCTCCCCATTGAGCAATTCCACGCGGTCGTCTTCGCCAAAGATGCCCGCCTCCCCGAGCCGGTGCCATTCTTCGACGGTCCATTTGTAAGTGGGTGCCGAGACGGTGGTCATGGCGGGAAGTTGCGCGATTTACCCCGTGTCGGCAAGCCGCCGGGCCGGAAATTGAAAAGGGGATTGCCGCGGCAGTGGGATTCTCCGCACGTTGCCTCCCGGTCGCGCTGCGGCCTCCTGCCCGCATGCTGCCCACCCTTCTCATTGTTGACGACGAAAAGCACACCCGCGACGGGCTGCGCGCGTCGCTCGAAGACGACTTCGATGTATATGTCGCGGCGAATTTCCAGGAAGCGCTGAACGTGGTGGAGCGCGAAACCGTCGATCTCGTGCTCACCGACCTGCGGCTCGGCGGCGAAGATGGGATGCAGCTCATCGAGAAACTGCTCGCCCGGCCAAAGCCGCCCATCGTCATCATGATGACGGCTTACGGTTCGGTAGATGCGGCAGTCGAGGCGATGAAGCGCGGCGCATTCGACTTCGTGACCAAGCCGATCAACATCGACCGGCTCGGCATCCTCGTCCGGCGCGCGCTGCGCTCGCGCGACACGGAAGCGGAAGTGGTGGAGCTGAAAAAGCAGGTCGAAACGCGCTACGGACTGGAGCGGTTGATTGGCTCTTCAGGCGTGATGCAGGAGGTTTTCGACACGATCAAACAAGTCGCTCCGACGCGGGCCACAGTGCTCATCCAAGGCGAAAGCGGCACCGGCAAGGAGCTCGTGGCGCAGGCGCTCCATGCGCTGAGCGGGCGGCCAAAGCCAAAGTTCGTCGCGGTGCATTGCGCAGCGCTGTCGCCGCAGCTTTTGGAGAGCGAGCTTTTCGGGCACGAAAAGGGCGCCTTCACCGGTGCGGTCGAGCGCCGCGTCGGGCGCTTCGAGCAAGCGGCCGGCGGCACGCTCTTCCTCGATGAGATCGGCGAGATCGATACCACAACGCAGGTGAAGCTGCTCCGCGTGCTGAGCGAAGAGCGTTCATTCGAGCGCGTCGGCGGCAATGCTCCGATCAAAGTCGATGTGCGCCTTGTCGCGGCGACAAACAAGGATCTCGCGGGGATGGTGCAGGAGGGAACGTTTCGCGATGACCTGTTCTTTCGCCTGTCCGTCGTGCCGATCGTGATGCCGCCGCTGCGCGCCAGAAAAGAAGACATCCCGCTGCTCGTCGCAGCATTTCTGAAGCAGTTCACCGAGGAAAACACGAAGCCCGCGCGGGAGCTGACGAGCGACGCGATGCAGGCGATCCTCGCCTACGACTGGCCCGGCAACGTGCGCGAACTGCGCACCACGATCGAGCACGGAGTCGTGATGGCGACCGGACCGAAGATCACGCTTCGCGACCTGCCGCTCACCGTCCGCGAGGGCAACTCGCGCCGCGGCGCAGGCGGTTTCAGCGCAAAAGGCCCTGCCAGTCTGCCGCTCCCGAAGTATGCGCTCACGCGCGGCGAGCATTTCAATTTGCACGCCACCGAGGAGCGTCTCATCTTGCAGGCCCTCGAAGACACCAACGGCAACATCACTCAGGCTGCGAAGAAGCTCGGGATCAGCCGGCGGACGCTGCATCGCAAGATCAAGGAATTGCGGAGCGAAAGCGAAAACTCCGAACATCAAAATCCGAATCCCGACACCGACTCGAATGATCCAAATCCGAACTCCGAAACGCCTTAGCGGCGCGCTTCGCTGATTTCAGGTTTCGGATTTATTTGAGGTTCGG
This sequence comes from uncultured Chthoniobacteraceae bacterium, assembly GCA_964235505.1. Classification (GTDB taxonomy): domain Bacteria; phylum Verrucomicrobiota; class Verrucomicrobiia; order Chthoniobacterales; family Chthoniobacteraceae; genus CAXSDZ01. The sequence continues at coordinate 10,751 of CAXSDZ010000010.1, forward strand.
CTTTCGGATTTTCACCCCACACATGGCTACTGAAACCAGCGTTCAAAAATTCGTCCACCGTCTCGAAGGAACCTGGGCAAAATGGGTGCTGCTCGCCCTGCTCGTCGTTGCGATTGTCGCGGAGTGCTTCCTTTGGTTCTTCTGGAACAACGGCTTCAAGGGGCTCGCGCATCCGGCGATCATCGAGCAGGCGCAGATCGCTCGCGAAGTGGCGCGCGGCAACGGCTTTTCCACCAAGATGATCCGCCCGGCGGCGCTCTGGCAGTTCCAGAAGCACATGGGCGACATCCCGCCGGAGCGCGTGCCGGACACGTATCACGCGCCGCTGTGGCCGGCCGTTCTCGCTCCGTTCATCGGCCTCATGAAGGACACGTGGGAAATGTCACCGAAAGAGGTGCTTTACCCCAGTGATCGCGTGATCGCAATGCTGGCGACCTTCTTCTTCCTGCTCTCGGTCGTGGTGAATTACTTCCTCGCGCTCCGGCTCTTCGACCAGCGCCTCGCCCTGCTGGCCGGCGGGCTGATGCTGCTGTGCGACCGCTTCTGGCAATACTCGATGTCGGGGCTCCCGCAGATGCTGATGCTGTTTCTGTTTTCCTGCGCGGCCTATGCAGTCTTCCGCGCGGTGCAGGCGCGCGACTGGCAGCCGTATTTAGATGATGTCGTGCCCGTCGTCGGTGAACTCGACGGCACCTTGAGCCCGCCCCCGCTGCCTGAGGCCGGTGCGATGTCGGACGATGATGCTGTGTATTCCGGGGAAGTGCGGCGCGGGCTTTGGCAGCGGCCGCTGCCGTGGCTGCTCACCGCCGCGGTGCTCTTCGCGCTGCTCGCGCTGACGCATGCGCTCACGATCTGGATCTTCCTCGGACTGCTGGTTTTTTGTGGACTGGCTTTTCGTCCATTTGGTCGCGACGCCGCCATCATGCTCGGCGTTTTCCTGCTGCTTTATTCGCCGTGGCTGGTGCGCACTTACCTCGTCAGCGGCGACATCGGCGGCGTGGCGTGGCACTCGGTGCTTTTTCAAATCCGCGGCACGGAGAGCTCGATCATGCGCTCCATGAATCCGCCGCTGGAAGGGGTGCAGCCGACCTATTTCCGCGAGAAAATCCAAGGCCAGACGCTGGCTCAGCTCGGGAACATTTACCAATACCTCGGCTACGTGCTTGTCGCGCCCGCCTTCTTCATCGCCCTGCTGCACCTGTTCCGCCGCCGCGACACATCGCATTTTCGCTGGTGCGTGCTGCTCATGTGGCTCGCGGCTCTGTTCGGCATGTCGGTCTTCGGTCTGGATACGCTCCCGTTGAAATCCAACGACCTCCACGTGCTCTTCATCCCGTTGATGACCTTCTACGGGCTCGCCTACGTGCTGGTGCTTTGGACGCGGCTGGAGATTTCGTTGAGCCTGCTGCGCATCGCGTTCATCACGTTCATTTTCCTTGTGTCAGCGATGCCGTTCCTTGGGTCGCTCTTCGATCTGCTGCGGCCACCGAGAAGCAAGGTGCAGTGGCCGCCTTACGTGCCGCCCTACATCGCGATCCTCGGCACGTGGACAAAGCCAAACGAAGTGATCGCCTCGGACATGCCGTGGGCAGTGGCCTGGTATGCCGATCGCACGAGCCTTTGGGTGCCGACCACGATAAAGGAGTTCATCGATCTGAATGACTACAACCTGATGAAGGGGCGCATTGTCGGCCTGTATCTCACACCCATCTCAGGGAATGGAATGTTCCTCGCCGATGTGGTGAAAGGTGAGTGGAAAGAGTGGGCGCCTTTCGTCATGCGCACGGCGAACCTGAAGAACTTCCCCCTCCGAGCGGTGCAGGCGCTTCCTATTGAAAACGAGTGCATCTTCTACGCTGACCGCGACCGATGGACCACGCGGGAAGAGTAGGAGCAGGCTGTGCGCGGATGGCTGGAGGCGCGCGTCGCACTTGCGCGATTCCCACAAGCCATGCCGGGTTTTTATTCTTCATTGAGCCACTCCGTTGCCTGCCCGTATTTTCTGTCCGCACCACCCATGCCAAGCAAAGCCGCCGCCGCCAAGGAACCCGAGCACACGTTTGAAACCGCTCTCGGGCGGCTGGAGCAGATCGTCGAAGAGATGGAGGCGGACCGTTTGCCGCTGGACGACCTGCTGCACCGGTATGAGGAAGGGACGCGTCTGGTGAAGGTTTGCCAGGAGAAGATCGAGACCGCCGAGCGGCGCATCGAGATCATCACGCGCGGCGTTTCCGGCAAGCCGCAGCTCGCGGCGTTCGAGCCCAGCGTGGCGCAGCCCACGGCAGCCATTTCGACTAGCAGCCCACCTTCCGCGGGTGCGGCTCCAAAAGCTCCGTCCGCCGCGAATCACGACGTCAGCTTGTTTTAGCGCGCAGCCTCATTTTCGCTCGATCTTCCTCCCGCTCCGCTGGGTGGGTTGGAAGCCGAGCCGCCATTTCTCAGAACCCATGTCCACGAAAGCTATCCTTCCGACGATCCATTCCCCGGCCGATGTGAAAGCGCTCCCAGAGCGCGATCTGCCACTGCTCGCGCAAGAGGTGCGCGATGAACTGGTGCGCGTCATGTCGGAACACAATCCGAAATCGGTCGGCGGTCATCTCGGGCCGAATCTCGGAGTGGTCGAACTGACGATCGCGCTGCACCGCGTCTTTGAAACGCCGCACGACAAATTCGTCTTCGACGTGAGCCATCAGGGCTACGTCCACAAGCTGCTCACCGGCCGGTTCCCGCGCTTCGATACGATCCGCCAATACGAGGGGCTCAACGGTTTCCTCCTGCGCACCGAAAGCGAGCACGACTGCTACGGAGCGGGCCACGCGGGCACCGCCATCAGCGCGGCGCTCGGCATGGCGGTCGGCCGCGACATGCGTGGCAGCGATGAGAATGTGGTCGTCGTCGCGGGCGACGCGGCATTCACGTGCGGCGTTACTTATGAAGGGCTGAACAACGTCGCCGAGCAGACGAAACGCTTCATCGTGGTGCTGAACGACAACGAGTGGAGCATCGCCCGGAACGTCGGCGCGATTGCCACTTACTTCTCCAAGATTTCCACGCATCCCGCCTACGCGCATCTGCACGAAAAGGCGGCCGGTTTCGTCGAAATGATCGGAGGCCGGGCGGCAAAGGATCTTGCCGGCCGGATCGAGGCGGGTGTGAAGAATCTCATTCTTCCCAGCGTGATTTTTGAAGAGCTCGGCTTCCGCTATTACGGGCCGATCGATGGGCACGATGTGGCGCTGCTCACGCGCACCTTTGAGTTCCTGAAGACACAGAACGAGCCGGTGCTGCTCCACATCCTCACGCAGAAAGGCAAAGGCTACGCGCCCGCGCTCGAGAAGCCGGATAAGTTTCACGGGCTTGGAAAATTCGAGCCGATGACGGGCGCAGTAAAGGGAACTGCGACGCCGACCTACTCAGAGCTTTTCGGCAGGACGCTCGCGAAGTTTGCGGACCAGAACAACAAGATCGTCGCGATCACCGGCGCAATGCCGAGTGGCACCGGACTAGCGCACTTTGCCGCCGCGCACCCGAAGCGCTATTTCGACACCGGCATTGCCGAAGAGCACGCCGCGCTCTTCGCTGCCGGCCTCGCGACGCAAGGATTCAAGCCCTTCCTCGCGATCTATTCGACCTTCATGCAGCGCGCGTATGACATGATCATCCACGACATCGCACTGCAAAACCTGCCCGTCGCGCTGTGCATGGATCGTGGCGGACTGAGCGGCGACGACGGCCCGACACACCACGGACTTTTCGACATCGGCTACCTCCGCCACGTGCCCGGCCTCGTCCACATGTCGCCACGCGATGAGGATGAATTCGTGGACATGCTGTGGACGATGGCGAATCACCAGACCGGCCCCATCGCCATCCGCTACCCGCGCGGCGTCGGCACCGGCGCGCAAGTGAAAGAGCAGCCGCGGCTGCTGGAAATCGGCAAGGCCGAAGTGATCAAACACGGCACCCAAGTCGCCATCTTCGGACTCGGCAACATGTGTGCGATGGGCGAAGAAGCCGCGCGTCTTCTCGAAGCGCAAGGCATCTCGGCGGCAGTCATCAACCCGCGGTGGATCAAGCCGCTCGACACCGGCACCATCGAATTCTTCGCCCGCTCGGTAGATGTAATCTGCACACTCGAAGACCACGTCCTGCACAACGGCTTCGGCTGCGGGCTCATCGAGCATCTCGCCGATGCGGGCATTCCCACGCCGGTCGTGCGAATCGGCTGGCCGGACCAGTTCATCGAGCACGGCGCGGTGGAAATTCTACGCAACAAGCACGGTCTCACGGCCGTCGCTGCCGTGGAGAAAATCGTGCCGCTCGTGAAGTCTTCCAAGCTCGCGGAGCAACCGAAAAACGCCGCCTAGCGCCGACTGGCCTTGGGGCTTTTTGACATGTGCCACGCCCGGCTGATCCAGTCGCCACACGAGGTGCGCTCCGCGATCACCGCTCGTAGATCGGCAGATAGCGGTAGTTCAGCGCGATCGAGAGAAGCGCGAAGGAAGTGGAAAGCGGCTGGCCGAGGCTTCCCTCCCAGCTCCCGTCGTCACCCTGGGTTTCGGTCAGCGTCTTCACGCGCTTTTCATTCCACTCTTCCCACGCTTTGAAGTCGCCCTGAAAGAACGCCTGCGCCGAGTAGTATTCGTAGTAGAACGGATACGAGCCGCCGCTTTCCGCGTCCGTCTTCTTCAAAGTCCTCAGCGCCTTCAGAAACGTCGGCATGTCCTTCTTTCTCGCGTAAGCATACACCGCCACACCGATGGCCGTGGTCGAGCCGCCATGCGAGCCGGAGCCGGGCAGGTAGCCGATCGTGCCGTCGCTCGGGCTCAAGCAGTCGGTGTAGAACTTCAGCGCGCCATCGATCGCATTGTCCGGCACGCGCAGCCCTGCGTTGCGCGCCGCGACCAGCGCCACAAAGCAAGCGCCGCTGACCGTCGAGTCCGCGTCCTGCGCATCCGGCGAATACCGCCACGCCTTGAATCGATTCTTCGCCTGCGAGGTCAGGAGGAGTTCGACCGCGCGTTTCAAGGCCGGGCCGATCCGCTCGTCCTGCACGCTGCCGTAAGCCTCCGCCAGCGCGAGCGTCGCGAAGCCGTGATTATACATCGATGAGCCGATGTAGCCGGTCGCCGCGTCGGAGCTTTTGAGCAGATGCTCCAGTGCGCGTTTGATGAGCCGCGCATAAGGTCCGTGGTTCGGATCGTCGCCGTGCGCGAGCGCCGCCATCATCGCCATCGCCGCCGTCGCGGGCTCGCCGCCGTAGTTGCCGGGAAAGGTGCCTTCCACACTCTGCGTAGCGGTCAGAAACTGCAACCCGCGCTCGTAAATGCGCTCGACCTGCGGCGGCACCTGCGTGCCGCGATACACGTTCAAATCCTGCGCGCGCAGCGGCAGCGCGAGCAGCAGCGAAGCAACGAAAGCGGGGCGGAATGGGAGGCGGAGGCGCAAGGAGTTCATGGCTGCTTTTTCGGGGCATTCGCCGGCGCGTCGTTCGCGCCAGCATCAGTTTTCAGCGGCGCGTTTTTCCGCGCCAGCGGGTGCGGCACAGCCTCGATTGCAGGCTGGAAAATCAGCTCGCTCACCGC
>CAXSDZ010000010.1:16345-29924 GCA_964235505.1 uncultured Chthoniobacteraceae bacterium
CCCGAGCACTTTGCTGCGCACAATGACCTCGCCGCCTCCCCACGGAAACTCCTCGACGCGGAGCGCGCTCCCATCCGCCAGCCGCACACGCCCCGCCGATGCCTCCGGGATCGCTGCGCCGCCGAAGAGGACGGCCTGCACCTTCTTCTGCGGCAACTCCAGCGGCCCGGCGTCGCTTTCGATCGTGAAAACATCTCCGTCCAGGTGGGCCGGCGCTCCCACGGTCGAATCGCCATTTGTCAGCAGCGTCTCCGCTGTTTCCATTCTGTCGTCGCGGGGCAGCTTCCCGTTCCAAGGCTCAATGCGAATGTTGGAAATGACCACCGGCGCGCCATCGAGTGCCGCCGATGAAATCCGCACAATTCCGCCGATACCCGGGATCGGCAGCGGTAGGATGTTTTGAGAAAGCTTCCCGCCGGCCTTTCCGATGAAAATGCCATCGCAAAAGAGTTGGGCCGTGCCTGCCGCGCGATCGACAAAAAACCGGACACCGATGCGGGAGCCAGCATCCGGAAGTTTCTCCCGCAGCGGCTGGCTGGGAGGCCGGATGCGGCCTCCAGATCTCAGCGCCCACTGCAGTTGCTCGTAGATGGCTGTCGCCTGGATGAAGCTCTTTCCGTCAGGTGAAAAAAGGCCGATGCAGAAGCTGGGGATGGTGCGCGCCCCATGCGCGAAGTCGCAGCGCAACTCGAAGCGCTCCCACTGAGCTGGGGGCGTGAAACTCACTGCGCCGGGCATCTCGGGCGCGACTCGCGCTGAGCGGCGCTGTGATGCGCGGCGGGAGTATTTTCCATCCAGAACGATCCACGGGTTCTCGTCTGCGGCCTTCCCAGGTTGATCCGGAAGGCCATCGAGCTGCTGCTCAGCCGCACTTTTTGTCGCGCCGCCATCCCGCTCACCCACCGCTCCAGCGCCGCCCTCGATCGCGCCGAGCTCGACTGCCGGATAGAGCGCTGCAACCAGCCGCCGATCGAGTGAAAGCCTGCCCAGCGCGGAATGCTGAATTTCAATCGCATTTTCATTCAAGCCCACGAGAGCGCCGTGGATGCGATCACCGTTGCAGAGCTCGATCAGCGCTCCGCCTGCTGGCTGCCCATTCGCTCCGCGGCTCATTGCCATGCGCGCCCCTGCCACGCGGTCGGTCTGCACTGTGAGCTTTTCCCCACTCGCGGCCAGCCAGCGCAGCGGCTTCCCGTGTCCGGCGGAGATCAGCGCGCCGGGCAGCTCGTCGCCATTCTGGAAGATGAGCACGTCCTCGGGCGGCAGCGCCGCAGGTGGTGCGGAGCCAGGGAGTGCGATGGTCTGAAGCACGTGCATCGGCAACTCCAGCACGGGCGCAAACGCCGTTTTGCAGCGCACGACCCCATTCGCGACGGTGAGGTCCACGACGCTTAGCTCCCCTTGCAGGCCCAGCACGAGCGCAGCGTCCGCCCTGGCTAGCGGCGCAGGCTTCCCGGGGAATGCAATGAAAGTGCCCGCGCCCAGGTGCGCCTGAGCGCCGGAAAAAGTGAGCGTCTCGGGTGAGAGCGATTGCAGCTGGCCGCGTGCCGTTTCCTTGTCAGGAGCGGACCAAAGGTCACACACTTCGTTGTCGGAGTCGTCCTGCGGAACCGCCCCGTCCCAAGGCCGAACCAGCAGCTCGTCAAAGCGGAGTTCGCGTTTCCCACTCGCGTCGCGGCGCTGCAAGCAAACGGCGCAGATCGAGCGCTCGCCCGGTGCTCGTCCGGGTGTCTGAGCGTTCTGGTTTTCGCCGAATTCACCTGTGCTCAAAATCTTTCCGTTTCGGACGACGATCAGTCGCTGCGCGACGCCGTCGTAGAGGATGCGGTAGCGACCGGGCGCGGTGTCTGCCACGGCTTCGTCCGGCAGCGGCAGTTGCTCAGAGGCGAGGCCGTTTGTGTAGATGCGCCGCATGAGCGCCCTGGAGCCGAAGCCGATCACCGCAGTTCCTTCGGTGTAGGAATCGACGACGGCACCTTGTGGCTGCAGCCAGAGGGCAGTGCCGTTGAGCGCGTCTGCCTTGAGAGTCACCGCCACTTCAAAGCGGGCCGGCAGTGACATCGCACGGCCGATCCAATCGGCGCCTCGTATGACGAAGGCGCCGGCATCTTTTTCGATGCGCGCTGCCGGTGCGTGCGCGAGCCACTTCTCTGTCGAGACCGGCCCATCCGAGAACCCACAGACCGGTTCCGCCCCCTCGGTGAAGTGCAGCGATGAAAGGGCTGCCCGGGGCAGACTGATCTTTGTGCGGCCGTCGAAGCGGAGCGAAAAACGGCTGCCATCCGTGCTGGTGAGCTCGCCGCGAAGCCAGTCGTTTCCGGCGAACTGCACCGTGGTCTGGAGCGCGTCTGCTTTCTGCCCGCGTTGTTCCAGCTTCGCGCTCAGGTGACGGTGCAGCGTCGCCGGACCGGCGCGGAGCGGTCCGCTGTCGCAGAGGATCCGGCGCACCTCCGCGCGGAGGAAGTGCAACGGCTCGCTCACATCCGAGCGGCGCCACACGATCTCCTCCGCAGTGAGCGCGATCAGCTCGCCGCGGAGCTGGCGGCCGTTTTGGAAGACGAGCGTCTGCGTGTCAGGCTCAGCCTGCGCTTCGCCCTGTGTTGATGCTGGTTCCGGCTGAATTTGGGAGCCATGCGCATCAGTAATTTTGCGGGCCGGCTCATCGCTGAAGAGGTTGGTGCTGGGCGGCAGCGAAAGCTGCGCCGCCGCGGAACACGCAAGCAGCGCAGCCGAGGCGAGGCACACGGCGCTTTGCACAAGCAGAGCAAGCGACCTGCGATCACCCGGTGGCGCATGGGACGACGGCAGCCAAAGGAGCGGCGGCATTCCTGCCGCCGACAATTGCTCCACGCACCGCGCCCGCCGTTCTCCCTCCGCCTCGATTCGCTCGCTCTCCGGCGGCAGGAATGCCGCCGCTCCCTGAGCCCTCGGCCGCACACGCGAGCCGGAATTACGACCTTTGCCGTCGCGGTTCATTTGCTGTCGAGCTGCTGAAAATAAGCCTGCAACTGGTCGCGAAATTCCTCGGGCCATTCACCCGCGTTGCTCGCGCCGCCGGCTTTTTCCACGGTTCGCGCGTTCGCCTGGTCCTTGCCAGCCGCACCTTCCGCAGCGTCGCCAGCGGAGGCGCTGGAAGAGCGTGAGTTGTTGCCGCCTGCCGCGCGCGATTTGGTCGCCTTCGCCATCATCTGCTGCAGCGCCGGTTGCATCTTCGCCATCGAGGCTGACTTGCCGCCTTTTTTGTCCGGCGGCACCAGCATCTCGATCACCGCGCCTTGCGACGCCAGCACTTCTTCGTCTGTCCGCGGCGTGCGCAGGTCGCCGGCGATCTCCACCATCAGATCCTCGACTTTACCCAGCAGCGGCTTCACGTCGTTGAACTTCGTTTTGTCCCGCAGCTCCTCCACGGTGTTGCGCAATTCATCTTGCTGCTCGGCGAGCTTTTGCGTGTCGCCAGCGTGCTGCGGATTCGCCTCGCGCTTGCCTTCGAGGAGCTGCGTTTGCTCGCGGATGTTATCCTGCGCCTGCGCGGCGCGGACCATCGAGACGATGAGCTCCATCAAGTCCGGGTCCATCTCACCTTCGCCGCCGCCCTGGCTCTTGCATTCGCTCTGCAGCATCGTCGCCCAGGCGTCGAGCTGGGTGCCCCATTGCTTGGCGCGACCGAGCGATTTCAGACCGAGGTTTGCGCGGACAAAGCTCGCCAGCTCCGCCAGTTCGGCGACCACTTTCCGCTCCTTCATTTCGGCGTGCACGGCCTCGTATTTCTCGTTCGGCACACGCTTCAGGAAACCCGCCATGTCGTTCACGATCGCATCGACTTCCTTTGTGGTGTCGTCCTGCCGGGTGGCGACGTTGGAAAAATCCTGCTTCTTCGCTTCCGGGATCTCTGCTGGCTGGAGTCCTATCGTCGCCTTTGCCAAGCCTTTGAGTCCGTCGGAAACCTTGTGCTCCGCCGCTGCTGCCGAGCGCAGGCGGTTGTAGAAATTGCGCGCGTAAAGGTTCTGATTCGCTGTGTCCATGCGGTTCGCCGCGTTGCGCATGGCGTCAAGCGCGGCCTGCTGTTTCTCCCGGGCCTGCAAAAGCTGTTGTTCCCGCGCCTGCGGCTGCTGGCCTGCCTGCGCGAGGGTTTGCGCGGCTTCGCCCATCGGCGGCTGAGCTTTCTTGTCGAGCTGCTCGGTGAGCTGCTGCCAGTCCGCCACGGTGCCTTCCGGGATGTCTTTGTTGCGCAGCGCGTCGTGCATCACATCGCGCATTTCGTCCGTGAGTTTCCCGAGCATGGCCTCATTCGCCCGCTCCCCGGCTTCCGCGCGCTTGATGTCCTCGCCGGTTCGTTCGCTCGCCAGCTCGGGTTTCTTTTCAGCCATCGCGGTTGTTTCTTCGACCTGCCGCTCCTCGTCACGGATGCGCTCGTCGAGCTGCTTCAGCACCCCATCCATCCGCTCGCGCACGCGCTCGGCGTGCTTCGCGGGCGAGAGCACATAGACCGTGTGCTTCCACGATTCCACCGGGGTGCGCTCCGGCAGATAATCGACCGCATACGCAGCCAGTTCCACCACGCTGTCTTCGGGAATCCCATGCCAGAGCGGCGAGAACTCCGCCGCCGCGGTGAGCTCCCTTTTGGTCTGCGCCCCAGGCGTGCGCGCCGCCTCGCCTCGGCCGAGCGCCTGCCCTTTTTCTCCAAGCGTGCGCACGCTCCAGCCGAGCCACGCCTCGCGCAGGCCATAGTCATCGCTCGAGGCGAGATTCAGCTTCAGCACTTCGTTCGGCAGGATCGCCGTTTCCGGCTCGAGTCCTCCCAATTCCACGCGTGGCTCGGCGTCTTTCGTGGCGCGGACGCGCACGCTGTAAGGCTGCGCCGGAGTGAGGCCGTGCGCGTCCACCCAGCGGAACGTTGCCTCGCTTTGCAGCGCGCTGAGCGCAGCGGGTGGCGTGGCAAATGTCTCGCCCTGCACCTCTGCTTCCAGCGCCCGGCTCGCAAGCTTTTGTCCGCTCGCGCCGGTGTCGAAAAGCAGGTTCAAGCCGCTCTTTTCCGCTTTCTCCGGCGCAGGCGCGGCGCTTCCATTTTCCATTGCGGCAGTCTTCAACACGCGGCTCGTGGTGCCGGTGAACTGCACCGTGCTGCCTTCCAAAAACTCCGCGCTGCTGCCCGCGATCGGCACCGTCGCCGCCGGGTAGCCGAGATACGCCGGCAGCTCCACGCGCGCGGCGAGTTCCTTCATTTCAGGCCGATGCAGCGGGCGAATCGTGATTGCGCGCGTCGCATCGCCAACGCGCAGCGTGAGCGTGCCGGGCTGCGTCTGGCCCGCCAGGTGAAAGACTGCGCGACCTGCCAGCACCTGCGCCTGCTGAGGCTCGCGCTGACCGAGCCGAGCGGTCGCGGTGCCGGGCTTCCACGCCGAATCCGCTTTCAATCCGCACGCGATTTCAAATGCTTCGCCGTGTGGGACTACAAGCTCAGCCGGCAACACTTCCAGGCTGGCAAAGGTGTAGCGCTCGATCACAGCCCACGGCGCGATCCAGCGCGCGAGCGCATTCGTCGCCGCGCGCGATGCGAAGAGAAACGGAATTGCGGCAAGCACCGTAAGCACGATCGCAGCGAGCACCCACCGGCGCGAGGGCCGCTGGTGCACGGCTTGGGTAAAGTCGAAGCGCCCGGATTCTTCCGCCACTTGACGCACCGCGGCGCGGAGCAGGGCGGGGGAGATATTCGCCGGCAGGTCGTGCAATTCCGTCAGCTCGATCACACCCTGCAGCCGGTCGCCGAGCGTGCGAAAGTGGCGCTGGAGAAGCTTCGCAAGCTGCGCCGGCCCGCGCCTTTCCCACAGCCAACGCCGCGCCCAACCGTGCGCGCACCACGCCGCCAGCGCGCCGCCGGTAAGAGTCAGTGCCGCGCGTGCCCAGCGCGGCGTGTCGCCGAAGCGATCGGCCACGAAAAGCAGCACAAATGTGGTGAGCAATCCCACCGCTCCGCCAGCGACGGCAACCAGCGTCTCCGTTTTACGCAACCGTGCTTCAAACAAGCGGAGCTGCGTGACGAGCGAATCCGGAAGAGCGAACGTGTTCATAAGCCGCAGGCGCTGACCGTAGGCGCGGAAAGTCGAGGGGGCACGGGGGAAAATGAAAAATGCGCGAGTGAAAGGGGGCTAGGAGATGCGCGCGCTTCGTGCATTCGTCACTTTCTACGTCAGCCCCGCCGCTTTCCGACCCGCCCAATATACCGCGAGCAAACCGACCAGCACAGCGCACCACCACGGATCGCACCAGAGCCGGAAGCGGCGCTCGTCGGGCCGCCGCTCTGGGAGGAGGCTGAGGCTGTTCACGATCGCCGCGAGGTCGGTTGGGCCGCCGAATCTTCCACCCGTCAAAGCGGCAATCTCGCGCAGCACGTCGAGCTTCGCCGGAACACCGATTTTCTCCAGAGTCGGCACGCTCACGTCGATCTGCGTCTTAAGCTCCCGCCCCGCGGTTTCGCTCTTCACGAGCACAGAATACCTGCCGCCTTCGCGTGGCGTGATTTGTCCGGTATGCACGCCCCATTCGGCGTTCTCCGCCGCGAGCTCGATCGTCTCGCTTGCACCGCTCGGCGCGGTGAGCGCGACGGTCACTTTGCCTTCGTTGATCGGGATGCCGAGTTTGTCCAGCACCGTGGCATTCAGCCGCACCTTGTCGCCGCGTTTTGGCGTTTCCGGCGCGTAGAAAAAGCGCACCCCTTCATCCTGCGCGAGGTGGCGCTGGTGTGCCATCCAGCGCACGACCTGGCCCCAAAAACGGTAGTGATACGTGTCCTCCACGCCTTTCCTCCAGCGCCATGCCGAGTCGGTCCCCATGAAGAGCACCTTGCCATTTCCTGCCGCGCGGGTGACCAGCAGCGGGATGCGCCCGCTCTGATTCCGCGCCGCTTCATGCACCGCAAGCACTTCGCTGCCCGGCCGCGCCTTCACCACCGGCGCATACCAGTAGAAGCCGGGCAATCCGCGCCAGACCACTTGGTTCGCGCTCGGGTCGGTGGCGAGCATGGTGAGCCAGTGATCGCGTCCGCGAAAAGTCAGCTCCAGCCGCGTCTCCGCGCCGGAGGCAAAGCCGACGCCTTTCGCGTAATCGAGCTCGACCGGCACGAGGTCCGCGAGGGCTGAATCGGTGAGCGATTTCTGCCGCCCCAGCGGCCCGGGGAGAAAGATGAGCCCGCTCGCCTGTTGCTCGATGAGTCCACGGAGCATCGTTGCATTCTCCGGCGACAGCATCCCTCCGCCGATCCCGACATCGCCGAGGAAGACCACGTCGTAGCCTTGCAAATCCTCGCGCTTCGCGGGGAATTCCGGGAGGTAGCCCGCGCCTTCACCCATGCCGATCTGCGGATGAAATAGCACCGTATTGACGACCACGCCGGGATCACGCTGGAGCGCGTTGCGGAGGTAGCGGAACTCCCAGCGCGGCTGCGAATCGACCACGAGCACGCGCAGCGTTTCCTTGCGCACGGCAAGGTGAAAAGCGCGCTCATTGTTTTCCTTGAACACCTCCTCCCGCTCGACCGGCACACGCACCGTGAAGTCCGCCTCGCCCTCGCTTTTAGGCGTGAACACAAGGCTTTCCTGCACTTGTCCCATGGGCGGAAGCGTCACTTTTTTCGAGCCGCTCGCATCGCCCGGGCCGCTCACCGTCACCGTGGTTTTTACCTCGCGAGGCAGATGGTTTTGCAACGTGAACATCACCGAGATGCGCTCGTTCGTGAGCCCGTAAGTTGGCGCGAGCACGGACTGGAGTTCCACGTCCGGCAGATATGTTTCGCTTCCGGTGCCGATCGCGAAAATAGGCACATCGCGCTGTGCCAGCGCGGTCGCGGCGGTGATGGGAGACTTGCCGAGATTCCAATCGCCGTCGCTCAAGAGCACCACCGCGCGCAGGTCGCCGTGCTGCTTCAGCGCACGGTCGAGCGGGGCGTGAAGATCGGTGCCGACTTCCGTTTCCAGATCCGCCTTCATATCGCCCGGCGGTTGCGAGAAAGGCTCCACACTCACCGCGTAACGCTTCTCTAGCGGTGCCCAAAAGTTCGCATCGAGCTGGCCCTTTACCCAACCTGCGCGCGTGTCGCTGCGCCCTTCCGCTCCGAGCACGTCGCGGGTTTCCATGCTCCCCGAGCCGTCCCACAACACCATCACGCGCGGCTGCTCCGGGTGTTGATTGAAAATTACGCGCTCCGGCCGCAGCAGCGTGAATGCGAGGAGCGCCGCCACGCACAGCCGCAACGAATGCAGCCCCGTCAGCCACCCGCCGCGTCCTTCGCACTGCAGGCTGCGGAGGAAGAACCAAGCCGACGCAGCAACGAAAAGAGCCGCGATGATGATCGCCCACAGCGACGTATTAAGATGCCAGCCTTCCGTCACGCTCCGACCTCCTGAGTCGTGGGACGCGACATCGGTGTGGCGCGCGCGGCGGGCTTCCGGGGGAGCATCGCCTTGCTCGTGGCGAGGAGCATTTCCGCGCACATGAGCAGCATCGCGACGAGCAGCATCGCGGGCCAGAGTTCGCTTTGCAACCGGTCGGCGCGCAACGCGAGCGCGCCGGTCATGACGGTGAGCTTTACCCCGCGCAGCAGCTCAGCCAGGCGCGCGGGATCGACCCTTTCGGGCAGGTCTTCGGTCTCAGGCCGGTTCAACGCCACGCGCCGATCGCCGCTCGCATACACGCCCGCGTGCCAGCGCCAGTCGCGGCGGCGCTCGGTTTCCACGGGGCTCCACGTCTCGGCCAGATTGGACGGCTTCCACTCGCCTGCAACTGCGAGCGCGGGCGGAGAAAGCCGCTGCCCGCCGAGCGCGAGCAGGCGCTGCGTCATCGGCAACAGCACGAAGCCATTGCCCAGTGTGCTCCATTCCGTCTCTGGCTGCGTGGCGCAGGCGAAGACGTAGCCCTCGCCCACTTTGCGCCCGACGAGAAATGGGCGGCCATCGGCGAAGGTCGCATAGACGTGCGCAGTTTCACCCGCGGCGGGCACTTGACGCTGGCGGACTTCGAGCTGTGCGAGCGGGAGCGAGGCTCCGCTGTCGGTGCGGGCGAGTGGACCGTCGAGCTCATCCCAAGCACTGACGCGCAGCGGCGCGGACGGCGGTGCATTTTCCACCGCTGCCCAAGCGAGGCCGAGCGGACCGGGGCCACCTTCGCCGCCGGGGGGAAAGACGAGCAACACGCCCCCACTTTCGAGCCAGACAGAAAGCGCTTTTGCTGCTGCTTCGGACGGCGCGGAAGCTGCCCAGATCGCAAGCGCGGCATCTTTCCATTTCGCGGTTTCCGCGTGAGCACTGGACAGGATTTCTGCGGTGCGATCGGTGCGCGTCGGGTCAGGCGCAGCAGCGAGGCGCAGGCGCTGCGCTGCGCCTTCCGCGATGATGACGCTGTGGAGCGGGACTGGCGGCGCGTAGGCGAAATAGGCCGCATTGTCTGAGGCGAGGTCGTCCGCCGGCAGCTCCGCCTTGCCCCAGCCCGCTTCGATCTTCGGCAGATCAAACTTCAACGTCTGGCGTTGAAGTGGGGAGCTGAGCGTCACATCGATTTGACTCTTTGCGCCTTCGCGAGTGAGCAGCAGCGGGATCGCGCCGGATGCCGTGCCCTCCGCGGACCGCCATTCCAGCGCGAGACCGAGCTGCGCTTTGCCGGACTTGGCGTCTCGCACGCGCAAGTCAGCCGCTTTCACCGCAACGGAAAGATTGTGCCCCGATGCTCCGGAGAGATCGAGGATGCGCATGCGCACTCCCTGCGGCAGCCCGGCGAAGCGCGCCGCGAGATCTTGCCACTCTGTGGAGTCCGGCCGCCAGTTGCTCGCTTGCAGGTCGCTGGCGATCCACACTTCGGCACTGCCGGGCTTGTTCGCGGAAAGGTAATCCAGCGCCGCCCGCAGCATCGTGGGGAGATCGGCGGCGGTATCGGTTGCCTCGGCCATTTGCAGGCTCGCGAGTGCAGAAGCGTCGGCGATCTCGAGCGGCTGGCGCAGCACATTCTCGATGAGCACAAAGCGGCTGCCGGCGCTGCTTTTTGCGGCTTCGGAAAAGAGCGCGAGAGCATGCGCGCGCTTGGTTTCCGCGCCCTCACCTGAGCCGCGCGCTTCCATGCTCGCCGAGCGATCTAGCAGCAGCAGCACTGCCTCCGGCGCACCACCCGCTGCTGCGCCGATCCATCCGCCTACAAGCGGCCGCGCCATTGCCCAGATGAGGAAAAGCAGGACAAGGCAGCGGCACGCGAGCAGCAGGTATTGGCGGACTTTCGCCCGCCGCGTCGCCGCGCGGTTCGCCTTCAGCAGAAACAGCATCGCCGCCCACTGCACGGTGCGGTAGCGGAGTCGGTTGAGCAGATGAATCAGCACCGGCAGCAGCACCGCCGGCAACGCCCACAGCATCCATGGTTGGAGGAAGGCCATTTACGCGATGCGGGTTATGCACTGCGCGATGCGCGATCCGGGTCGGGTGTGTAGCGCCAACGGCGCAGCCTCATACCAGCCTTGGGCAAAGCCCAAGGAAAATGCACAAAACAGCCGCATGAGCGCTGAAAGCGCGGCCTCATCGCGCGTGACAAAATGGGTCGCGCTTTCAGCGCTGGCGGACATGTTGCTGTTCACCTGGGGCGCTGCCCCAGGCTGGTATGAGGCCGCGCCTTCGGCGCTCCGGGTGTTCGCATTGCACTGCGCATATTGCGCATCGCGCATCGCGTATCGCGCAACCCGCCTCATCTCCGTCCTCCCTTCACCCGTTTGATCCGCTGCAGCAAAAACTCCGTCAGCAGCCCCTCGTAACCCTGATCCAGATAGTTCAGCCGGTAGTCCACATCGAACTCTCGGCACCCGTGACTGAGCGCGGCGAGGTAGTCGTTCAGCGCTTCGCGATAGGCGTCGCGCACCACGGCGGGATCGGTGATGAGGTCGGCGCCGCTTTCCATGTCCACAAACCGCACGGGGCGCGTGAAATCGAAGTCGAACTCCTGCCGGTCGAGCAGGTGAAACACCGCGACGTCGTGCTTGTAAAAGCGCAGGTGCTTGAAGCACTCCAGCAGCTCGGGCACCTCGGTGAAAAGATCGCTGATGATGATCACCAGCGAGCGCTGGCGGATGCGCTCGGCCAGCGCGTGCAGTGTCCCGACGAGGTTCGTCTCGCCCTGCGGCTTCGCTTCGGCGAGCGTGTTCAGGAGTTGGCGCAGGTGCGTCGGAGTGCGGCGCGGCGGCAGGTCGTGCAGCGTGCGGTCGGTGAAGCAGACGAGGCCGGTGGCGTCGCCCTGATGCACGAGCAGATGAGCGAGCGTGCCGGCAATGCGCCGCGCGATCTCGAAGCGCGAAAGCGGGCCGCTGGCGAACTTCATCGATGCGCTGGTATCGAGCACCAGCGTGCAGCGCAGGTTGGTGTCGGCCTCAAATTCGCGGATGAAATACTTGTCGGTCCGCGCAAAGACACGCCAATCGAGGAACTTTAAGTCATCACCTAGCGCATACTTCCGATACTCCGCAAACTCCACCGACGACCCGCGCGTGGCGCTGCGATGCAGCCCGGTGACCAACCCGAGCATCGGCATCCGCACCGACACGGTCAGCCGCGACAGGCGCGAAATGACGCCCATGTCGAGGAAGTCCCAGGTCGTGGATTCAGGTTTGGGCATATATACTTCCAAACATAGGATTCAATTGTCCGTTGAATGCTCGAAGTGAATTGGCTCAGGTAGTTCTTTAAGTTCGAGTTTAACGGCGCCGGAGGAGGATGATGAGAGGTGAGAAGATCAGTAACCACAGGCTGATGTCACCTAGCGCAAGGATTAGAAGCAACTGCAGAGGCAACCAACGTCCCGCACCATCTGGTGAGACAGTATCCGCGAGAATGAGAAGTATCTGAACAACAACCGGAACGGTCGAAACATGCCGATCAACGCCACGGCGTTTGTTTCTGTAGGTGGCGATTGCACATCCATAGTTCATCACCACTACATAGGCGGCGAAAACAGTGAGAATGACCGCGATACTATTCTGGGCAGTATTCATCGCTACGCAGAACGTTGCACTCCAGCGCGCTCGCGCGAGGGCTCCTGCCCTCGTGCGCAGAATCGCCGGGCTCTTGCCCGATCACAACCAGCGCCGCTCATACGCTGAGTGGGCGAGGCAGGTCCACCTTCAGCACCATTGCTTGCCCCAGCGAATTTGGAACCGTAACGTCCGCGCATGAGCAGCACCGCGTTCCTCAAGAGATTCGAGACAGAAGTTGAACTGACGCCTGTTGTGGGCGCCCCAAACATCCATGTCATCTCCACGAAGTCTGCGCCCGTGACGGCTGTTGAAGAGCCACAAATGTCGGACGGGGATTGGGATAAATTCGAGGCGAATATCGACGAGGCCTTTGAACAGCTTCCGTAGGCGTGCCCGCGATCGACTTTATCGCCGATACCAGCGCAGTGGTGCGCCGCTTGCGCCAAGACTCTGCAGTTGAGCCGTTCTTCGTGGAGAAGCGCTTCGCGATCACGTTTGTCACTCTTGCCGAACTGAGCGTCGGTGTTCTCAAAGCTGAGCGTCCTGAGGCTGCTTGGAAACGCGTGTTGGAGGTGCTTCGCGGTGTCGAAATGTTTCTGGTCTCTGACCTTACGCCGGTTATCTACGCCGGCATCTACCATGATCTGAAGCAGCGCGGAACGCTCATCCCGATCAATGACATCTGGATAGCCGCCGTCTGCCTCGAAGCAAAGCTTCCGGTGCTCGCTCGCGATGCGCATTTCAGCCGTGTTCCGGATCTCACCGTCATCAACTGCTGAGATTTGCCGAAGGCGGAACATGGCGTGGATACTCACGGAGTTGCCGCTTAGTTCACTCCTCCGTCGCCGCCACGATCCGCTTGATGATCTCCAGGCTGCTCACCCCTTCGCTCTCGGCGTGAAAGTTCACGAGGATGCGGTGGGCGAGGACGGGCTCGGCGACGGCGTGGATGTCTTCGAGGCGGGCGAGGTAGCTGCCGGTGAGGACGGCGCGGGCTTTGGCGCCGAGGACGAGATACTGCACGGCGCGCGGGCCGGGGCCCCACATCACCCATTTCTTGATCCAATCCGGTGCGTCCTCGCCGGTCGGCCGGCAGCGGCGCACGAGCTTCACGGCGTATTCATAGATGTGGTCGGGCACCGGGACGCGGCGCACCACTTCCTGAAAGCGCAGGATGTCGGCGGCGCTCAGGATTTTATCCAGCACGGGCGGCGCGCCGCCGGTCGTGCTTTTCGCGATTTGCAGCTCCTCGGCGGCGGTCGGGTAGCCGACGTTGATGAGAAACATGAAGCGGTCGAGCTGCGCTTCGGGCAGAGGATAGGTGCCTTCCTGCTCGATCGGGTTTTGTGTCGCGAGGACGAAGAACGGCGGCTCCAGCGTGAAGGAATGCTTTCCTGAGTTCACCTTCTGCTCCTGCATCGCCTGGAGCAGCGCGGCCTGCGTTTTCGGCGGCGTGCGGTTGATCTCATCGGCGAGCACGATGTTCGCGAAGATCGGCCCCTGGACGAACTCGAACGCGCGCCGGCCGGCTTGCTCGGTTTCCTGCAAAATCTCGGAGCCGGTGATCTGGCTCGGCATCAGGTCCGG
>CAXSDZ010000010.1:29934-30653 GCA_964235505.1 uncultured Chthoniobacteraceae bacterium
TCAGCACCTCGACCCTGTTGGGGAGTGCCTGCGTGAGCGCGCGCAGTTCGTCGATGGCCTGGACGTCGGCTTCGCTGCTAGCGGCGACGGTGGGGGTGATGTGCATAGGGAATTTCCGTGAAGCCGACGCGGCATGAAAAAGCAAAGCGTCGCGAGGTTCACGCGGAAAGTGGCGGCAACCTCCGAGTGTTGAACGCGACCGATCGTTGCGGCTACCTTGGCGCAGGTGGGCGCATGATCTCCTCCCAGTTGCCTATGCCGATCAGCGGCTTTGCGAAGGCGGTGGCGGCCTCTTCGGCGGGAGACTCGGCAGCTTGAAAGACGAACCACGCGGGTTTCTTTCCATGCGGCTCCTCCGCATCATCCGGGAAGCGTCGCAGGCCGATGTGCAGCCCGCCTTCGCCGCGGTTATCGACCCAATTGTGGTAGTGGAAAACCTCGATTGACGGGATGCGTTTCACCTTGTTCCAGGCATACGCAAGGCCCGCGGCTTGGTCGCGCAGCGACTCCTCGCGGTAGTCGCGCGAGTTCAGACCTTGCTCAGTGAGATGGATCGTGCGGCGCGTCTTGCCTTCAAACAACGCATGCGGCTGCGCCATCCAAGCGTCGAGCACTTCGAGGTTTTTGAAGGTGATCTTCGGCGTGTCAAAATCGAAAGTCGCCTGCGTGTCGCGCCACACGCGCGGCTCGAAGAGGTCCTGCGGATACGGATGAAAAGC
>CAXSDZ010000010.1:30663-44314 GCA_964235505.1 uncultured Chthoniobacteraceae bacterium
CAGTCGAAGTCGCCCTCGGCTTGCGAGAAGTCGCAGAGCAGCTCCAGCAGCTCACGCCCTTTGTAGGAGTGCGGAGACATGCGCGAGTTCCAGTGGTGCTCAAGTGAGATGAAGGTTTTCGCGTGCGGATCATACTGCCGCGCGATGAGGTGCGCGGCGCGCATGGAGCGCACATACAGATCCATATAGACGGCGTCCGGCTTGTCGCCCGCGTTCGTCCACTCCCAGCCGGCGTTGATCTCGTTATGGAGAATCCAATGATGGATGCGGCCGAACTTTCCATCCGGTCGCGAGTAACGCTGCGCCAGGAAATCGAGCGCCGCTGTGTAGGCTGCGAGCCCCTCTGCGCTGATGACATTTGGCATCGCGAAAGTGCCCGCAGCATCGGCGTCGGGATGCGCCACGAGCCGCGCGTATTCGGGATCGGGAGAAGGCTTCATCGGCAACGGCACAAGAATGATCGCTGACACAATGATCTGGCGCTTCGCAGCCTCCAGCATCGCGGCGTCGAGCTTCACGACTGCGCGATCGGCGACAAACCAGGTGCGCCCGCCGTGCTCAAACGCGGTGTGCTCCGGCCCCGCCGACATTCGCATGAAGGAGTCGAGTTTTACATTCACCGTCGCCGCGGAAATGCCAAGTGCGTCGAGGTCTTCGAGCGGTTGCCCGATCGACAGCGCGCCGATCCCTTTGCGCCCGCGCGGCTTTGCCTCCGGCAGATCGGAAAGCGGTTCCACGCGATCGGCGTAGTGCGCATGGGAGAGAAGCTCCTCGCGCGCGGCAGTTTTGCGGAAGACTGCCCAACGCGAAAGCAGGCGATCTTCTGCGCGTCCGGCGCTTTCGTGGAAACGATCGAGGGTTGCGGAAAAGGTGCCATCCTTTGCAGGGCAAATGAGGGTCGCGACTTCAAAGTGCCCTAGTCCCGTGACGTCCGCGTGCATCGGCACTTCCGCGAGCGAGATGTCACCTGCGACTCCGCTGGTTTCGCCGCATATCTCAATTGTCTGCGCCCCGACGGTGACTCGCGTGATGCTACACGGAAACGGCTGCTGAAGATAGGTGCGCAATCGAGCATCCTGCGCGTGCGTCTGTGCCTTCTGTTCCGGCGTTTCAGCGACTGCTGCGCAAGATCGGGCGACGACACTGAAAACGATCAGCGCCAAGCCGCGGTGAAACAGCAGCAAACGCTGCAGAGGTGAAAGCGAGCAATACTTCATTGCACCAATCAACCTGCGTTGGGAGCGCGTCTTTGAAACATACGCCCGAGTTCCTAAAGCGGCTTTCGCTTGCGTGAGTGCCTGCCGCCTGCGCCCCGATCCCTCGACTCCGCCCCCCTTTCCACCTCCGCTCGGGATGACACGCGTTTTGAGACTCACACACGCAAACGGGATGCGCTCTAAACCCGAATATAGAAACAAACTCAACATTCTCGTCAGGTATGATTAAGTAAGTGTTTTGCGTTTCTGATCATCCGTTCTATTAAACTTTGATTGGTCGAATCATTCTGGTGCAAAGTTCGGACATACGGAGTGATAGCCTTAAAGCGCGACATGATCGGGTGCTAACCCGAACACTTCCATTGCATCTTCAAATTCGAGATGATCCTCGGTGCGTGCGGTGGGTTTGAATGGTTTCGATCGATAGGCGCGGGTCGCAGGTGATCTCTATTGTTCTCTGCCGAAACGTGTGAAAAGACATTCGGTGTTCTCCTGCGCTTTCCCCGCGCTGGAACGTTGTAAAGTGTTGAGCCGCTGGACTCGGAATCCATTTGGAAGCGCAGATCTTTCGCATCAGTTCGCGTAGCTCGGCTGACGCCACCCAAGCGAAATAATGAATTCCAAGAATTGCTGGCCAGCTAATTGACATCGTCGGCGAATTCGCCACGTGCCGCCGGCGAAATGGCATCCGCCGCGCTGCGTCGCTGGAAGAGGCCGGCGTCGCTGGACAAATCCGGCAACGGCTGGCCCGCCGATGTGAAGGATACGTAGCAGCCTACAAATCTAAAAAGCACCAACACATCATGGAACGCATCGAAAAATCAGTCGAAGTCAATGTGCCTCTCAGCACTGTTTATAATCAGTGGACTCAGTTTGAGGAATTCCCGAAGTTCATGTCCGGGGTGGAAGAAGTGCGGCAACTCGATGAAAAGCGGCTCTTCTGGAAAGCGACGATTGCTGGCAAAGCCACGGAGTGGGAGGCTGATATCTACGAGCAAGTGCCGGATAGCCGTATCGCATGGCGTAGCACAAGCGGCGCCCCAAATGCCGGCGCGGTTTCTTTTACGTCGCTGGGCGACAATCACACGCGAGTGAACCTTGTGCTCGACTACCAGCCGATGAGTGCCGTTGAGAAAATCGGCGATGCGTTGGGGCTTGTTTCCACGAAAGTCACAGGTGATCTGGAGCGTTTCAAGAAGTTCATCGAGGAAAGGGGAGCAGAGACCGGCGCTTGGCGTGGAGAAATCCACTGAAGCGGTCATCCATAGGATCTGCTCAAGCGTGCCTACGACGCCAAGCTTCTAGAACGCGGATACCGAGAGCGGTATCCGCGTTTTCTGTGTTGTAGTATCAGTGGCTCTCGTTGGAAAGCGTGCGCCCGACTGGACTCGAACCAGTGGCCTACGGTTTAGAAGACCGTTGCTCTATCCAACTGAGCTACGGGCGCTTGCGGAAGGTCGGAGTGGCTCCTGTCAGTTCAGCGCTGGATTTATCTAAGGTGAAAGGTCACCAATTCGATCATCCTGCAGGGCGGCTGGGCAGACTTTCACAAAGCCAAGCGGTCACTATGCCTCTCGGTTGCGCTCTTGCAATGACAATTGCGGAGGACATCGCAACTGCCCCATCGTGCTGTCTCCGTGAATCTGGTCTGATCAAGAGACATCTCTCCTATAGCAATTTGCGTTTGGGTGTGTCCGGAGAGACGCGCTCCCGCGCGTCCCACGCTTTGCGAGAGAATGGGACGCGCGGGAGCGCGTCCCTACGCGCAAGGCTCACGCCAGCGAAAACCACTCTATTTGAACGCACTTAGCAGTCGCTCGCTGTGAAGAGCCACGTGTTATGCCACGGAGCATCATCGATACGATTGAACGGCCGAGCACGAGCGCTGCGCAGAGAGAGAGGCACTGCAACTAAGCTAAGAGCACGGGCATTACACTTCAGTTCACTTTGCCCCAACTCGGCTAATCAAATCATCTTGCTTCGTGGTAGGCACAGGAGGTCTCGGGCACGCTCGGCCCACCAACCACTCTGAGTCATCACGCACAAACCGAAGAGGCTGCATTCGTAAGATGCAGCCTCAGCCTTAGCTTTGTCTCCAGCGATGCACTCGGATGCCCATCAGAGGGCTACGGTAAGATAAGGTGTTCTATCCCGGCCGTCGCACGGATGGTTCGCGCTTCCAGATTCGACCGCCTTTTGCAGCAGTGATGTAGCTGCCGACGAGCTTTTCTCCGGTGAGTGCGACGACGCCACCATCTGGCGTGACACCGGCACGGTCCAGCAGCGGCTGCGCTCCGGCAGTATGCCCGAGCACCTTCAAGTGAGTGAATGCGTCGCTGACCCAAGCCACCGCCGGAGCTTGCATCGAGAGGTCTTTCGCGGCTTCTTCGGACGCGAGGATCACCACGGTGTCGAAGAGCACAGACGGAGCGGTGGATAGCGCGAAGTCAGCCGGCATCAACTTACCGTTTTTGTCGGTCGCGCCGCCTACTTTCGGAGCTATGATCGCCACCGCGGCTTTTTCTACTTTTGCACTGCTGAGCAATTCTGTGAGCAGCGCCGGATCGAAGCCGTCGGTGATCAGCACACCGATCTTACGCCCTTGTAATGTATTCGGGATCTTAGCAATCAGGCTAAGAGATGGTGAAAGCGGAAGATCACGGGCGGCAACACCGGGCGCGATCGGCTCTTCCTTGTCCTTCATCCCCAATGCTTCTGTGATTCCATCGTGCAGCGAGGCGTCCACGTTTGCGAGATGCCCCAGCATGCGGAGGCGAATCGTCTTGGCTTCTACCTTCGCGAGCTCAAAAGCGAACGCGTTGATGATGTGCGTCTGCTCGGGTGGAGTCATGGAGCGGAAGAACATGCGTGCCTGGGAGTAGTGATCCGCGAAGGTATCCGCGCGTTTGCGCACCTTCGCGCCGTCCATCACTTCCGGCACACTCGCAAAGCCTCGCGTGGGGTTCTCGCGCGGCGTGCCTTGGTCGAGCGAGTTTGGCTCATAAGAGACCCGACCTTTCGGAATAGCCATCTGATGAATGCCGTCACGTTGAAAGTTCATCGCCGGACAGCCTTTCGACGCATTCACCGGGATCTGATGAAAGTTCGGTCCTCCTAAGCGGCTCAACTGTGTGTCCTGATAGGAGAATAGACGCCCTTGCAGCAGCGGATCATTGGTGAACTCAATGCCGGGCACAATGTTCGTCGGAAGAAAGGCGACCTGCTCCGTTTCCGCGAAGAAGTTATCCACGTTGCGGTTGAGCACCATCTTGCCTAACATCCGAATAGGGACAACTTCCTCCGGGATCAGCTTTGTCGCATCGAGCACATCGAAGGGAAGTTTGTCGGCAGTTTCCTGATCGAACGCTTGCACACCCAGTTCCCATTCCGGGAAGTCACCGCGCTCGATCGCTTCCCAAAGATCGCGCCGATGGAAGTCGGGATCGGCACCATAGATTTTGACCGCTTCATCCCACAGCACCGTTCCCATGCCTAGCTTTGGTTTCCAGTGGAACTTTACGAAGCGTGAAGTCCCTTTCGCATCCACCATGCGGAAGGTATGGACACCAAATCCTTCCATCATGCGGTAAGAACGAGGGATTGCCCGGTCGGACATGATCCACAACAGCATGTGATTAATCTCGGGTGTAAGTGACGCGAAATCCCAGAAGGTGTCGTGGGCCGTCGCTGCCTGCGGATAGCCGCGATCAGGCTCTTGTTTCACCGCGTGAACAAGGTCGGGAAACTTGATCGCGTCTTGGATGAAGAAGACAGGCATGTTATTGCCCACCAGATCGTAGTTCCCTTCGGTGGTGTAGAACTTCACCGCAAACCCGCGCACGTCGCGCGCGGTGTCGCTGGAGCCTGCCTTGCCAGCTACGGTCGAGAAACGGACAAATACTTCCGTCTTCTTGTCCGGATCCTGCAGAAAGGCAGCTTTGGTGATATCACTTTGAGATTTATACGCCTGAAAGTAGCCGTGAGCGCCAGTGCCTCGGGCATGCACAATCCGTTCCGGAATGCGCTCGTGATCGAAGTGCGAAATCTTTTCGCGCAGCACAAAATCCTCCAGCAGCGCCGGTCCGCGCTCGCCTGCTTTGAGCGTATTCTGGTCGTCCGAGACCGGCACGCCATGGTTGGTCGTCAGCGTATCCTTGAGGTTGGAAACTGCTTGGTGTGGCTCTGAGGGCACCGCTCCGGGTGCGGCTGCGGCAGCCGGTTTCTCCGCGGCAGCCTGACCCCGGGAAGAGGTCGGAAAGGTGAGTGATACGAGGCTGGCAATCGTGGTGCTGAGCACGATTGCGCGGAACGGTTGAGTAGGCATCATTTTGGACGGTGAAGAATGGCTGTGAGGGGTTGGTGTGAGAGTTCGCGAACGACCGTGCCAGCGGTTGTGCAGCAGCCCGGCAGCACGGATCATATAGCCCGCAAACTTGAGCTCTTGCCAGTAAGGCTGGCCTGCGCATTCAGCGTTTGATCCGGGCGAGCTGCTCCAGCAATCCACTTTTTGTGAGGCCATCCAGCACGACCGGCTGCGGCTCGCCTGGGCGGTGGAGCACGTAGAGCGGCACGCCCACGCGTCCGAACTTCTTCAATGCGCGGGTGATCGCTGCATCACCATCGGTCCAGTCCGCTTGCAAGGTGAGCACGCCTTTTTCGCGCAGCGCCGTGCGGACGGCATCGGTCTCCAGCACGGTGCGCTCAAAGACCTTGCAGTTCAGGCACCAATCCGCCGTGAAATCCACGAACACAGGCCGCCCGCTGCTCACCGCGGCAGCGAGCTTTTCCTCCGAAAAAGGCTCCCACGGGATGCTGCCCGGCTCGCCTGCATTCCCAGTGACCGCGCTGCGCCGCGGAGCGCTCAGCGCGCCGTGCAGCAGGCCGCCATAGCTCGCGAGCACGAGCGCGGCGATGATGGCCCACGTCTTCGGCCGCCGTGCAAAGGCGCCGAACATCCAGCAGCCGATGGCAAGCGCGACGAGGAACCAGCCCATCGGCGCGACAGCGTCGGGACGGGACCGAGCGAGCACGCCGAGCAGCCACGCCACGAGCGCGAGCAGCACAAAACCCATGAGCTGTTTTGCGCGCTCCATCCAGAGGCCGGGCTTCGGAAGGAAGCGCATCCAGGCAGGGCGCGCAGTGAGCAGAAAATACGGCAGGCTCATGCCGGCAGCGATCGTGGCAAAAAGCAGAAACACGATCGGCGCGGGCTGCGTGACCGCGTAGCCGAGGCTTGTGGCGAGGAAGGGAGCGGTGCAGGAAGTGCCGAGCAGCGTGGTGAAAAGCCCGTGCAGAAATGCGCCGGAGTAGCCTTCGCGCCCGGAGAGTTTGCTTAACCCAGAGGCGGCTTCGGAAGGCAGCGTAATCTCGAATACGCCGAGCAGATTCAGCCCGAAGACGAAGACCAGCGCGATCAGTCCCGCGAGCAGAAAGGGGTTCTGAAATTGATAGCCCCACGCGAGATCGCGCCCAGCCGCCTTCAGCGCGATGACGACTGTGGCGAGCGCAAGGAAGAACGTGAACACGCCCGCCACGAACGCCAGGCCGAGACGGAAGACGCGGTGCGGCGCTTCGCCCGCCTGCTGGGTGAAGCCAAAGATTTTCAGCGCGATGACGGGCAGCACGCAGGGCATCACGTTCAGGATCAACCCGCCGAGAAACGCGAGGCCGAGGATCCGCCAAAGGCTCCGCATTTCCACCAGCGGAGCAGCGCTGGCGGTCTGCGCAGACCCGTCCGAGTTGGCCGTGGCAGAGAGCAGCCACGCGCGACGCGGCTCATTCCCGTGCTCCAGCGCGAGCACGCCGCGCCACGGTCCGGCCAGCGCTTCATCGGCGGAAAAGGGGACGGTGATCGTGTGCGCACCGCCAGCCGGATCAGCGGCGACTTTTGGGTGGTCGGGCTTTGCGCCTCCGGGTGGCAGCGGGAAGAACTCCAACTCCGCTCCCGCCGGCACGCCGCTCACGCGCAACGCGATGGCGCCGGGCTGCGCAGTGTCCCACGTCACCGCGAAAGGCGGCGCGCTCACCAACGGAAGGCGGCTGCGCCAAGTGGCGAAAAGCTCCGCGTTTGCAGGCGCGAGATCGCCGACCGGCAGCGTCAGAGCGATGGCGCTTTCGTCCGGCACACACGTCTTTTCACAGACTAGAAACCGGACGCTGGCACGCAGCGTCACCTCCCCCGGCGGCAGTTGCGCTGGTGGCGTGATCTCGACGGGCAGCAGCACTTCATCCTCGTAGATGTAGGTGAGCAGGTCGGCTTCGCGGTCGAAGTGCGACTCCGGCACGGGCCACTGGATCGGCCCGGCGGTGTAGCCTGCCGGAAGCTCCCAAGTCACTTTCGGAGCGCCGCCGGAGTCGCCGGGGAACTGCCAATACGTGTGCCAGCCGGGTGCCAGCTTCAGCCAGACGCCCACGGTGAATGGCTTGCCCGGCGCGACTGCGGTGGTATCGGCGACGAGGCTGGGCTTCAGCAACTCGCCGGGCGGCGGCTGGGCAGAAGCGCTGACGCTGAGGCCGAGAGCGAAGAGAAAAGCGAGAAGCGGAAAGTGGCGGGGAAACATGAGGACGAGTTCGGCGGATCGATGTGGGGAACAGCGGACGCTGCTCCAGGGTGGAGCGTTCAACATCGAGCACGAAACGCCAACCATCAAAGCCGTTGCGGCGCGCTCCTCCGTCGCTGCATGCGGCAGACCTTCGCGCTGTGTTTCACTGCCCGGAGTTCGGGTCGGTGAAGATCGCGATTTGCTCGAGATAGGTCGGCTTTTCCTGCGCGGCTTCAGTCGCGAGCGCGCGGCCCTCCGGCGCTTTGCCCACGAAATAGCAATACGCCGCCAAGAGCCACTTGCGGTCGGCGAGACGATCGGGCGGGGTGCCGGGGCGGAAAAAGGAGCGTGCCATCGCGAGCACGCTGTCGGGCGCGAGATCGATCCACGCAGCCGGCACGGTGCCATACGGCGTGCGGCTTTCCACGCCCGCCTCGCTGGCGCGCTGCACGCCGCCGGGGAGTGGCGCGCCGCTCTTTTTCGCCACCGGCGCCGCGTAGCCGCCGCCGTTGATGTCCTGGATGAGCGTGGCCTTGAACTGACCGAGCCACTCGGTCTTTTTCACCAGCGCGTCTTTGCTGCGCTTGCCCTTGGAGCTGCGCGTTTGCAGCGGCGCGAGCAGCGCCTTGGCTTCGGCAAATTTGTATTGGAGCGACAGCGCGTTCGCCTTTGTTTTCACCTCCGCGAGCGACAGCGCGTCGGCTGCTTCGCGTTCGGCGCGGTCCTGCGCTTCACCCGACTCGCGCGCGGCGAGCTGGGTCTCGAACTCAGCCACCGCCGCCCCGGCTTTTTCCTTCAGCGCTCCCGGGAGTTCCAGCTTTTCCGCCGCCTCCTTCAGCTTCACCAAAGCGCCTTTTTGCTCGTCCACTTTCTTCGCGCCGTTCGCTGCTTTGAGCTGATCCTGAATCAGGCTGTATCGCGCCAGCTCATCGCTGAAGCGGCCGGCGATTTCCTTGTAATCGGCGACCCACGCGAACGGCGGCTCAGGTTTCGCGGACTGGAACTGGCGAAAGAACGGGCGGCTTTCCTCGTAGCTTCCGAGCGCGAAATTTTCCGCCCCGAGCACCAGCAACCCGAGCGCCTCGAAGCTCGTGGTGGCAAACGCGTGCTCTTCCAGCCGCTGCGGCTTGCCGTCAGCAGCGGACACCGCAATCACCTTGAAAAAGTCCGCCAGCTTTTGCTCCGCCGGCTCGTAGGAAAACTGCGCCCCCTTGCCGAGCCGCTCCCACTCGCTCTTTGCCGCGCCTGCTTCGCCGTCCAAAATCGCCGCGAGCCCCGCATGGAGGATCAGCCAATTGTGCAGCGGTTGCGGCACCTCTTTCTCCGCCGCCAGCTTGCGAAAGGCGGCAGCGGCTTCCGCACTTTTGCCACCGATCAAAAGGCTGCGTGCTTCTTTGTAGGCGTCGGCCTCGATGGACAGCTTCGGATTTCGCGCCTGCGCCGCGGCGACGACTGGCGCTGGCTTGGGCGTCCCAAAAAGCCGATCCCGGAAGCCGAAGAATGCGATGCCTCCCACTGCCAGCGTGGCGAGCATGCCGAGCGTGACCCAGCTCATCATCCGCTGCGACTGCTCATCCTCCAGCACCACGCGCGCTTTCGGGCGGCCCGTGGCAGCCTTCGCCAGCAGCTCGCCGCGCGCGTATTCCAGATGCTCGATCCGCTCTTCGTAGCTGGCGTATCGCTCGTCGGGATCTTTGTTGAGCGTCTTGTTGATGACATACGCAGCGGCGCTGGAAACGTCTGGCGCAAAGGCTTGCAAGCTTACAGGCTGACTTTTGAGGTGCTTCAGCGCCACCATCGACGCGTCCTCCGCCTCATACGGCGGACGGCCGGCGACAGCATGGAAAAGCGTCGCGCCCAGAGAATACATATCCGAGCGGAAATCCTCCGGCTGCTGGTCGAGCTTTTCCGGCGCGACATAGTATGGGGTGCCCCAGATCTCACCGCCGACTTCGCCCGCCTGATCCATCAGCACCGCGAGGCCGAAGTCCACGATCTTGGAATGATGCGCGTCGGCGAAAAGGATGTTGCCCGGCTTGATGTCGCGGTGGATCAGCCCGCGCTGGAGGGCGGCGTTCAGGCCTTGCGCGATCTGGATTCCCACCTCCAGCACTTGCGCCTCCGCGACGCGGCCTTGCAGCGTCATGAGATCGTCGAGCGAACCTTTGTCCACGAGCTCCATCGCGATGAAATACAGCGAGTGATCGATGCCCGTGGAATAGACCTTCACCACGTTCGGATGATTGATCCCGGCCGTGATCGCCGCTTCGCGCTCGAACCCGCGGATGAACTCCGGGTTGGCGGAGAATTCCTTGCGCAGAAGCTTGAGCGCGACCGAACGATTTAGGTTGGTGTCGAGCGCACGATACACGGCGCCCATGCCACCGGCTCCGAGTATATCCTGGAGCTCGAACACACCAAATTGCCGCCGCACGCGCATGGCCCCGCCGCACGTCGGGCAGTGCATGAGCGCAAACGGCTCCTCGTCTGTGACGTCGATAAGCGCGCCGCAGGTCGCGCATTCCTGGAGAACCGGCTGATCGCAAATGTCCGACATGGGGAGGTGAAGGAGGCGGACGGTATCAGCCGCGCGGAGCGGGAGCAACGGGGAAGGCTGGGGAGCGTGAGAACGTGGGGCGGAGCGAGTCGCGAAGCGACGGCGAGAGAATAGCCCAGCGCTTTAGCGCTGGGTTTTGCAAAGAATCAGCGCCAGTCGCGAAGCGACGAAAGAAGGCCGACGGGTGTTTTCTTTCGTCGCTTCGCGACTGGCGCCGGACTTGTCCCAAACCCAGCGCTGAAGCGCTGGGCTATTTTCTGGCCGTCGCTTCGCGACTCAGACCCGGTTCTCCACTCACGCACCACGCACGCACGCTCCGCGCACGCACGCTCCGCGCACGCACGCTCCGCGCACGCACGCACCACGCACGCACGCACCACGCACGCACGCTCCACGCATGCATGCTCTCACGCACGCTCCACGCTCCACGCTCTCACGCTCCCTACCGTCCCACCCACGCCTCGCTCACCTTCGCTTCCGCCGGGGTGCCGATCACGTGCGAGGTCACGGCCAGACCTGCCCTGGCCTCGTCCGGCAGCTCCACGGTGTCGCTGCCGATCTGCTTCCAGTTCAGGCCGTCGATTGAGGCGAAGCCGGTGAACATATTTCCGCTGCGCACGAGCCGCAGCCAGCAGGGCGCTCGGAAATCCCCATCCTTGATCGAGAGGCCGTCGCTGTTCGCCTCTTTGCGCACTTGAAAGGAAACGCCATTCGCCGCCGCGTAGCACAGCAGCACGTTCTTTGCACCAGCCCCCGTGCCGTCTCGGAACATGATCCCAGCCTTGGACCAGTCATGCTTTTGCTCGATGGAATCGATGCGTGCCACGAGCTCGCCGTCGCCTTTCCAGCCGCGATGCACAAAGCGAAAACTATCGGCCTTATCCCAGATGTCGTGGCCTGCGGCGGTGATCGCAAAGGCACCCGCGACCTCTCCTTCCGCAGTCGTTCCCGCGGGCTCGCCTTTCTCCAGGCCGATGTCCGCGCTGGTGAGCTTGGAAAAGGCGAAGGAGTCCGAAGTCTCCGCGCGCTTGTCGCGCTGCGCGATGAGCTCCCGCTGGCGCGACTCCGCGCGCGCGATGAACTCGGCGGAAATCGCGTCGATCCTCGCCGCAAATTTCCCGCTGCGCTTCCGGTCCAGCTTCAGCTTGCGGAAGGTGTCCGCGATTTCCTGCGGCATCGTCGCCGTCTTCGCCAGCTCGACTGCGCCGCGGTAATCGGCGAAATCCGCCAGCCGATCCGCGACCAGAGCTTTGTAATCCCGCACCCACGCCGCATCGCCCGCGGGCTGGCTGGAGTGGAACTGCCGCAGCAGCGCCCCACCTTCGTCCACGAGTCCGGCCTCCCAGTTCTTCAAGCCCAAAACCAGCAGCGCCAGCGCGCCGGTTCCCGACGGGGCGAAATCTTTCGCAGCTGCCACGGGCGTCGCGTTTTCATCGGACGCGAGCCGCCCCAGATCCCGGAAAAACGCCGCCTGCGCCTTCCCCGCCGAATCCGCCGCCGGGAGATCGCGGTCTGCCAAGGTGTGGAAAGCCGCGCGGGCCTCCGCGGCGCGACCGGCGAGCAGCTCGCTGAGCCCTTCGTGCGCGAGGCACCAGTGATCGAGCGGAGCGGGCGTGCTCTTTTCACCCGCGAGCATGCGAAAGGCTCCCGACGCTTCAGCGAAGTTTCCAGCGAGTAAAAGCGCGCGCGCCGCTTCGTAGCGTTGCGCCGGTTTGCCATGCGCGCCGAGCGTCGCAGCGGCGGAAGTTGCGGCGGTGGCAGCCTTTGCGCGCGCGCCGCCAGCCCGCGGATAAAAGGCCCAGGCCGCGCCCGCGCCTGCCACCATGAGCGCGAGCATTCCGAAGGTGACGTAGCTCCAGCGCTTCTGATCTTCCACGCTTTCGAGCACCACTCGCCGCGCCGCCACGGGTTGCGCCACCGCCTCCAGCAGCGCCGTGCGCGCGTAGTCGAGGTGCTCGATCAGCTCGTCGTAGCTTGCGTAGCGCTCGTCGGGATCTTTGTTCAGCGTTTTGTTGATGATGTAAGCCGTCGCGCCGGAAACCCACGGCGCAAAGGCCTGCAGGCTCACCGCCTGATTTTTGAGATGCTTCAGCGCCACGTGGCTCGCGTCTTCCGCCTCAAAGGGAGGCCGGCCCGACAAAGCGTGAAACATCGTCGCCCCGAGCGAGTAAATGTCGGAGCGGAAATCCTCCGGCTGCCCGTCGAGCTTTTCTGGTGCGACGTAGTAAGGCGTGCCCCAGACTTCACCACCGCCCTCCTGCGCGGCTTCCTCGATCATCGCGAGGCCAAAGTCCACGATCTTCGCGGTGTCGCGATCCGCGAAAAGAATGTTGCCCGGCTTCACGTCGCGATGGATGAGCCCGTGGCTGTGCGCGGCGCGCAGCCCTTCTGCGACCTGGATCGTCACCTCCAGCGCCTGCGCTTCCGCCACGCGTCCCTGCAGGCGGATGAGGTCGTCCAGCGTCCCTTTGCTAACCAACTCCATGGCGATGTAAAACTGACTGCGATCCATCCCAGTGGTGAAGACCTGGACCACGTGCGGATGATTGATCGAAGCTGTGATCGCAGCCTCGGTCTCGAGCTGCGCGATGGCCTCGCTGCCGAGCCGGTCGGTGCGCAGGAGCTTCAGCGCCACGTGGCGGTCGAGGCGGGTGTCGAGCGCCTTATAAACCACGCCCATCCCGCCGCGGCCGACCTCTGCCACCAGTTCATAGTGATCCACCGTCGCGTTCACCTGCACCGGGGTGCCGCATGCTGCGCACGTGACGTTGGCAAGCAGTGCGCAGTGCGCCACCTCCAGCGTCGCGCCGCAGGCCGGGCAGCTCTGCCCCGGCACTTCGTCGGTGGGCGGAGCTTCCATGTCGCAGGGCTCGGGAACTTCAAGCAGGGAAGGGGAGGGAGACATCGCAAGACTGCGGAAGCACAACGCGTGCGCAGCGGTGAGGTGGGAACGCACCGGCGCGGACATCTCGCGCAATTTTGCACTTCCCCACTCTCGCGCCTGCCGTAGAAACCTCGCGCGTGCTCGCTTTTTACCTTCATCACTTCAGCCCGTTCATCGTCGAGTTTGGCAACGGGCTCGGGCTGCGCTGGTATGGCTTGGCCTACGTGCTCGCCTTTCTGCTCGGCTACTGGCTCTACCGCTGGCTGGCGGAAAGGCGCTTCACCGACATGCCGCCGGCGCTGGTCGGAGACTTCATCACGTGGGCGGCGATCTTCGGCGTCATGCTCGGCGGCCGGCTCGGTTGGATCCTCATTTACGGCTGGCGGCAGGATCACTCCGGCGATCCGTGGTGGTGGCCGCTAGAGGTGTGGAAGGGCGGGATGGCGAGCCA
>CAXSDZ010000011.1:0-17347 GCA_964235505.1 uncultured Chthoniobacteraceae bacterium
AAGGCGCGCCAGTCCAGCCGCCAGTGAGCTTCGGGCTTTATACGTCCGAGGCGGGGTTCAAGGTCCAGATCGACGTGCGCATCGGCGGAGGTGACCTCGCTCAGGTGAACCTGCGCCGGCAGCTTGTCCGCGCATTTTTCCTGGAGTTTGCGTATCGCGAAAATCTGGATGCGGTGCGCGGTGGCATGGCCTACCGCGAAGCGCCGTGGTGGCTGGTGGAAGGAGCGCTTGAAGGATTTCGCTGCCGCGACCGCGGGGCAGACCCGGAACTCTTTAAAACCCTCATCGCCACCAACCGGCTGCTGCCGATCGCGCAGTTCCTCGCTGAGAAACCGCAAGAGTTCGGGAGCACGGCGCAGTCCATGGATCAGGCGTGCGCGATGTGCCTCGTGCAACTCCTGATCGAGCAGCCGCAGGGCCGCGCAAACCTCGCAAATCTCCTGCGGCATCTCGGCGAGGGAAACACCGATCCCGTCGCGTCTCTCGTGCGCGACTTTCCCGGGCTCGGGGATGGCCAGAGCCTCCAGAAATGGTGGACGCTCAGCCTCGCGCGCTTCGCGGCGGCGGATCGTTACAAGGGCCTTTCGGTCGAGGAAACGAACGCCGAGCTTGCCGCGCTGCTCGTCTTTGAGGTGCCCGGCGATCACCCTGGCGAAAAGAAAACGGTCGGCCTCAGCTCCTTCGCGGAGCTCGTAAAACGCCCTGCCAGCCGCTCGGCGTTCATCGCGGGACAGGCGTCGCTCATTGCGCTCAGCACGCGCGCGAATCTGCTGTTTCGTGCGGTGCTGGAGGATTACGAGAAGATCTTCGCGCAGCTCGCGCGTGGCAAAACGCGGGGGATCAAGGAGCAACTCGTGCGCGCCGAGCATTACCGTGAGCTCGTGCTGCGCCGCCGGCAGGACATCACCGACTACATGAACTGGTTTGAAGCGACGCAGATGCAGGTCCCCAGCAATGCTTTCGACGGCTACCTCAAAGTCGCCAACGAACTCGACACTCCGCTGAAGCGGAATGATCCCGTGTCGCAATATCTCGACGAGATGGAGCAGGAAGCGGAACAGCAAATGGCTCGGGAAGCTCTCGCCTCCAAGGCCGGAAATGCCGCCCCGGCTCCCGGCGAGCAGCGACCCCGCAACTGAACAGCCCGAAGGGCTTTCGAGGAAGAGCTTGTCCGCCGCGCTACTGCCGCGATGCCCAGAGCGCCGGATCGGCCGGCTCATTTTCTAGCTCTTGAACCACCCGCTCGAAGCACGTCGGGCAGACGCCGTGCGTGAAACGGCTGCCGGTGTGGGTTTGAATGTGCTCCTCGATCGACTTCCAATAGTCCTCATCGTCCCGCACCTGCTTGCAATAAGAGCAGATCGGAATCAGTTGCTCGAGCTGGCGGATTTCTTTGGTGAATCCAAGGATCCGCTTCGCAACTCGGAGGCGCCTCCAAATCGCGTCGCGGCTGATCGGCTTTGTTAAGAAGTCGTCTGCTCCGGCTGCGATCGCCTCTTCGTAATCCGCCTCTTCGGTGCGCTCCGCGGTGACCAGAACGAAATAGGTGTATTCCGTTTTGGGGCGCTCGCGGACTTTGCGGCAGAGTTCCGTCCCTTCCATTTCCGGCATCTGCCAGTCGCTGATGATCACCCGCGCCGGAGATTCCTCGAAAGCCCTCCAGGCTTCCAGCCCATTTGAAAATGCGCGCACGGGATGGCCGAGTCCCTCGATCATGGAGACCATGCGCTTGCGGGTGATCGGCTCGTCTTCGGCGACGATGATTTCAAAGAAAGTGTCCTGGATCGGGGAGCTCATGGAGGGAGTCGTTGAGGTTGAGAGAATGGCGAAGCGAAATCGTTGGTTGGGCGATCGGGGATGAGCGTTGACGTGCGCAGCATCGGGGATACAGCGCGTTTCGAGTCACGCAGGCATGGCAAGGAAAGGGCCACGCGCGGCGACTTCGAGCGCTGCTTCCACTCGCGCGTGCTCACGCAGAAAGTCCTCCAACACCTGCGCTGCGGACGCTGCATCGCCGGCTCGTCCTTGGGTCTCCAGCGCGCCGCACAGCGCGCCGAGCCGGTGCGCGCCGAAGTTGCCGCACGCGCCTTTCATTTCATGCGCGGCGCGGCGCAGCGCAGGGCCGTCGCCGGCGGCGATGCTGCGGCGGACCGCGTCGAGCATCCGCGGGCTTTCTTCTTTGAAGATCGCGACAAACTCGCCGATGCCATCGCCACCCGATTCGCGCACCAGCGTCGCGATTTCCTCCGCGCCGATGGCGGGCGCCTCGTCCACTGCCTGCACCTGCGGCAGCTCCGATGGCGCTCCGAACGCTGGGGCGGCACTTTCCTTCCACCGGTCGAGCGCGGCTTGGAGCGCAGCGATCCGCACCGGCTTCGGCACGTAGTCGTGCATGCCGGCAGCGAGGCATTCTTCGCGATCTCCCTCCATCGCATTTGCCGTCAGCGCGATGATGTGAACGGGCAGCCGCAGTTCGCGGATGGCGCGGGATGCTTCGTAGCCATCCATCTCCGGCATGTGGCAATCCATGAGCACGATGTCGTAAGGCAGGCGCGACAAGGCTTCCAGGGCCTCGCGCCCGTTTGCCACCGCATCCGCGCGGTAGCCGAGCTCGCGGAGCTGGCCGAGCGCCACTTTGCGGTTCACTCCGTTGTCTTCCGCGATCAGCACGCGCACGTGGGTGTTGTCCTCCGGCGGCGCGGCAGCGGCGGCCGTTTCCGGCTTGAACCGCTCTGGGGCGCTGCCCGCCAGCGCTGTAACAAGAGTATCGAAAAGCCGCGACTGTTTCACCGGCTTGACCAGGCAAGCCTCGATGCCGATCTCGCGCAGGCTGGCGTCGTCGAGGTGCCGGCCGAGCGAGGTGAGCATCACGAGCTTCGTCGCGGCGAGCGCCGGGTCCGCTTTGATGCGCCGGGCGAGCTCCACGCCATCCATGCCGGGCATCTGCATGTCGAGCAGCGTCACCGCGTAGGGCTCGCCGCGCTGCGCTGCTTCGCGCAGCAGCGTCAAGCCGCCTTCGGCGTCCTCCGCTTCCGCCCCGTTGCGCATCTTCCAGGAGACGACCTGATGATGCAGGATTTTGCGGTTTGTGGCGTTGTCGTCCACGATGAGCACGCGCACGTCCGCGAGATCGAGCGCAGTTTCTACGCGGTTGCGCTGGGGATTTGCCTGCTTCTCAAAGCGCGCGGTGAACCAGAAGGTCGAGCCTTTCCCCGCCTCGCTCTCGACGCCGATCCGCCCGCCCATGATGTGCACGAGATGCCGCGAAATGGTGAGCCCGAGGCCGGTGCCGCCGAAGCGCCGGGTCGTGGAGTTATCCGCCTGAGTGAACGGCGAAAAGAGCCGCGCCTGCGCTTCCGGCGAAATGCCGATGCCGGTGTCGCGAATCTCGAAGCGCAGCTCAGTGTGCGTCTGCGTCTCGGTTTCGGGCTGCACGTGGAGCACGACTTCGCCGCGCTCGGTGAATTTCACCGCATTGGAGAGCAGGTTTGTAAGCACCTGCCGCAGCCGGCCAGGATCGCCGCGCAGCCCGGTGAAGACCTGCGTCTCGATGAGGCCGGCGAGCTCCACGCCTTTCTCGTGCGCGCGCTCGGCGAGCAGCTCCAGCGAGCCTTCCACGGCTTCGCGCAGCTCGAAGTCTAGGATTTCGAAGTGCAGCTTCCCGGCTTCGATCTTCGAGAAATCGAGGATGTCGTTGATGATCGTCAGCAGTCCGTCGGCGCTCTCCTGAATCGTCTGCGCGTAGTCGCGCTGCTGCGGATCGAGCGCGGTCGTGAGCAGCAGATTTGTCATGCCGATGACGCCGTTCATCGGCGTGCGGATCTCGTGGCTCATGTTGGCCACGAACTCGCTCTTCGCACGGCTCGCCGCTTCTGCGAGATCGCGCGCGCCTTTCAGCTCTCCCTCGGCCTCGTGGGCGCGGCGCAGCGCGCCGGAAAGGGTGCCGATCACGGAACTCGCGACGCCGACCAGCGCTACCAGGGCAGCGAGGTAGCCGATGACGATGAGCCGGCTGGCGCGAATGGCATCCGTGAACTGCCGCGCCTCAAAGTCCACGCCCAGCACACCTTCCACCTGACCCGCGGCATCGCGCAGCGGCTCCGACGCGCTGACCCAGGTCCCCCAGCGGTCGTTCACAATCTGGTGATCAAAGCTGCCATTTCCTTTGAAAGCGGCGCGCAACGTGTCGGTCGCTTCGTCATAGACTTCGCCAATCGCAGTCCGCTCTTCACGCTCACCTTCGAAGCGGCCATTGCGGTCGTAATCGGTCTCGGAATCGGCGAAGAGCACAATCTGCCCATCGGGCTTTTGGCGGAAAGTGTAGATGTCGGCGATGCGCGGATTGGCAGCCAGCCAGCGCTTTTCGGCATCGATGATCGCGAGGTAGCGAGGATCGTCCGGCGCGGTATCGAGCGTCAGCGCCGAGTGCTCCATCCGCTCCAGCTCGCGAGCGTAGGTGGACGCGTAGCCGCTGAGCATTTGCTCCACGCGAGTCTGTGCACGCGCGCCGGCATCCTGCACGACGAACCAGCCGACGCCGAGAATGACCGCGACAAGACTCGACGAGATCAGCAGAGCGCGGACGTTGCGATCTCCCCGCCAGACACGGCGCTGCAGCAGCGCGAAAAGGATCGCGGTCACCGCGACAAAGCCAAGGTAATCGTAGGGCATGCCGGAGCGCATAGCATGTTGCCTGCCAGCTCCGCTTATCCCGATGCGCTGTGCCGGGCACTACCGGCGCTTCAACTTTTCCTTCACGCCGCTCCCACCACCCGCCGTCGCAGGGTGATGCGCTTCAGCCGCATGTCGTCGGGCGGGCTCCAGGTCGTGATCTCGGCGTCGTCTTTGAAGGCGTTGTGCACGATGCGCCGCTCGTAGGCATTCATCGGCTCGAGCTGATACGAGCGGCCGGATTGACGCACGATTTCCGCCACCTGCCGCACCTTTTGCACGAGGCCATCGTCGCGCATGGAGCGGAAGTGCTCCACATCGACCTGCACCTTCGGCGCGCCTTTGTCGCGGGCCTGGAGCACACGGTTCAGCAGGAGCTGGATGTCTTCCAGCAGCTCGCCGTTGCGGCCGATGAGCCGGTCTTTTTCCGCCGAGTAAATCTGCAGATGCAGTCCGTAGTCGTCCTGCGTTTCTTCGATTTGGCAGATGAAGCCGAGGTGGCCCAGCATCGTGTCCAGCGTTTCGCGCGGGTTGAGACTCATGGCAGGCGACAGGAGTCAGGGAACGGCGCGCGGGAGTCAAGATTGCGCCGCGCGGCGACGGGTGCGGTCGGAGGTTTTTGACCGCGGATGACGCGGATGGAACGGATGGGCTGCATGTTCTGCAAACGTCATCCGTTTGTTCAGCGATCCACCCGTTCAAGACTGCGTAGCGAGCAACTGTCACCCATATCCGTTCCATCCGCGTCATCCGCGGTTAAAACTCCCCCGCTGAAAAACTCAGCGGTTCTTGCGCTTGATCGGGGCCAGCGCGGCCATCTTTTGCAGGATCGGTGTGTTGTCCCGCGTCACGTAGAGCTGCACGATCGAAAAGAGATTCTGCACGCTCCAATACAGCGCCAGGGCAGAGGCGTAGTTGTAGCAGAAGAACACGAAGATCAGCGGCATGAACATGAAGATGCGCTGCTGCACTGCGTCGCCGGATTTCGGCGAAAGCGACATCTGCAAGAACATGGTCCCAGCCATCACCATCGGGAGGATGTTCAGCGGAATGCCGCCGATCATCGCAACGGTGTCCGGCTGCGAAAGGTCGTGGACCCACAGAAACTGGCTGTTCCGCAGCTCCACCGCTTTACCAAGCATATTGAACAGGCCGAAGAAAATCGGGATCTGGACAACCATCGGCAGACAGCCCGAGAGCGGGTTGATCTGATACTGCTTGTAGAGCTTCATCAGCTCCTGGTTCATGCGCTGCGGGTCGTCGGGATACTTCTCCCGCAGCTCGGTCATGCGCGGTTGAAGCGCAGCCATCTTTTTCATGGAAGTGGTCGCCTTGTTTTGCAGCGGCCACATCGCGGAACGGATGAGCAGCGTGAGCACGATGATCGCCGCGGCATACGAGCCGAGGTGCGCGTGCAGCCAATTCATCGAGACGAGCAACGCCTTGGAGATCACCTTGAACATGCCAAAATCCATGATGGCATCCTGCTCCTGGCCGAGCGCATCCAGCCGGCGATACTCGCGCGGCCCCGCATAAATGCTGAAGCGCTGCGACACGGTCTGTCCCGGCGCAAGCGTGCAGCCAGCCATGCCGAGCGCGCCTTCCACGGCGAGGAGCTGGCCTTGTGCGGGAGAATTACCGCGGCTCACTGAGCCGACCTGGCCGGGTGCGCCGCTGGAGAACTTCCGCGCCCAAATCGCGGAGCCGGTGGCACCTTCCGCCGGAGTCACCAGCGTGGAGAAATACTGGTTCGTCACTCCCGCCCAGCGCACGCCATTGAGCGACTGCGTGAAGATCGGCTGCTCGGTGCGATTGAACATCCAGCCCGAGCTGAATGTGGTCACCCCTTTGAGCGTGAACTTCCCGTCGTGATACCACGAAAACCCCGTGTAGATCGGTTGGTCGAGCCGATGGATCGGCCCCGCGCCGCCCGCATGCACATAGTAAGCCGGAAGCACGATCGGCTGCGCACTGCGATTTGTGAAGGCGAGGTCCAGCCCGACGAGATATTCCTGCGTCAGCTCCGTCGATTTTGGCAGGGTGAACTTTTTCACCACCTGCAACTGCCGAGCGTCGGTGCGCTCGAAGGTTGCCTCACCTGCCTCCTTGTTGAAACTCGCGGCGAACGCGGCAGGC
This sequence comes from uncultured Chthoniobacteraceae bacterium, assembly GCA_964235505.1. Taxonomy (GTDB): domain Bacteria; phylum Verrucomicrobiota; class Verrucomicrobiia; order Chthoniobacterales; family Chthoniobacteraceae; genus CAXSDZ01. Next base: position 6,808 of record CAXSDZ010000011.1, read on the forward strand.
GCCGCTTCCCCGGGCTGCTCCGACACCGCACCGATCGGCACGGCGCCGTATTCGTTCAGCGTCACTTTCGTGCCGTCCTCGCCAGCCTGTTGCGTCCCCTGCTGCGCCACGTGTTTCAGCAGGATGGCGCGCGCGATGCCGCCGCCTTGATTCGTGAAAACATAATCCACCGATGGGCTGGAAAGGGTCTCCTTTTGCTCCGCGACCGGCGGCTCTGCCGCAGCTGTTCCGGTGGATGGCAGGGTGTCCGGTGCGACGCCCGCCGGAGCCGGCACGGTGGAAGGATCGACGCCGACGGGCGCGGCGGCAGCCTGGCGCGCAGCGACTTCCGCGTCGTAGGCCTGCTTGGCCACCCGGTATTTCGCCATCTCCCGCTGGTTGTGGACTGACCAGGCGGCGAGCACGATGATGGCCACCACGACGCCGAGAATGCTTTTGCGATCCATAAAGTTCAGGGAAGGACGATCCGAAATCCGAAATCCGAAATCCGAAACAGGAGTGAGGCGCGGGCGCGCGGCAGGTGAAAGGAAGCGGACGCCGATTCGGTCATTCGGATTTTGAGTTTTCGGATTTGTTTCGAGTTTCGAGATTCGGATTTCGGATTTCCTCCGCCCGCGGCGGCACCGGGTCATACCCCTGCCCGCCCCACGGGTGACAGCGGCAAATCCGCTTCGTCCCCAGCCAGCTCCCGCGCAGCACCCCATGCATTTCCACGGCTTGCAGGAAAAAGCGCGAGCAGGTCGGCTCAAAACGGCAGCCGGCATTCGGCTGGCCGATGAGCAGGGAAAGCAGCGGCGAAAGCGTGACCTGATAGCCGCGGATGAGCCAGCGGATCAGGGTGCGCATGCGGGTGCCGGGCGAAGAATACCGCTGCGTTGCGCGAGCAGCCACCACTCTGCGTGCAACTCCTGGAAAGTGGCGCGCGCAGCGTGTTTCCGCGCGATCAGGACCATCCATATCCCCTCGCGGACGCTCGGCTGCGCCGCGCGCACGATCTCGCGCAGGCGCCGTCGCACCCGGTTTCGATCCACTGCTCCACCCACTCTCCGGGAAGTGATCAAACCCGTGCGGAGTGCCGCCGAAGGCAGGTTTTTGGTCAGCACGCTGAAGACAAAATACTTCCCGTGATACGCCCTGCCGTCGCTTCGGAGGCGGGCGAATTCAGAGGCGCGCTGGAGGCGCGACCCTCGCGGAAAACGCAACCGCAGCGGAGCGGCAAGGGAAGGGATTCCCAAGGGAATCAGCGCAGGCTGCGCTGCTTACGCCGCGGTCGGAGCAGGCGCCGGTGCGTGCCGCGCCCGGCCAGCGGCTTTGCGGTGACGCTTGGCAGTGGCGCGCTTTTGTTTGCGCTGCACTTGGGCTCGCGCGGCGTTGTTGTTTTGATCGGTGTGCCGGTCGTAGTGGACTTCCACGCCCTTCGGCAGCAGCCGCTTGCGACCCCGCTGGCGGCGCCGCGCGAGGATGGCGCGTCCGCTTTTGGTCTTCATGCGGGTGCGAAAGCCGAACTGGCGTTTGCGGGTCCGCTTCGAGGGCTGGTAAGTGCGTTTCATAGAGCCTGGGTCGTGGTTGGGTGCTGCAAAGGGGGCGAGACTTTAGTGGGCGAAAGCGGGGTGTCAACGCCGGAGAGCGAGAGGGAGGCACGGGGGTGTTTGGAGGTTCACGACCGCTGCGCGGGCTATTCAACGCTCAACGCCCAGCCCGCCGCAGGCGCCCCACGTTCCTCACCCCGCACGCGCCTTTCCGATTGCCATTCTCCTCATTCCCCCTAGGTTCGGTCGCCTTTCGCCTGCCATGCACGACATCCATCCGAATTTCGCCGCCGTAAAACAGGGCCTCATCCCCATCACGCCGCAGGAGCAGATGAAGCTGGATAAGGATGGCCTCGACGTCATCCACGACATCCATCGCTACGCGAAAACGGGCTTTGCCACGATCGACGACGACGATTTCGACCGGATGAAATGGTATGGCGTTTATCGGCAAAAGCCGAAAGATGGCGGCTATTTTATGATGCGGCTCCGGCTTCCTGGCGGGCAGATCAATGGCGCGCAGGCGCGCAAAATCTCGGAGCTCGCCGACCAGTATGGCCACGGGTTCTGCGACATCACCACGCGGATGACGATCCAGTATCACTGGCTGCGGATCGAAGACATCCCGGCGATCTACTCCGAGCTGGAGACGATCGGCGTCGTCACCATGGGCGCGTGCGGCGACATCCCGCGCAACGTGGTCGCCTGCCCGGTGGCGGGAATCGATCCCGAGGAGATCATCGACGCCACGGCGGTGATGCGCGAAGTGGAAGCCGGGATCGTGAACAACAAGGAATTCTCCAATCTGCCGCGCAAATACAAGATTTCGGCCGCCGGCTGCTGCATCAATTGCGCGCAGCCCGATATCAACGACGTCGGCATCATCGGCCTGAAGCGCATCGTCGATGGCCAGGAAGAGCGCGGCTTTGGCATCATGATCGGCGGCGGGCTTTCCTCGTCGCCGCATCTCGCGCAGATGCTGCCGTATTTCCTCCGGCCCGAGCAGGTCTGGCCGGTGACCAAGGCTGTGACGGAATACTTCCGCGACGAGGGCTATCGGCTCAAACGCAACCGTGCTCGCTTCAAATTCCTCGTCGCCGACGTGGTGAAGTCCGGCGGCATCGACACCCTCGCCGGCAACATCGAAGAGCGCCTGAACTTCAAGCCCGAGCGCCACACGGATTTTCCCGCGATCCGCGACCAGGAGACCGATCACATCGGCATCCACAAGCAAAAGCAGGGCGACCTTTTCTGGGTCGGCATCTGCTTTCCCGGCGGCCGGGTGCGCAACTCACAGCTCGCGAAAATCGGCGCGCTTGCGGAGAAATATTGCGCGCCCGGGCAGGATGCGATCCGGCTCACGAACAAGCAAAACCTGCTCATCGTGAACGTGCCGGAAGCGAGCCTCCCGGCGCTCAAGGCTGACCTCGACGCGCTCGGCCTCGACTACAACCCGACGAATTTTCGCAAAGGCTGCGTCTCCTGCACCGGCATCGAGTTTTGCAACCTTGCGGTCGCCGAAACCAAGAACCGGATGGTGGCGCTGGTCGAGCAGCTCGAAACGCAGAGCGGCTGGTATCAGGACAAAATCCGCATCCACTTTTCCGGCTGCCCGAGCTCGTGCGGGCAGCACCAGATTGCCGACATTGGCTTCCGCGGCGCGCGCACGAAGATCAACGGCGAGATGGTCGATGCTTACGACGCCTTCATCGGTGGTCGGCTGGGCCACAACCGCCGCTTCAACGAGCTGCTGAAAGGCAAAATCATCGCGAAAGATGTGCATCTCTTCATCGACAAGCTGCTGCGCATTTTCGATGGAAAAAAGCAGCCGGGCGAGAACTTCGCGGACTTCACCGACCGCGTGCCGAAAGCCGAGATCCTCGCCGCGCTGGAAACGGCGCAGTGACGGAGTGAAAAGGTAAAAGCTGAAAGCTGAGTGGCGCGGCAAGCCCGCTCCGCGCCGCTCGACAACGCGCCGGCTTCCTCCTAACCAGAGCCGCGCTGCCTGCGGGCGCCGCTCAACCTTCAACCCCAAACTTTTCCCCAAATGGACGAAGAGCCGCGCATCGAGCAGGCGACGCTGGAGGATCTCCCGGCGCTCACGGATTTGCTCTACGACCTCTTCACGCGGGAGGGCGACTTCGTGCCGAACCGCGCGAAGCAAATGCGTGGGCTGCGGCTCATTCTGGAGCAGCCAAATCGCGGGCGCATTTTCGTCCTGCGTCTCGACGATCAGATTGTCGGGATGATTAACCTGCTCTTCACGATTTCGACCGCGGAGGGCGGCTTCGTGATCGTGCTCGAAGATGTCGTCGTGCATCGCGACTTCCGCGGCCGCGGCTGCGGCGACCGCCTCATCCGGCACGCGATCGACTACGCGCAGAAGAAGGACTTCCTCCGCATCACGCTGCTCACGGATCGCTTGAATGAAGACGGCCAGCGTTTCTTCGCGGCGCACGGCTTTTTCGTTTCCAAGATGATCCCGATGCGGCTGGTGCTATCCACTTCACCCGCGACGAAGGACGGATGAAGCGGATTTAGAAAGTAAGATTTAGGATTTAGAAAGTGGCGGAACTCGCCCGCTGCGTCTGCGCTTACTTCCTCCATCCTAAATTCTACTTCCTAAATCCCATGTCTTTCACCGACCTCGGCTTTGCGCGCGTGGATACGGATCGGCAGCGGCGCTGCGGCTTTCCCGAGGTGATCTTCGGTGCGGGCAAGACGCCGGAAGAGCTCGTGGCGATCGGCCGCACGATCTTGGAAAACCACGGCGTGCTGCTGGCGAGCCGCGTCGGCGAGGAGCATTTCCGCGCGGTGGCCGCGGAGTTCCCGTCCGCGCAATTTCACCGCCGCGCGCGCTGCCTCACCGTCGAGCTGCGACCGTTGCCGAAACGCGCCGGACGCATCGGCGTCCTTTGCGCTGGGACTTCGGATTTACCCGTCGCCGAGGAAGCCGCGATCACGCTGGAGATTTTCGGCAACACAGTGGAGCGCATCGTCGATGTCGGCGTCGCGGGCATCCACCGCCTGCTCGCGGAGCGCGAGCGGATGGAGACGTGCAATGTCCTCATCGTCGTGGCCGGCATGGAGGGCGCGCTGCCGAGCGCGGTGGCCGGGCTCGTGAGCAAACCGGTGATCGCAGTGCCGACGAGCGTCGGCTACGGCGCGAGCTTTGGCGGACTGGCGGCGTTGCTCGGGATGCTGAACTCCTGCGGCTCCGGCGTGACCGTGGTGAACATCGACAACGGCTTCGGCGCCGCCTACGCCGCGGCGCAGATCAACCGGTTGCTGCACGAAGCGGCGCAGGCACCGTGAAGTAGCGCAGACATCCCAGCTTCGGATTTTCAGAGTTGCAAACCTTGCACAAGGGACGGAGCAGGATGCCCCGTGAACTCGCAGGCAGGGATGCCTGCCCTACTTCACGGCGGGCTCCAGCTTCACATTTTTGATCCGCAGCTCCGCGCCTTCACCAGTCACGTGGAAGGCCAACACCGAGCGAGTGCCTCCGGGCGAGTCGTTGATTTCCACTGTGGGCAGGCCATTCAGCGTCACGCGCACGCTGCGGCCTTTTGCAATAATCTCGCAGGGAACCCACTCATCTCGCCCAAACGTCGTGTGAAGCAGCGCACCCAGCAGCGGTTTTCCGGGAATGGAATACGACGCCAGGCCGATCGGCTGGCCTCCGCTGATGCGCAACGCGCTACCCTGAAAGCCACCGTCCGTTTGCTGCCCGCGAAGCGCGATTTCTGCGCCCGCTTTCGCGCCGGAAAGTCGGAGCTGCGCGGAAAGGCGGAAGTCATCCGCCGCCATGTCGCTGGTGAGAAATTCCGCGCGCTCCGCGTTGCCGCGCCCGACGATTTCTCCGCCTTCCACCCGCCACGCGTCCGCTTTGGACGCGACCCAATTCGCGAGGTCCACGCCGTTGAAAAAGTCGTTCGCATTGTTCGCCGTGAGCTGCACCGGCACCTGCCCGTGCCGGCGGAGATAGGCAAAAAGATCGCGCACGTCGGTTTCATTCTGCGCCGCGAGCAGGCCCTCCGGCATCAGCGAAACCTCCATCACCTTTACCTCCGACACATCGGCGCGCTGCACGGTGAGCGGGCCGGCGAGCGTTTTCAACGTCAGCGTCGAGGCATCCTCGCCCGCGACGATGCCCATGAGCACCTGGCCATCCTTCGTCTGCACGATCGTCTGCTGGTAATCCTTTCCGATGATCGCGTTGGGATCGACGATGTTTTGCAGCAGGTAATCGACATCTTCAAACGCGCCCGGCAGCTCCGGCCCGATCTTCCCGCCGACGCCGAAGAGCGTGTGGCACACTGCGCAGGTCTGCGCAAAGATCGCGCGCCCGTGCGACGGGTCGGCCTTTTCCAGCGCGTTCTCGGTGAGGAGCAGCTTGTAGCCGGCGATCTGCTTTAGCTTGTCGGCGGAAGTCTCGCGCACCGCACCCCAGTTCTTGCTGATCCAGGAGGCAATTTCCGGGTCCTTTAAATCCTGCAACTGCCGCGCGATCGGCGCGGAAAGATCGGTGCGGCTCACCACTTTCGCATCCAGCGCGGCGAGCAGCGCGCGCGCCCACGCCGGGCGGATGACGAGCGTGGCGAGCGCGTCGCGTTTTTCGTCGCTGCTCAGGCTGGAGTAAGCGCCTAGAATCGCCGTCGGGATTTGCGCGTCGTCGAAGTTCGCGAGTCCGCGCAGCGCGGGGCGGCGCAACGGTCCCGCTTCTTTTGCAATCGCGAGCAGCGCCGGGACCGCGGCGGCATCTTTCGCGTTCACCAGCGAGTCGAGCGCTGCCCGGCGCGCATCGGGGCTGGCGTTGGAATCCGCCAGCGCCTTGCGCAGTTCATCCATCGCGCCACCGCCGCCGAAGATCACCGCCAGCGATTGCGACTGCTGCCGCACTTCCTCATTCGCGCTGAGGCGGAGCTTCTCGTAAAGTCCCGCCCAGCCTTCCGGCGCGGCGAGATTGCGCTTGCCCTTGAGTGCGGCGTTTATGCCGCGGAGCACGTTGAGCTGCGTGCCGGGATCGTCCGCTTTGGCGAGCGTTTGCACAAGGATGCGCAGGACCGGCGGCGGCGTTTCCTGTGCCGCGGCGATGCCAGAGGAAAGCGCGAGAAAGAGCGCGATGGCAGGGATTAGTTGCATGGGAAAAGGCTGGAGCAGAGGTGGTCGTTACTGCGCCGCGAGCGTCGCCATCCGGCGCGCGATCCACTCCTGCACCTTCGCGATCTTGCACGTGCCGAGCAGGTCGGCGGCCTTGATCGGGTCGGCGGCGACTGCGGGCTCCGCAGCATACCAGACCATCTGCGGCAAATTGTGATCCTTCGCATCTTCCGCGTGCGCGACGAGGCCGGCGAGGATCGGCCAGCACTTTGCCACTTCGATGCGCTGCGCTGCAGAGGCGAGGTAAAGCCGCACCAGCGGCGAGGCGTCGTCCTTTGCCAGGCGCGCCATTTCTGCGAGCAGCGCGTCGCTCGGTTTGCCACTCTCGCACGCGAGCTGGACCGCCCAGCCGCGCACGTATTCCGAGGCGTCCTTCATGGCCGCGAGCGCGAGATCTTCGCCCACTCCGCCCACCGCGTGCAGCGCCCAAAGCGCGCGCAACCGCCGCGTGTCGTCCGGGTTCTCTCGCGCGATTTTCTCCAAAGCGGCGCGCACTTCCGGCTTCACGCCGCGCTCCTGCAACACCCGCCGCGCGTGCCGCACAAACCACTCGTTCACGTTGAGCTGCATCTCGATCAACTCCGCGTCGCTCGCCTTTTGCAGATCCACCGCCACCGGCTTCACGTCGCCATACACAACCTTGTAAAGCCGCCCATTGCCGCGATCGACGAACTCCTTCTGCTGATAGCACGGCACCTTGTCATACCAGTCGTTGATGAAGACCGACCCATCCGGCCCAAGTTGCGGGGAGAGGCCGCGATACCAGCCGTCGTTCGCCACGAGGAAGTCCGTGTTCCGCTCCGCGCGCGAGCCGGAACCGTCGCGCACCATTCGCTCGTTGCGCAGCTTGTTCATGTGGATGTCGTGGAAGAAAAACGTGTCGCGCCACTCCGCCGGCCACGCGCCGCCGAGATAGAAAAGTGCGCCGGCATACGCCCGCTTTTCATACTCGAAATTGCCGATCGTTTTGATGTCCTCGTAGGAGTGCGGGTTGTCGTGCGAACCGGCCTGCCGCGTGTAGCGCGCGCCCTGGATGCACTGCCAGATGTGCGGGATCACGCATGCCGCGAAGAACGACTGCCCGTGATCGTTCCAGTCGATCCCCCACTGGTTCGAGCCCCCTTCCGCGTAGCGCTCAAACTTCCGCGTCTGCGGATGAAAGCGCCACACGCCGGCATTGATTTTCACCCGCTCATTCTCAGGCGTGCCGGGCTTGCCGACTTTGGAAAAAGTGAACACGCCCTGCGTGCCGTAGAGCCAGCCGTCCGGTCCCCAGGTGAAGTCATTCAGCGTCTCGTGCCGGTCCTCCGAGCCCCAGCCATCGAGCACCACTTCCGGCTCACTGTCCGGCTTGTCGTCGCCGTTGCGGTCCGGGATGAAGAGCAGATTTGGCGGCGCGCCGACCCACACTCCGCCGAAGCCGACCTGGATGCCGGTGGCAAAAGTCACCTTGTCGTAGAAGACCGTGCGCTTGTCCGCCTTCCCGTCGCCATCTGTATCGTCAAAGATCAAGATGCGGTCCTTCGGCTCGCCTGGGCAGTTCGGGTAGTTGGTGTTTTCCAGCACCCAGAGCCGCCCGCGATCATCGGTGGCGAAGGCGACCGGCTGCGCCACGTCCGGCTCGCTCGCGACCACCTGCACCTGGAAGCCCGGCGGCAGCGTCATGCGCTTCGCGGCCTCCACCGGAGGCACACTTTCCGTCGTGGCGACCGGACGGCCTTTGTCGTTCAGCGGATCGTATTTCGGCTGGTCCGCCGCGTGGGCGGCAAGAGCGACGAGGAGAAGCGGGAAGAGCTTGGATTGCATGGCGAAAGGACGGGCACGTTTCAAGTTCCGCCCTTGCAGCGCAAGCGCGAAGGTCGATTGCGCAAGGGCGCTGCCTGTGCTGCCACCGCTTCTTTTTACCGCAGAGGACGCGGAGAACGCGGAGGGGCGCAGAGAAGAGGAAGGCAGCAAAAACGCGCCACGGGGCCGTGCCGCTATCTCGTTTTTTTGTCTCTGCAGCCCACTGCGCTCTCCGCGTCCTCTGCGGTGAAGCCACAGCCACAACACGGCGGGTGTCGCTGCCAACAGGACGGCCCAGCGACTTTGAACCTTGACCGTTCCTCGCGAGCTTCGACACTCCCGCCCCATGCCCGCCGAAGCCCGCATCTCGCCCCTTTGGAGCAAGCAAAAGCTCTTCGTTTCCCTCTTTTTCATCGCTGTCGGTTGCTGGTTTTGGTGGGACGGCCTCATCGGCTACCCGCGCAAAAACGAGCGCTACCAGGCATGGCGGCAATACGAGATGGAAGGACGCCAGGCCGAGTGGCCCGCCTACGCGCAGGAGCGCGGCTGGCTGCTGGACGAATGGCCGAAATATCTGCGTGAGCACGGCCTCACCCAGCGCCCGCCCGTGGTTGCTTTCGATCGTGGCAAAGTCGTCGGGCAATATGTTTTCGGCACCATCACTACGCTGGTCGGCGCGCTGCTCCTGCTCTACTGGCTCACCCACCGCCGACGCATTCTGCGCTCAGATGCCGACGCCATTCACACCCCCGCCGGCACGCGCGTGCCGTTTGAAGCGATCAACGGCATCGGCAAAAAAAAGTGGGAAAGCAAGGGCATCGCCAAAGTGCGCTACGTGCTGGAAGGGCGGCAGCGCGAGTTCGTGGTGGATGACTACAAGTTCGAGACTGAACCGACGCGGCAGATTTTGCAGGAGATCGAGGAGCGGCTGCTGGCGCGCAGTGGTGCGGTGCCGAGCGAAGGTGCGCCGCCTGCGGAGCAAGGCTCCCGGTGATCTTCGGCTCAGTGGAGCGGAGGATCCCAGTCGATCTCCGAAACAACGCCGCTCTCACAAAACCACCAAAACCACTTCCCAACCCGCGACACCTCCGCTATAGACCCGGGCCGGCGCGGCAGCCTCTGGGGATTGCCGATTTCGCCGGCGATCAACTGAAGGGACACACGGAAGTTTCGAAGCGATGATTTACAGGCGAGTGCGGGGATTGACGTTGCTGCACACGGGCGTGCAGGCGGGGCTGGCGCTGCTGCTGTTTTGGCTCCTGGTGGGAGTTCACTTCGGCGTGGTGCGGCCGGAAGGCAGCCTGAATCTCAGCCGGTATGCGGTCTATTCACTAGTGGTCGCGGCCGGGTTTGCGCTGCATCTCATCCGGCTGAATCTCGCGGACTCGAACGTGCTCAACCTCGACATGGTGCAAGCCTACCGGCTCACGCTGCGCGAGGTTTTCCACGTGGCGATTGCGCTCTTCCTCTACCTCGTCGCGGCCAAGGACCAGGCGATGTCGCGCGCCTTTCTATTCACGTATCTGCCGCTGCTTTACCTCGTCCTGTTTCTTTCCAATCGGCGGCTGCCGGCAGTCATCGCGCAGATCTTCTTCCGCGGGCGGCGCCAGCAAAGGACGCTGCTCCTCGGCAATTCCCAAGACCTCGCCCGGCTGCGGCCATGGCTGCTGCGCAAGGCCACTTTCGGCATGCAGGTGCTCGGCTTCATCCACCTCTCGCCGGACGGGGAAAGCACCTCGGAGGTGGCATCCGCCGGCACCGTGGATGACCTCGAGCGGCTGGTGACGCAGCAGCGCGTGCATCAGGTCATCCTCACACGCAACGTGCCGCCGGCCGACCTCGCCGCGCTCACGGCGCGCTGCGAAAATGCGGGCACGCGCCTCCTCGTCCTGCACGATCTGGAAGAGCAGATCGGCCGGCCGCTCTCCTTCATTCGCGACGACGGGTTCTACTTCATCTCGCTGCGCCAGGAGCCCTTGGAGTGCCCGCTCAACCGGCTCATCAAACGATCCATCGATGTCGCCGTCGCGCTGCCGGTGATCTGCTTTGTCCTGCCCTGGACG
>CAXSDZ010000011.1:17357-27941 GCA_964235505.1 uncultured Chthoniobacteraceae bacterium
GACGAGCCTGCTCGTGTCCTTGATCCACCGCGTGCAATCGCCGGGCCCGCTCTTTTTCCGCCAGCCGCGCACCGGTCTGCACAACGACGAGTTCTCCATTTTCAAATACCGCACCATGCACGCCGGGCACGGGCGCAATGCCGAACAGGCATCAGCGGAAGACGACCGCGTCTTCCCGCTCGGCCGTCTGCTGCGCAAGCTTTCGCTCGATGAAGTGCCGCAGTTCATCAACGTGCTCAAAGGCGAAATGAGCATCGTTGGGCCGCGTCCGCACCTCTCAGAGCACGACGTCATGTGGTCGAAAGTCGCGCACTTCTACCGCGTGCGCTCCTTCATCAAGCCGGGCATCACCGGACTGGCGCAAGTGCGCGGGCTGCGGGGCGAAACGCGGACGCAGGAGCAAGTGCGCGACCGGCTCCAAAGCGACCTTTACTATCTGGAAAACTGGTCGCCGTCCCTGGACTGGATGATCATTCTCCGCACCGCCTGGCAGATCGTCCGCCCGCCCCGCAGCGCGTATTAAAGAGCCTATCCGAAAAACCGGGCGCCTTGCTCTTCGTCTTTTTTTCTTCATCCTCATCTTCTTCCCTGTGTCGCCGAGAAGAAGATGAAGATGAGGAAGAAGACAAAGAGGGTTTTCGGACAGGCTCTAAATGGTGCGGTTACAGGAAGTGAGGGATTGCAAGGTGAGTCGCGCAGCGACGAAAGCGGCTCCTTTCCGGCTCACGCGAGCGGAGGACCGCTCTAGGCGCCCGGCTCCTTCATCCGCTCCACCGCCGCCCGCAGCTTGTGCTCGAACTCCACCGCCGCAGCCACGGTGCGCCGCTCGATCGGCACCCTCTCGCATGCCGCCATAGCCGCGCGAAATGCCTCCGCGGCTTCGCTCCGCCGGCCTGCGCGCTCCATGATTTCCCCGCGTTGAAACAGCCAGCGCTCCTTGCGCGGCGCGAGGGCGAGCATTGTTTCCACCCGGCGCAGAGCAGCATCGAAGGAGCCCGCCTCCACCTCCAGGTCGATCGCTGGCTGCATGAGAGTCACGAGCGGCCCGAGCCGCACAATCCCGGCACCCAGCGCGCGCACTGCGCCGCCGGGTTGTCCGGCGCTGCGCCACGCGTGCGCCTGCTCCAGAAACAACCCCGGATCGGGCTCGCTTGCAGTCTCGATCGCCCGCGCGAAATCCTCCGCCGCGGCGTGCCACTCGCCGAGCGCGGCCAGCGTCCGCCCACGCGTGGCGAAGCCTGCGGAGGATGCCAGTTTGCGGAGGAGAAATCGGTCCAGCACTTCCTTCGCCTCCGCCGGGCTCCCGGCTTGCGCCAGCATCTCGCCCCGCGCGAGATCCACCGCCGCAAGCTCCGGCACCAGCGCCGCCGCGCGATCGTAGTCCGCCGCCGCAGCCGCCCAGTCCTGATGCGCGCGAAACAGCTCGCCCCGCCGCAGATACAGCTCGGCCTCGCCAGGCGCCGCCGCGATCTGCCGCGAGACATTTTCGATCACCTCGTGCAGGTCGCCGTGCGCCCAAGCCGGCTCCGGATGAAGCGCGAGCGCCACCGCGAACGCGCCAGCCACGCCTAGGGACCCGCGACCCGGTCCCGAGCGCGACCGGAGAAGAAAAGAGGATGGGAAGATGCGTTTCATGCGTTGGGAGCCGCGCCGCGCTTCGGCTCGCCTACCTCTCACGCGCAGCCCTCGCAAGAGTTTTCCTTCCGACCCGGCCTGCGGCGTTCACACTGCATCCTGCGGAATGCCCGCACCGCCAGCGCGAGGACGCCGCGCCGGTGACATTGCCGTTCCAGCCCCGGTTCTGCTGCCGGGTTCAAGCTCCAGAGCAATTTGCGTTTCGGTATGCGCGGAGGGACGCGCTCCCGCGCGTCCCATTCTCTCGCCAAGCGTGGGACGCGCGGGAGCGCGTCCCTCCGCGCAAGGCTCACGCCAGCGAAAACCGCTCCAGGTTCCGCGACGCTGGCCGGCACGCAGCTCTCTCCTGCCTTCGTGATTTCCAGATCTAGGAATGCCGCTGGCCGTTTCCCGCTTTGACGCACCGGATCGCTTTTGGGAAGGTGCGCCGCACTTCCTCCAGAGCTTCCTCGTGAAAATCGCCAAAGCCGTCATCACCGCCGCCAGCCGGCCGCAGCGCCACCTTCCGCTCCAGACGCTCGTCGATCGCGACGGCGAACCGAAGTCCGCGCTGGCGATCATTCTGGAGGAAGTCGAGCGCGCGGGTGTGGAGGAAGTGGCAATCGTCGTCGCGCCGGGGGATCAAGCCGCCTCCGAAGCCGCCGCCGGACGGCACACGCGACGGCTCACCTTTCTGGAGCAGAGCGAGCCGCGCGGCTACGCCCACGCCGTCTGGTGCGCGCGGGCGTGGACGGGCAGCGCGCCATTTCTGCTGCTCGTCGGCGACCATCTCTACGTGAGCCGCAACGAGACAGGCTGCGCGCGCCAGCTCGTGGAGCTCGCCGCCGCGGAGAACTGCGCCGTCTCCGCCGTGCAGGCCACGCACGAGAGCAAACTCCCCTTTTATGGCGCAGTCGGCGGCCAGCGACTCAGCAATCACGCCGGGCTTTATGAGATCTGCGACGTGCTGGAAAAGCCGACGCCCACGCAGGCCGAGCAGCAGCTCCTCGTGCCGGGGCTGCGCGCCGGCCACTACCTTTGCTTCTTCGGCATGCACGTGCTCACGCCGACCGTGATGGAGCTGCTGGACGCCTCGCTCGCAGTGGTCGCCGAGGGCGAAACGCGTCCGCTCAGCCCCGCGCTGGCGCAGCTCGCCGGGCGCGAGCGTTACCTCGCGCTGGAGATGGAAGGCCGCCGCTACAACATCGGCGCCCGCTACGGTCTGCTCACCGCACAGCTCGCCCTCGCGCTGGCCGGCCGCGACCGCGACGAGGTGCTCGCCGGCCTCGTGGAGCTGCTGGCGACGAGGGGGAAATGAGAGCGCGCAGCGCGACGCAAACGCCAGTCGTTTCCAAACACATGAGCCGCCTTTGCGACATCATCACTTCCGCCGACGCGAGCGTCCGCGATCAGTCGCTCGGCGCGTGGGCGCGCGCGGCTTCGCTCGATGAGCTGCTCGCCGAGTGCGGCGCGCTCGACGCCTTCCGCCGCGCCTGCCCGAACCTTTACGAGCGAGTCCGCGCGCTGTTTTTCCTCTACGCGATCCACCGCTTTCATCTGCCGGAAAAACTCGTTGCCTCGTCGGCGACATCGGCTCGCGGGCTCATCCCGTTTCACGGCTACGAGCAACTGCTCCGCCGCCGCTTTGCCGAAGCGATCGAGTCCTTCCTCGCCGTGCAAACCAAGGACGGCCCGAGCGACGGCATTTCCTCCGCGCTCGCCGCCGCCTACTACCGGCTCGCGATGCAGACGCTCGCAGATCAAGTGCGCCGCTCCGTCCGCATGGTCCGTGGAAACCAGTGGATGTTTCGCATGGGCCATCCCGCCGATCAACCGCTGCGCCTACGGCCCGAGCTGCTCGCGCGCGCTGCCGATGGCGCTTACCCGATCCTCCGCGAACTCACGCCTGTGCGCATGGATCTCACGCATTCCGCGTGGAGCGACATCTTCTTTCTCGGGATGGATTTCCCCGAAGGCGCGAAGGTGCTGAACGTTTCCATCGACCTCGGCGTCCATGGCCGCGATCCGCACGCGAAGCCGCCGGTGGAGGCCTACCTCCGCGTGCTGGATGAGCCGCTGCTCCGGCTCACCAGCGTCGATCTCGGCGCAACCGCGGATATCACCTCGCTGGGCGAAGTGTTCGACTTTGCGAAGGACTATCTCGGCTTGCTGAAAGCTGCGGTGATCGCGAGCGGCCTCGTCCCGCCGGGCATCGAAGGCTCGGGACAAAGCCTCGGCGATCTGCTCGCGCGAATGGTCGGGCCGGGCCGCGGATTGGAGCTCGTCTCCAGCGTGAACGACATCCCGAAAGGCTCGCGTCTCGCCGTCTCCACGAACCTGCTCGCGGCGCTCATCGCCGTCTGCATGCGCGCGACGGGGCAGGCCCAGTCGCTGGAAGGTCCGCTGCGCGAAAGCGAGCGCCGGCTCGTGCTCGCACGCGCCATCCTCGGCGAATGGATCGGCGGCAGCGGCGGCGGCTGGCAGGACTCGGGCGGCGTCTGGCCGGGCATCAAACTGATCGAAGGCGCGGCGGCGACCGAGGGCGATCCGGAGGCGGGCGTGAGCCGCGGGCGCTTGATGCCGAATCATCACGTCTATGGTCGCTCGGAGATTTCGGCGGAAGCGCGCGAGCGTTTGCAGGAAAGCCTCGTCCTCGTCCACGGCGGCATGGCGCAGAATGTCGGGCCGATCTTGGAAATGGTGACGGAGAAATATCTGCTCCGTTCGGACGCCGAATGGCGCGGTCGGCAGGAAACGCTCGGCATTCTGCGCGACATCCTCGCAGCCCTGCGTGCGGGCGACATGCGCGCGCTCGGCGCAGCCACCACGCGCAACTTCACCGGCCCGTTGCAACGCATCATCCCGTGGGCCACGAACTTCTACACCGAAACGCTGATCGCCCGCGCGCGCGCCGCGTTCGGCGAAGACTTCTGGGGCTTTTGGATGCTCGGTGGGATGAGCGGCGGCGGCATGGGTTTCATCGTCGCGCCGGAGCGCAAAGCGGAAGCGCAGGAGCGGCTCGGCGCGATCATGCGCGACGCGAAGCGCGAGCTGGAAAACTCGCTCCCCTTCGCGATGGACCCGGTCGTGTATGACTTCGCGATCAACGAAACCGGCACCAGCGCGCGCCTGCTCGCCGGCGACGCCGCACTTTTGCCGCAAGGCTACTACGCGCACATCGTCCCCGCGCTGCTCCGTGCCGACCCTCGCGCGCTGCCGCCGCTGCGCCGTCGCGAGCTGGATAAATTCGGCGCCGCCTGCCGCACGCAGCCCGCGCTGAGCGGGATGGTGAGCACGCTCTTCGACCGCCTCTTTCCGCGTCTGCGCGAGAAGGGCGAAGGGGCGAGCCTCAAGGAGTTGCTGGCGCAAAACGGCTTTGACCGCGCGCAGCACGAGCAGATCCGCATCGATGTGAAAGAAGGCCGGATCGGCCTCGCGCAAAATCGTCTCCGCGCCGATGCGCTGATCGAGGATGTGGGCGACGAGGACGTCGCGGATTTCTCCGATCTCGGCAGTAGCACAGCCGAGCCTGGCCGTAGCACGGACGAGCGCCGTAGCACAGGCATCCTGCCTGTGGGCAGGGAAAGTGCCACCGGCGTCCCGCCTGTCGGCGACATGATCAGGCGGGACGCCTATTCGACCATTCCGGCCCACAGGCGAGACGCCTGTGCTACGGCTGGCCTCGCCTCGCTTGCCCGCGGAGAAGTCGCCGTGCTCACTCTCGCGGCTGGAGTCGGCTCGCGCTGGACGCAAGGCGCGGGCGTCGTCAAAGCCCTCCACCCCTTCTGCAAACTCGGCGGGCGTCACCGCACCTTCCTCGAAACGCATCTCGCGAAAAGCCGCCGCATTTCCCAGCTCGCCGGCACGCCGCTGCCGCACCTGATCTCCACGAGCTACATGACGCACGCGCCGATTGCGCAGTCTCTCGCGCATACCGGCAGCTATGGCTACGCGGGGCCGCTCGTGCTTTCGCCAGGCCGCGCGATCGGGCTGCGGCTCGTGCCCACCGAGCGCGACCTGCGCTTTGCTTGGGAGGAAATGCCGCAGCAAGTGCTCGACGTGCAGCAGCAAAAAGTCCGCGATTCCCTGCGCGTCGCGCTCATCGGCTGGGCGCGCGCGACGGGCGAGGCGAGCGACTACACGGACAACGTTCCTTCGCAATGTCTGCACCCGGTCGGCCATTGGTATGAGATCCCGAATCTGCTGCGCAACGGCACGCTCGCCGCGCTGCTCGCCGAGCGCCCACAGCTTCGCACGCTCCTGCTGCACAACATCGACACCGTCGGTGCCGACGCCTCCCCCACCCTGCTCGGCGCGCACCTCCTTTCCGGCGCATGCCTCTCCTTTGAGGTGATCCCCCGCCGCATCGATGACCGCGGCGGCGGCCTCGCCCGCGTGAACGGCCGCGTGCGCCTGATCGAAGGCCTCGCTGTGCCGCGCGAAGAGCAGGAGTTCGCCCTGCGCTTTTACAACTCGATGACGACATGGATCGACATCGACCAACTGCTCGCCGTCTTCGCCCTCACCCGCGAGGACCTCGCGGACGCGGAGAAAGTCGCCGCCGCGATTCGCACTTTGGCGCTGCGTCTGCCGACCTACATCACGCTGAAAGACGTGAAGAAGCGGTGGGGCCACGGCCAGGAAGACGTGTTTCCCGTGGCGCAGTTTGAAAAGCTCTGGAGCGACATGAGCGCACTGCCGGAAGTGAGCTCGCGCTTTCTCGTGGTGCCGAGGCTCCGTGGCCAGCAGCTCAAAGACCAGGCGCAGCTCGACGGGTGGCTTCGCGACGGCTCGGCGGCTTACGTCGAGCGGCTCTGCGCGTGGACGTAACGTAGTCCGCGACTTCCGTCGGCAGCGCTGTCTCTGCCGACCAAAAGTCGGGAACGACGTTGCGGCCACGCCAGTCCTCGCCAGAACGCAACAAAGGTCATGCCGCATTTCCATCCCCAGCGCCGCGGTGTCACATCGGTCGCGGTGCTCATCGCCCTGCTCGCGCCAGTTTTGGGCGGTGCGACGGAGGTGTGGAGCCAGGGAACGGTGCTGGCACTACTCGGCATCGGCGTGCTGGCGGCAGCGCCGGGGTGGGCGCCGCATCGCTTTGCCGGGTGGGCAGTGGCGTGCGCTTTGGCCTTGGCGGCGCTGGCATTTCTCCCCGCGCGCTGGCTCACTCGCGCGCCGGTTCCTGCGGGATTGGGAAGTGCGCTGGGCATCGATCTGCCAGCGTCGCTTTCCCCCCAGCCGCTCCTGTCGCTGGAAGGCGGGGCGCTGCTCGCCGCGGGGCTCGTCTGGTGGTGGTGGAGCGCGACCGCGCTTGGCCCGACGGAGGCTCGGGAACGCGTGGCGCGGTGGGTCGCAGTCGGTGTGATCGCGCTGGCGGGCGTGGCGCTCGCGGAGTTTGCGGGCGCGGTGGCGATCCCCTGGTGGCCGGAGTTCGGGCAATTCGGGCCGTTCCCGAATCGCAACCAGATGGGCGATCTGCTCGGCACGTGGGCGATCGTCGCCGGAGCGTGCGGAGTTGCGGCGGCGCGGCGTCGGCGCTGGACGTGCGGCGTGTGGTTCGCGGGGATCGGCGTGCTGCTTTGGGCCATCATGGCGACCACCTCGCGCGCCGGGCTGGCGATCTTTTTCGCCGGGCTCGCCGCGTGGGGATTGCGCGAAAGCGTGGCGTCGCGGCAGCTCGGAAAAGTGGCGATTGCGCTGGGCGCAGGGCTTTGCGCGGCGGCGCTCTTTTTTGCGTTTGGCGGCGAAGCGTTTCAGCGTTTTCTGCGGCTGGCGGCTGGCACCGGCGGGCCGGACTTTCGCCACCCGATCGCCCGCGACGCGCTCGCGATGATCCGCGATGTGCCGTGGTGCGGGATCGGTTTGGGGAACTTCGATGCTGTCTTCGCCTTCTTCCGCGCTGCGTCGGCTGCGGTGCCGATCCGGGTGATCCACCCGGAAAGCGACTGGCTGTGGCTGACGGCGGAAATGGGCTGGCTCGCTCCCGCGCTCGTGCCGGCGCTGGTCGCGCCGAGCTTGTGGCACCGTGCCGCGATCCGGCGCAGGCATGCATCGCCGATCCTGCGCGCCACGCTCCTCGGTGGCGTGCTCTTTCTGCTGCATGGCCTCGTCGATGTCTCCGGGCACCGGCTCGGCAGCGCGCTGCCGGGCATCCTGCTGCTGGCGCTCAGCGCAGGTCCGAGCGCCCGCGACACACGCCGATCACCGGCGACGAGTTGGACTTTTCGCGCGGCGGGCGCAGGGCTGCTGGCGGTGGGCATCCTGTGGCTGGGTGAAAGCCGGGGCGTCTGGTCGCTGCCGGGTGGAGTCGCGGTGGAAGCGGCAAAAACGCGCGGCTCAGACGCGAACGAGCGCGAGGACTTTGCCGCTGCGCTGCGGGAAAGCGGCGCTGCGCTCGCCTGGGCGCCGCTGGATGCGGAACTGCACTTCATCCACGCGGTGGCCGCGGCTTACACCGGCGAAAAGGCCATCGCCCTGCGCGACTTTCGCCGGGCGCGGCGACTGGAACCGTCCGATCCGGCGGGGCCGTTCGAGGAAGGCTCGATGTGGGCGCAATCTGATCCCGGCGAATGCCGCGAAGCATGGACGGAAGCGCTCCGCCGCGCCGGGGCGGGCGCGCCGGGGCTGTATCGCCAGATGCTCAGCGTCGCGCAAAGCCAGCCGGGCGCGCGTCTCGTGCTGCGCCAGCTCGCGGGCGGCGATCCCGATCGGCTGCTGCCGTATTTGGACACCGCATCCGCCATGGAATTCGTCGGCGAGATGCAGCAATCTTTAGCGCGCGATCCCCATCTCGCCTCGCTTTCTCCCGAGCAGCAGCGACAGCTTTTCACCGTCTGGCTGCGCGTCGGTGATCGCGCAGGGCTCGCCGCATTTCTCGAAACGCATCCCCAACTGGCTGACGAAAGCTGGCCCGTCGTCGCCGAGTTGCGAGCACAGCAGCGCGACTTTCGGGGCGCGGTCGAGTGGAGCCTCGCCCACCTCCCGGCCCCGCCGCTGCCCATCGTGGCCGAGAGCTCGCTGGACACCGCGCGCAGGGCGTTTTTCCAGGATCCAGGGAATGCCGCCGCAGGCTACCAAACCTTTCGCGCGGAGCAAAGAGCAGGCGATCTTCGCGCTGCGGCAGGCACTTTGGAAAAGCTGAGCCGCCTGCCCCAGCCGCCAGCCTACGTGCCGTATCTCCGTGCTCGGGTGCTGGCGGAGCTCGGCGACTGGGAAGCCGCGTGGCGTGAGGCGCAGCGGGCGAGCCGGTAAAAGTTTCCCACCCGCTCAGTGCGCCGCCTGCTGAGCCGCCAGCTCGCGCGCGCGACGGATCACCGCGGCGCGTCGATCTTCAGCAAAATACGCATGCACCATCACCGCGCCCATCACCGCGAGAGGCAGCAGCAAGCTTGCGCCGACGGTCGCGGTCACGGTGGCCAGCGTGAAGATCAGCACTCCCGGGCCGAGGACGAAGAAGATGATGCCACCGAGCAGGACGTGACCTTTATAGAGATGCCCCAGCCCCGGAACGACGCTGAGCGCAAGCGCGGCGACATCGCGCACATCATGCCGGGCCGGCGTGTCGCGCACCCAGTCACAACGGGTGCATTCCTGAGCGCCATCAGGCAGCGCGGTTTGGCAGAGAGGGCAGTGCATGGCGGAGGGAAAGTGGAAGTATCGCTGCTCTTCGCATCGCGCGCGAGCCGGAAGATAGATGCCGGAATTTTGTCGCTCACCGTGCAGCGCCAGAGCGGGAAGTCGCTGGGATTTGTTAGCTCAGAAGCCGTTTGGCTATTCGGTTTTAGCCGCGAAAAGGCGCAGAGCACGCAAAAGAAATGGGGGACTCCGCCGCCTCCCAACTGTTTTTTTTGAGCCTTATGTGCGTTTTTGTCCCTCCGATCTGAATAACCGAACGGCTTCTCAGAGCGAGTGTCATCCCGGCCGAAGCTTCTATCGAGCAGCTAGGCAGTGTCCTGATTTGAATTTGGAAACCAGAAACCCAGGATGCGGCTTCCTGCGCGAACGCTCGTTCCGGGTTTCCAGATTAGGACACCACCCGCAGCTACGCCCGTTTGCGGTGTGGCTTTTTATGCGCACCAACCCTTGGCGGACTGTAGCTTTTTGCGCTTCGGCCACGTTGCGCCATCTCGTGAAGGTGCTTGTCCGAAATTCGCAGTGCCTCTGGATGCCTGATGAATGCTGATCTTGCGCAGGATTCAGCAAAAACTCCGAAAGCCTGGCAGGGGGTTTGCTAATGCCGCGCCTGCCGCATGTCGGCCCCTGACAAACCCATTCAACCAAACCAACTCCACTGACCCTCATGACGAAACACAGCATCCTCAAACTTGCCGTCCTTGCCGCCGCGACCCTCGCGCTTCCGACGCTGAGCTGGGCAAAATCCGCCTCTGCGGGCAAGGAAGTCGTCGATCCGAAAGCCGGCAAGACCGTGATCGAACAGGCCAAAGAATCCTGCATCACGGGCGACCTCGGCATCAACATCGTCTCGCAATATGTGTCGCGCGGCGTCGTCCTGGAAAATCAGGGCTCAATCCTGCAGCCCTACACGGATCTCTACTTCAAACTCTACGACAACGAGAACGGCTTCCTGAATAAGGTTCAGCTCAACCTCGGCATTTGGAACTCCTTCCACGACAACAAGACGGACGCAGGCGCGGTTTCGGGCACGCCGGGAATTTCCTCGACTGACTATTGGTATGAGTTCGACTTCACGGCCGGCGTTTCCTTTACCTTCGCCAAGAACTGGACCTTCACGCCGAGCTACTTCACGTTTCTAAGTCCGAACGATGGTTTCTCCACGTTCAAAGGCTTGAACGTAAAGCTTGCCTATGATGACACAGATATGCTCAAGGGCTTCGCGCTGCACCCCTATGTGCAGGTCCTGTTTGAGTTGGAGAACAAAGCCGGCACCGGCGATGACGAAGGTATTTACTACGAGGTCGGTATTGCGCCGAGCGTGCCAGTCGGTCCGCT
>CAXSDZ010000011.1:27951-34349 GCA_964235505.1 uncultured Chthoniobacteraceae bacterium
TTACCTTCCCGATCACTGCGGGCTTTGGTTCAAACAACTTTTACGGTTCTTTGAATGAGTCGAACGGCACGATCGAAGACGAATGGTTTG
This sequence comes from uncultured Chthoniobacteraceae bacterium, assembly GCA_964235505.1. Lineage (GTDB taxonomy): Bacteria > Verrucomicrobiota > Verrucomicrobiia > Chthoniobacterales > Chthoniobacteraceae > CAXSDZ01. Next base: position 28,042 of record CAXSDZ010000011.1, read on the forward strand.
GATTCGTTTCCGGCGGCGTAAGTCTCGCCTACAACATCCCGGACTCCGTCATTCCCACATGCTTCGGCAAGTGGACAGCGACGGCAGGTTACACCTACTACTTCCTCGGGGAAGGCACCCGCGACTTCAACACTCCGCAACGAGGCGGCTCCGTGCGCTCCGGCGACTCCGACGAGCACGAGCACGTCTTTTCTGGCGGCCTCAGTGTAGCGTTCTAACGCTCGCTCTCTGCTCGGTGTAAATTAGGTTCGGCAGGTTTCCAGCGAGCACAGATCGCTGCATCAGATCGTTTGTTTCCTTGGTTCATCTGCGGCTCCTCCGGGTCTTCATGCCCGGAGGAGTTCGCGGAGCCCGGCGCGGCTCCGAAGGATAGTGAATGGACGCAGGCAGAAGTTACAGATTGGCGCGGGGAGCGGAGGGGACGAAGGAAAACAAGGGGAGGATGCCCGCCGCGCCAATCTGTGAGTTCTGAAACCCCAGCGCTCACTTTCATCGCGCATCCGGCGCGCTCCTCCCGAGGCGTGCGCCGTCTCTGCGCAACCCAAGCCCCAGCCAGCCCACAACCCAACCGCAACCAATCCCATGAAACTCCGCACATTCTTAGGCACCTCGCTGCTCGCGAGCGCTGCCATTCTTAGCACGAGCCTGTCCGTCCGCGCGGCGGAAGACACCGTCAAAGTCGGCGTGCTCCATTCGCTCTCCGGCACGATGGCAATCTCGGAGACCTCGCTGCGCGACGTGCTTCTATTCACCTTCGACGAAATCAACGCCAAGGGCGGCGTCATGGGCAAGAAGATCGAGCCTGTCGTGGTCGATGGCGCCAGTGACTGGCCGCTGTTCGCAGAGAAAGCCAAGCAGCTTCTGGAGCAAGACAAGTGCGCGACGGTCTTCGGTTGCTGGACTTCAGTCAGCCGCAAGTCGGTGCTGCCAGTCTTCGAGAAGAATAACGGTCTGCTCTTCTATCCCGTGCAGTATGAAGGCGAGGAAGAATCGAAGAATGTCTTCTACACCGCGGAAGCCGTGAACCAGCAGGCGACGCCTGCCGTGGACTACCTGCTCGCCCAGGGCAAAAAGAAGTTCTACCTGCTCGGCAGCGACTACGTTTATCCGCAGACCACCAATCTCGTCCTACTTGAGTACCTTCAATTCAAAGGCGTTCCGCTCGAAAACATCGGCGGAGGCTTCAAGAAGGATGAGTCTGGCAAGATCATCGCCGCGGGCAAATACACTCCGTTCGGCCACACGGATTACCAGCAGATCATCGCTGAGATCAAACAGTTTGCCGCGGGCGGCAAGGCTTGCGTAATCAACACTCTCAACGGCGACACCAATGTGCCGTTCTTCAAAGAGTATGCTGCTGCCGGACTAACGGCGGAAACTTGTCCGGTCGTTAGCTTTTCCATCTCCGAGGATGAGTTCCGCGGCCTCCCGGCAAAGCAACTTGTCGGGCAGCTCGGCTGCTGGACCTATTTCCAATCGGTCAAGAGTGCGGCCAACAAGAAGTTCGTCGCGGACTTTCAGGCATGGCTCAAGAAGACCGATGTCACCGGCATCGTCAAAGACGCCCGCGTGACCTGCTCGCCGATGGTGCTGAGCTATGACGGAGTCTATCTTTGGAAGGCAGCGGTGGAGAAAGCGAAGAGCTTCGAGGTGGACAAGGTCCGCGAGGCGCTCCAAGCCGGCCTTTCCTTTGAGGGCCCGGGCGGGAAAGTGACGACGCAGAAGAACATGCATCTCACCAAGAACGTCTATATCGGAGAAACCAAAGCGGACGGACAGTTCAAGATCCTGAAGACCTATGATGGAGTGAAAGGCGAGCCGTGGCTGAAGGGCACCTTCAAGGCGAAGGACGCGACCAAGGTCACGAAGCAGTAACCGACCACCTCGCCGGGTTGCACTCGGCAAAAAACGAGGGGTGGGGTGTCATGCCTCACCCCTTTTTGTTTCCTGCTCCAATCGATGAACTATCACGGAACAACAAGCCAAAGCAGAGCGGCGAACTGCCTTGCACTCCGGGCATCAGTCGCGCATCTCCGCATCTTCTTGTGGTGTGCAGCGGCGACGTTGTTTTGCATCCCGGGGGCTCACGCCGCCACGCCGCGTAAAACAATCGCTGCTGCTTTGATCACGGAGGACGCGGAACAGCAGGTGAAGCTTGTTGCTTCTCTCGCTGGCAATGCCGACGCAGGCATCCGGGAGTTGCTCACCGCGTGGCGGGAAGGGACCATCTACCTTTTTGAAGCGCCTGCGAATCTCGCCGGGTTCACTGCAGGACAGAAAGTGGCTGTCACATTGGCCGGCGACAAAGATGCAGAGGATACACAAGGCGCCGTGCGGATCGACACTGCTGAAACGCTGAAGGACGCAAACGGCGCGCCGATCCGCCTCGCCAGCACCGACGTTGAAAGCGCCGATACTTCCAGCGAACTCCGGCTAGCCATGAAAGGCGTCCTCGACCTGATCGCCCTCACCGCGCCGGACGCAAAGACACGGTTGCAGGCAGTCTCCACGGTCGGACTGGCGCAGAACCCTGCACCACTCGAAGCTCTGCGCGCCAGAGTTGGCGCGGAGCAGGATCCGAAGGTGCAGCGTGCAATCCGCGAAGCTATCGCACTGATCGAGCTCAAGTCCGAAGCCGCACCGACTCAGATCGCGGCCGCGAACACTCTCGCGGATTTGGGTTCTATCCCTAGTCAAGATGCGCTGAAGCAACTTGAAACCGATGCGGCGGACGCGCAGCCAGAGGTGGCCAAAGCCGCCGCCGCCGCACGCATCGAAATCGAGCGACATTTGAAGATCGTCAACATCTACGGGACGCTTTTTCGCGGCCTGTCGGGCGGTTCGGTCCTATTGGTCGTCGCAATCGGACTCGCCATTACCTTCGGGCTGATGGGTGTCATCAACATGGCGCATGGCGAATTGATCGCGATCGGCGCTTACACGACTTACGTGGTGCAAAACGTCTTTGGAACGGGCCTCTACCTTTCGCCCTTCAACAAGTTCACCATCCACCTGCCCGGCCTGAACACTGGCGGGATGATTTACGATAACTACTTCCTCGCCGCGCTGCCGCTTTCCTTCTTTGCGGCGGCGCTGGTCGGCATTGCGCTGGAGCGTGGCGTGATCCGCTTCCTTTACCGCCGTCCGCTTGAGAGCCTGCTCGCGACTTGGGGAGTGTCGCTCGTTTTGCAGCAGCTCTTCCGGCTGACTTTTGGCGCGAACAACGTGCAGGTCTATTCACCGTCGTGGCTCAGCGGCAACTGGACGGTCTTCGACGTGATCCTCGGCTGGAACCGGCTGTTTGTGATCGGATTCGCGGTGCTCATCACGCTCGGCACCTGGCTACTGCTCACGAAAACCTCACTCGGACTGCTGATTCGCGCCGTCATGCAAAACCGCGCGATGGCAGCTTGCATGGGCGTGCGCACGGAGCGGGTGAACATGTTGACCTTCGGCTTTGGCAGCGGCCTCGCGGGACTTGCGGGTGCGTTCCTTTCGCAGATTGGCAACGTCGGTCCGGGCCTTGGCCAGCTCTACATCGTCGATGCGTTCATGACTGTGGTGGTCGGCGGCGTTGGCAGTCTCTTTGGCACAGTCATCTCTGCGCTGGGCATTGGGGTGGTGGATCAATCTCTGCAACAGATCTTGCTGAATCCTGTGTTAGGCAAGATCCTCGTTCTCGCCGCCATTATCCTGTTTCTGCAATGGCGTCCGGCAGGATTGTTTGTGACCAAGAGCCGCAGCCTGGAGTCCTGATCATGTCCACCCTGTCGCAATCGCCTGCCCGCAGCGCCATGCCGGCTTTGAAGCCGGCGGCAGCGCCAAAAGCAGAAGGCCTGCTCGTGTTTCTCGCCGCCTTCGTGCTCCTCGTGCTTGTGCCTTACATGAACACGATTGGGACTCTCAGCGACTTTACGTTGAACCTATGGGGCAAGTATCTTTGCTACGCCGTGCTGGCCATCTCGGTGGACCTAGTCTGGGGCTACACGGGACTACTCTCGCTCGGTCAGGCGCTCTTCTTCTCGCTCGGTGGCTACATGCTGGGCATGCATCTCATGCTGATGATCGGCAAGCTGGGATCTTTTGCCCAGTCCGGGCAGAATCCAAACCTGTTGCCGGACTTCCTGTTCTTTCTCGGGCATACTGAGCTGCCTTCTTTCTGGAAGCCGTTCCATTCCTTCGGCTTTGCGGTGCTAATGGTGGTGCTCGTGCCCGCGCTGCTGGCGTGGGCGTTTGGGTTTTTTGCGTTTCGTTCACGGATCAAAGGCGTCTATTTCTCTATCCTCACGCAGGCGCTGACTTATGGCGCGGCTCTGATGTTCTTCCGCAATGACATGCTCATGGGCGGGACCAATGGGTTCACGGATTTCAAGTTCATCCTCGGTGCGAACCTCCGCTCCGCTGGCACCCAGCGCGGGCTTTTCATTGCTTCGGCGCTGTTGCTGGTGGGCGTGTTCATAGGCTGCCGCGCACTTACCCGGACAAAGTTCGGACTAGTCCAGCGAGCGGTGCGCGATTCGGAAACGCGCGTGCTTTTCTCCGGTTATGCTGCGGCTGGCTACAAGCTCTTCGCCTTTGTGCTCGCGGCTATCATCGCGGCGCTCGGCGGTGCACTCTATGTGCCGCAGGTTGGGATCATTAATCCGGGCGAGATGACGCCGGAGAGGTCCTTGGAAGCAGTAGTCTGGTGCGCGGTCGGCGGGCGTGGCACGCTGCTCGGACCTATCGTCGGAGCAGTCGGGGTAAACGCGTTGAAGAGTTGGGCAACTCGCGAGTATCCCGACATGTGGCTCCTGTTTCTAGGCGTGCTGTTTATCCTGGTCGTGCTCTTCCTGCCGAAAGGAATTCTGGGCGGCCTTTCCGACCTGACGGCGCGCCTCACGAGCCGACGCGCACCTCCCGAGAAGATAGAACCGCCAGCCCGCCAGGTCGCTGCGCAGGACTCGCCAGAAGCTGTCTTGCCGCAGGTGGAAACCATTCCCAGCTAACTCAATGCCTCACCCTTCTTCCTTCCCGGGCACCTGCGCGGCCCGACGATTCTTCCCATGAGTGCTGGCTTCCTTCTCGCGGCGGAGGGCGTGAATAAGTCCTTCGCGGGATTCCAGGCCATCCGCGACCTGTCGTTCTATTTGGAACCGGGCGAGTTGCGGGTCGTGATCGGCCCGAATGGCGCGGGCAAGACGACCTTCATGGATCTTATCACCGGGCGCACGAAGCCGGACAGTGGGCGCATCGTGTTTGAAGAAGAGCACGACCTCACGCGGATGAGTGAGCACGCCATTTATCGCCTCGGCATTGGACGCAAGTTCCAGACGCCGACGGTCTATATCGATCACACGGTTTTCGAGAACCTGCTGCTATCGCTGGATGGTCCGCGGGGCGTCTTCTCGTCTATCTTCCACCGGCTCTCGCGCACCGACCGCGACCGCATCGGTGCTATCCTTGAAACCATCAACCTTGCCGGCAAGCGCGACTGGAAAGCTGGCGCGCTGGCGCACGGGCAAAAGCAGTGGCTGGAGATAGGCATGCTGCTCGCGCAGAATGCAATGCTGCTGCTCGTGGACGAACCTGCGGCGGGCATGACTGATGAAGAAACCTATCGCACGGGCGAGCTACTACTCACGCTCGCAGGCAAACACACTGTGGTAGTCATCGACGAAACGTGACAGTGCTGCACCAGGGCAGTGTGCTATGTGAAGGCCCGGTGGAACGCGTGCAGCGCGATGAGCGGGTCATGGAGGTCTATCTCGGCCGCAAGCAGGCGCACCATTGAGAACGCTCCACTCATGCTGACTCTTTCCAATCTGGAAGTATCCATCGCTGGCTCGCGCATCCTGCGCGGGGTGCAGCTCGAAGTGCCGGCGAAAAGCGTGGTTTGCCTGATGGGCCGCAATGGCGTGGGCAAGACGACGACACTCCGCGCGATCACCGGCTTGCTCAAAGCCCAGGCCGGGCGAGTAACGCTCGGCGGCGAAGATATCTCTGCACTTTCCCCAGAAGCTCGCGCGCGCCGCGGCATCGGCTATGTGCCGCAGGGGCGCGACATCTTCCCTCACCTCACCGTCGAGGAAAACCTGAAGATCGGTGCCATCGCACAGGGCAAGAAGCTGAACGGCAACCTCGACCGCGTGTTCTCTCTTTTCCCGATCTTGAAGGACTTTCTCCCGCGCAAAGGCGGCATGCTGAGCGGTGGGCAGCAGCAGCAGCTCGCGATCGGACGCGCGCTGCTCACCGAGCCGCGGCTCTTGATCTTGGATGAACCGACGGAAGGCATTCAGCCAAACATCATCGATCAGATCGGCGAAACG
>CAXSDZ010000011.1:34359-39297 GCA_964235505.1 uncultured Chthoniobacteraceae bacterium
CTGCGGATCGTTGCGGTCGGCGATCCCCGCCATCAGATGCACGCGTTTCACGCCCGTCGCCTTCACATAAGGCAACGCGGTGTGCAGACCCTGCTCCAGATCGGCGAAACGATCCGGCTGCTGCGCGCCGAGGGGACCATGAGCATCCTGCTCGTGGAGCAGTATCTGGACTTCGCGCGCGAGCTGGCGGACCGCTTCGCCATCATGGATCGCGGCGCGATCGTGGCCGCCGGGCCGGTCGCGGAGCTGACCGACACAGTCGTGCGCCAGCATCTCACGGTGTGAAAAGACTCGTCGCGCCGCGCGCAGCGTTCCAAGGTTTCGCGAAGACTCAAGCAAGCCCATGAAATCGATCCGCACCTTCCTTTGCCTCCTCTTTGCCCTCGTCCTTGCGCCACTGCTCGCGCACGCGCATCCGGGCCACGGCGACGACACCTTCTTCCGCGACGCTAGCCCGGCGCATCTCTTTCTCCACCCGTGGCAACTTGCGGCATTGATCGTGGCTGGCTTCGCCGTCGCGGCCCTTGCCCGCGCGCCCTGGATGCGCTGGAGCGGTGGCGCGCTGGCCTTGGCAGCGGCGGCGCTGCTCCTGGCGAGCGGCCTTTGAAAAAGAATGCGCCTGCCCCGTGCATCTTTCACCGCGTGAACAGGAAAAGCTGCTGGTGGTCGTCGCCGCCGATCTGGCGCGGCGACGGCAGGCGCGCGGCTTGAAGCTGAACCACCCGGAATCGGTGGCGTTGATCACCGCGGAGATCCTCGAAGGCGCACGCGACGGGCGCACGGTGGCCGAGATGATGAGCCACGGCACCACGATCCTGAGCCGCGACGACGTGATGGAGGGCGTGCCCGAGATGGTGCACGAAGTGCAGGTGGAGGCGACTTTTCCCGATGGCACGAAGCTGGTGACAGTGCATCAGCCCATCCGATGAAGACGGGGCAACAAGACACGCAGGTGCCGAGCTTGGGTAGGCCGCTGCACTCCGCTTTGCGCGTTGTTCATCGCGCGAGCACGCCATGATCCCGGGCGAGATCATCCCGGGCGCCGAGCCGCGCGAGCTGGTGGCGAATGCAGGCCTGGAGACGCTCCGGCTGGAAGTCGCAAACACGGGTGATCGCCCCATTCAGGTCGGCAGTCATTTCCATTTCTTTGAAGTGAACACCGCGTTGCGTTTCGATCGCGCCGCGGCACGTGGATTCCGGCTCAATATTCCGGCTGGCTCCGCCATCCGGTTCGAGCCGGGCGATACGCGGATCGCGGAGCTTGTCGCGCTGGCGGGCGCGCGCGAGGTGTTCGGTCTCAATGCGAAGATCAATGGCCCGCTCGATTCCGTTCCACTTGCTCAGCCATGAGATTCAGCCAGCCCAAAGACCATCACATCAGCCGCATCTACATCGCGCCGCAGCCGCCGCTCCGCGGGATAACGCGCGGCTGGCAGGTGCGCATCACACGGCGCGGCATCGCGATCAGTGAGTTCTTTTCCGATCGGAAATACGGCGGCAAGGCAGGCGCGCTGAGCGAGGCGATCCATTGGCGCGACGGGAAGCTGCGCGTGCTGCGGCCTATCCCCCGCAGCGAGATCGCGCGGCGCAAAATCGACCGCAACACGTCTGGCATTCCCGGCGTGCGCCGGCGGATCAAGCCGCAGAAGCGCGGCGATCAGGTCTGGGAATATGTGGTCTGGACGGCGACCGCGAGCCCCGAACCGAACAAGCGCAAGACACGCGATTTCTACGTGAACGCATGCGGTGGCGAGGACGAAGCGCGCGAAGCCGCCATCGCCCAGCGGCTGCGCTGGGAGCGGACGATGGCGCGGAATGAACGGCAGCGAATGCCGAAGGGGTGACGGCAGTGGGCAGTGCTTTGGGTTCCTGCTGCCACGCGCCACTGACTTTCTGATCACTGCCTACTGCCCACTTCGCTACCTCATGCCTCTCCACCTTTCCCGCCGCCAATACGCCGAAATGTTCGGGCCCACCGTGGGCGACCAGGTGCGGCTCGCGGACACAGAACTCTTCATCGAAGTGGAGCGCGATTTCATCGCGGAAAGTGGCGTGGCGGGAGGCACCGGCGGCTACGGAAATGAGGTGAAGTTTGGCGGGGGGAAGGTGATCCGCGATGGGATGGGCCAGTCGCCCACAGCGCGCGATGCGGAGTGCCTCGATCTGGTGCTCACGAATGCGCTCATCCTCGATGCGGCGCTCGGGATTGTGAAAGCGGACATCGGCGTGAAAGGCGGGCGCATCGTGGGGATCGGGCACGCGGGAAATCCGGGCATCCAGAGCGGGCTTGGCTCCGCATTTCCAAATGCGACGGGTGAGCGCAATCCGATGACGATCGGCGCGGCGACGGAGGTGATCGCGGCGGAAGGGTGCATCGTCACGGCGGGCGGGATCGATACACACATCCACTTCATCTGCCCGCAGCAGATCGAGCACGCGCTGGCCAGCGGCATCACCACGATGATCGGCGGCGGCACCGGCCCGGCGACCGGCACAAACGCGACCACCTGCACGCCCGGCATCTGGAACCTGCACCGTATGCTCGAAGCCGCGGACGGCTTCGCGATGAACCTCGGCTTCCTCGGAAAAGGCAACTGCTCCACGCCCGAGCCGCTGCGCGAGCAGATCATGGCTGGCGCGATCGGCTTGAAGCTGCACGAAGACTGGGGCACCACGCCGGCGGCGATCGACTGCTGCCTCGGCGTCGCCGATGAGCTCGATGTGCAGGTCGCCATTCACACCGACACGCTCAACGAGTCCGGTTTCGTGGAGGAAACGATCCGCGCGTTCAAAGGCCGCACGATTCACACCTACCACTCCGAAGGCGCGGGCGGCGGGCACGCGCCGGACATCATCCGAGTCTGCGGCGAAGCGAACGTGCTGCCGTCCTCAACCAACCCGACGCGGCCCTTCACGGTGAACACGATCGACGAGCATCTCGACATGCTGATGGTCTGCCATCACCTCGACTCGAAGATCCCGGAGGACGTGGCTTTTGCAGAATCGCGCATCCGCCCCGAGACGATCGCGGCGGAGGATTTGCTGCACGATCTCGGGGCGTTTTCCATGATGTCGAGCGACTCGCAGGCGATGGGCCGCGTGGGCGAAGTGATCACGCGCACCTGGCAGACGGCGCACAAGATGAAGGTGCAGTTTGGGAAGCTGGAAGCAACCGGTGTCGAGGGTCGAGGGACGAGGGACGAGAGCCTGCGATCCTCCCGCGCCGCAGGCCCAGCTCAGCCCTCGACTCTCGGCCCTCGACCCTCGACTTTCCCTGCGGACAACTTCCGCGCGCTGCGCTACGTCGCGAAATACACGATCAATCCCGCGCTGACCCATGGCATCGCGCACGAGGTCGGCTCGTTGGAGATCGGCAAACTCGCTGACCTCGTCGTGTGGAAGCCCGCGTTCTTCGGCGTGAAGCCCGAGCTCGTGCTGAAAGGCGGCCTCATCGCGATGGCGAATATGGGCGACCCGAACGCCAGCATCCCCACGCCGCAGCCGACCTTTTACCGGCCGCAATTTGCCGCCCACGGGCGCGCGCTTTTTTCCACGAGCGTTACCTTCGTTTCCGATGCCGCCCTGCGCTCCGGCACGCTGTCCGCGCTCGATCTGGGCAAGCGACTTGTGGCCGTGAAGAACACGCGCACGGTTTCCAAGCGCGACCTTCTTTGGAACGACGCGATGCCAAAGATGGCGGTCGATCCCGAGACCTACACCGTCCGTGCGGATGGCCGCGAACTCCGCTGCGCGCCTCTCGCCGTGCTGCCGATGGCGCAGCGCTATTTTCTCTTCTGAGCGGCACCTCGCCCGAGGATGTTTTCGATCGGGATCGCTGATGCCTACAGCCCACGCGGATGCCTGATGACAGCGTCGGGTGCCGGGCGGGAGCGGGCGCTCCACCGCGGCCCGCGTGCGCCGTCGCCATAGCCGGTGTCGAAGCGGAGGCCGGCGACCACGAGGAAGACGTGGCCTTTTCGAGCGTAGATGCTGATCCATTTGCCCTCCCCTTTTTCCCCGAAGCGACGGAAGGCCGTGGAAGTCGTCGGTGAACTGAGGCGGCCGGTCGCTTGCAGCACAAAGGAAGCGGCGCCGGAGCAGTCGTAAGCGGTATCGATGCCGCTCCCGTGGCCGCGGCCGTAGCCGTAGGGCAGGCCCGCGATGCGGTTGCCGGCGGCGATGGCAGCGTGGACATCCGCAGGCGCGGAGGGTGGAGCGACGGCGGTGCCGCCGCGCAGCGTGGCGGTGCGGCCGGGGATGTAGCGGTAGGTGTAGGAAGGCGAGGCGCAGCCGGTGATGAGGAGGCAAAGCACGAGCAGGAGGCGGGAGTGGGGCATGGGGACGGGATGGGAGAGGAGTCGGGGTGAGGGTGCAAGCGTTGGAGTGGGGTGGAGGAAAACGTCCAACGTCCAACGTTCAACGTTCAACTTCCAAAGAGGTGAGTCGCGCCGCTGCGTTCGACGTTCGACGTTCGACGTTCGACGTTCGACGTTGAAAGTTTAGCCGGCTCAGGGAGCCTCGACTCACCGCCTCCACGGCAGCCTTGCCATCCGCATGCCCATCGTCACCTCCGCCTTCCATCCGCCCGCCTTTCTCCGCAATGGCCATGTGCAGACGATCCTGCCGGTGCTGCTGCGGCGGTTCACGGTGCTTTGGGAACCGGAGCGGCTGGAGCTGGCGGATGGTGATTTCGTGGACCTCGGCTGGCTGCGCGGCGGCACCGGTTGTCCGCGGGTAGCGATCCTATCGCATGGGTTGGAGGGGTCGCACGAGAATCACTACATCGGCGGAATGGCGCGGACACTGCGGGCGGCGGGTTGGGATGCGCTGGCGTGGAATTTCCGCGGCTGCGGCCGGGAATCGAACCGGCGCGCGCGCTTCTACCACAGCGGCGAGACGGGCGACCTCGCAGCAGTCGTGCGGCACGCGGCCCAGCAG
>CAXSDZ010000011.1:39307-43787 GCA_964235505.1 uncultured Chthoniobacteraceae bacterium
CTGGTCGGGTTTTCTCTCGGGGGAAATGTGACGCTCAAGCTGCTGGGCGAAGCGCCGCCGCATCCGGCGATCGTCGGCGCGGTGGCGATCTCCGCGCCGGTCGATCTCGCGTCGAGCGCGCGGGCGCTGGATCGCCGGTGGAGCAACCGCATCTATCTCCAGCGCTTCCTGAAAACGCTGATCGCAAAGGTGGAGGCGAAGGCGGTGCGCTTCCCCGGGCAGCTCGATGCGACGCGCGCGCGGAGGATTCGGAGCTTCGCGGAGTTCGACGATCGCTACACCGCGCCGCTGCACGGCTTCCGCGATGCGGCGGACTACTGGGCGCGATCGAGCGCGCGTCCCGTGCTCCCGCGGATCACCGTCCCAGCGCTGCTGCTGAATGCGCGGGACGATCCGTTTCTCACCCCGGAGTCCTTTCCGTGGCCCGAAGCCGAAGCGAGCGCGTGCTTCTGCCTGGAAGCGCCGGAGTCCGGCGGCCACGTGGGATTTCTCGATGGGAAGCGCGGGCTCCAGCCGTGGTCCGAGCGGCGCGCGGCGGAGTTTCTGGCCGGGTGCGTGCCGCCAGCCTAGCGCCAACCGCCGGCGGCGGCGCGCTGTTGCAGGGCGCGCGCTTCCAGCCAGCCGACGCGGCAGTTCATGAAGATGAACGCCGTCATGATGCCGATCCAGAGCGAGCGCCAATAAACCGCCAGCGCGAGCAGCGCAGCGACGCCCAGGAAACCGAGCCCCGCGGCTACCTGGAGGCTGCGGATCGGGCCGACGACATACCACAGCAGCGACCGCACGATCTTGCCGCCGTCCAGCGGATAAATCGGCAAGAGATTGAAAATGAGGAGCCCCAGATTGATCTGCCAAAGCGCGCGCACGAGCCGGAAGAGATCGGGCTTCGACACGATCCAGAGCTCGGACCGGGTGTATTCCTGAAGCAGGTAAAGCACCGGCAGCAGCGCCACATTTACCAGCGGCCCGGCCACGATGCTCCAGAGCTGCGTGCCCGGGCGGAAGGGCGGTGCCACGTAGGCCACGCCGCCTAGCGGCCAGAGCACGATCTGCTCGGCCTGCCCGCCCACCTGCCGGCACGCCAGCGCGTGGCCAAACTCGTGCATCAGCACGAGGAGAAAGAGCGACACGTATTCCACCACCTTCCACACCGGCGACGAGTAGCGCGTCATGCCGCCCTGCATCTGCCACGCCGCCACGGCGAACCACGACCAGTGCAGAAATACGGTGATCCCCGCGAGGCGGAAAAGGCGGAACGCGCCTTGCTGAGTCGGCAACATGATGCGGGCAGCAAACCGGAGCGGCCCGCGCGGTACAATGCCTTTCCCCGGTCCGGCAAGTGGCGTGCGCACTTCGCGGAAATACAGCGCCCAGGCTCGCGCGCGTGGGCCTGTTGCCAAGCCGCCGCTTCTCCGCTACACGAGGCGCCCGCATGTTTTTCTTCACGCCGCGCTTCCTCAAACACGGGCGCCAATTCAGCAAGGACGCCCGCAAGCTGCTCGCCTACAAACGCGACCTCTGGAGCAGCGAAGTGATCGCGGAATTCGAGGGTGGCATCGACCGGCTGGAAACTGCCGTGCGCGCCCGTGACGAGCGCGGCATCGCCGATTCTGCTTCCCGGCTCGACAAGCTCGCGGGCCAGCACGTGCCGCTCTCGGCTGATGCCGCGTGGCGCGAAAACGTGGAGGTTTTCCTCGTCGCCATCGTGATCGCGCTCGGCGTGCGCACCTACTTTCTCCAGCCCTTCACCATCCCCACCGGTTCCATGCAGCCGACGCTCGATGGCATCATCGGCCACCCCACGCCCGAGCCGCCGCCGAACGTGGCGGTGCGCGCCCTGCACACCGCGCTGTATGGCCGCAGCTATCTCGATGTCATCGCGAAAAGCGAAGAAGCCGTGGTCCAGCCGCCGGAGGAAATCACGCGCTACGGATTTATGACTTACACCCGGATCCAGACGGACAAAAACGTCTATGAGATCCACGCCCCGAAGGCCACGGTGCAGAACTATTTCGGCGTCGGCTACGGCCGCCCGTATCATGCGGGCGAGCCGATCGTGCGCGGCTACATCGACACGGGCGACCACGTGTTTGTGGACAAGTTCACGTATCACTTCCGCCACCCGAAGCGGGCGGAAGTTTTCGTCTTCAGCACCGGGGGAATCCCGATGCTGAACCCGCCCGGGCAGCCGTCGCAGTATTACATCAAGCGCCTCGCCGGCACGCCGGGCGACACGCTGCGGATCGATCCGCCGCGCTTGTTTCTGGATGGCGCCGTGGCGGCGGACCCGCGCTTCCAGCGGGTGATGTCGGGCACCGTCGCGCAGCCCTCGGCGGAAGGCTACCGCGGCTACGGCAACGGCCCACGGCAGCATGGCTGGATCCCGCTGATGGGCTCGCCGGAGGAAAGCTTCACCCTGCCCGCAAAAAGCTATCTGGCGCTCGGCGACAACTCCTACAACAGCCTCGACAGCCGCGCGTGGGGCACCGTGCCGGAGGGGAACATCATGGGTCGCGCAGTCTTGGTTTATTGGCCATTCCTCCCGCACTGGGGCCGCATCCGGTAGCGGGGACAGCGCGGCCCGTGCGGCGTGAAGAATCCCGACATGCGCTACCGCGACTCCCTCGCGCAGGACCACGCGGGAGAGGAGGGAAAACACCCACTCGTCCTCGCCAATCCACCCTTCGCCGGGTCGCTCGACTACGAGAACTGCGCCAAAGGCCTCCAGCAAATCGTCAAGACGAAGAAGACCACCCTGCTCTTCCTCGCCTTCTTCCTGAAGCCTGCTGAAAACCAGCGGACGCCGAAGAACAACCTGCCTGACCTGTTCACGCGGTGGCGGAGCCTGCGGCTTCCCCTCCTGGGTAGGGTGGGCGTCTCGCCCAAACACGCTTTCGACGAACGGGACGCTTCCGCGGGACTGGAAGTTCGCAAAGGCGGGACGCTTTTGCCGGCGGGCGGGACGCCCACCCTACCCGGGAATGTTTGGTGGCACGATCCCATTCGTCACTCCGGGTGACTTGGAGAGCGACGACCCCGTGAAACGCACGGTGACAGAAAAAGGCGCGGCCGAGGCCGGGACTGTTCGCGCGGGCTCGACGTTGGAGGCGCTGAAGAAGGCGCAGCGGGCGTCGCTGGCGGAGCTGGACGCGCTCTGCGCCCCCCCCAACACCGCGCCTTCCGCAGTGGGGCTGTGAATCGCAGCGGAGATGGAGATGAGCCGGAAATGAAAGGGTTTCTGACCAGCAGAGTTCGCTTCTAATCGGGATGTGCAAGCCCTTCACCATGAACGGATTGCAGGTGAAATGACGTGCGCGTTGACTTGGAAATGAAACGTGCTTTCACTTGATCCATGATCCGCTACGAAATGCCGCGCGACTGGATCGCTTACGACCGGCTGGCGATCATTGACGAGTAGATGGGAGCCAAGGCGGCAATGCTGGCGCTGACGCAGATCCCCTATCAACGGAGCTGGGCGGACGAGCTGCAAAAAGTGCAGCTCAAGCGCGAAGTGGCCGGCACTTCGCGGATCGAAGGGGCGGAGTTCACCGAAAAGGAGCTGGAAGCCGCGATGCGCGAAACGCCCCAGCAGCTCGAAACGCGCTCGCAACGGTAGGCGGCGGCAGCGGTCGCCACATATCGCTGGATCGCGGAACTGCCCGCAGATCGCCTGGTGGACCCGGCGCTGGTGGCGGAGGTGCATCGGAGGCTGGTGTCGGGTTGCGACGATGATCACTGCCCGCCGGGCCGGCTGCGGGAGCGCGATCAGAACGTCACCTTCGGCGCGCCGCGCCACCGCGGCTGCAACGGCGGCGACGCCTGCACGGAGGCGCTGCGGCAATTGACCGAGGCGGCGCAGACGGTTTTCCGCGCACACGATCCGCTGATCCAGGCGCTCGCTCTGCACTATCATTTTGCGGAAATCCATCCTTTCCTCGATGGCAACGGTCGCACGGCGCGCGCGCTGGAGGCGCTGATGCTCCAGCGCACAGGGCTGCGCGACACGCTCTTCATCGCCATGTCGAACTACTACTACGAGCAGAAGGTCGGCTACCTGAACGCGCTGCACGAAACGGGCGAGCGCGGACACGAGCTAACGTTGTTTCTCAAGTTCGCGCTGCGCGGGATTGAGAGCCAGTGCCGACGGTTGTTTGGGGAAATCAAGTTGCAGGTCACCAAGGCGCTCTTCCGCAATACGGTGACGGACCTTTTCGGACGGTTGCAGACGCAGCGAAAGCGCGCCATTTCCGAGCGGCAGGTGCAGTTACTCAACCTTCTACTCGACGCGGAAGAGATGAAGCTCGACGACCTGATTCGTAAATCAGCGCACTTTTACCGGACCAAGTTTCCGGGCAAGGCAGTCATCCGTGATTTAATGTATCTGCTCGATCTGGAGGCGATAGCGGCCCGGCAATTACCGGATAGAACGGATCACCTGATTTCCATCCGGCTTGAATGGCCGACGAAGATCACAGAGACG
>CAXSDZ010000012.1:0-6064 GCA_964235505.1 uncultured Chthoniobacteraceae bacterium
CCACACCACACGCTCCACGCTCCACGATTCCGCTTCGTCTTCATGGCAGGCTGGAATCTACAAACGTCGCCTGGAGCGTGAGGGCGTCGTAACGCACGGACCAGCGGCCTTCGGGGCCTTCATAGCTCACCACCACGGGCTCGCACGTGCCGCTGCGCCAGAACGGCCATTCCGCCGGCGGCTTCTTTGCCAGCGCTGCCGGGCGCGCGAGCGTGATCGCATGCCCGTCGCTGAAGGCGAAGTGCTCGATCTTCGGCTCCTCGCCTTCCACCACCGCGCGCTCGGGCACGAGGTCGATCCCGTCCTTGTGCCACACGAGCAGCACCGACATCCGATCCGTCACGCTGCGGAGCTGCGCCCGGCGGACGAAGGTATCGAAGTCCTCGAACGTCTTTTTCATCCGTTGCTCAGCCATCACGCCGCGCACGCTCGGCACCGCGAGGCCGAGCACCATCAGGGCGATCACGATGGCGACGCAGAGTTCCAGGAGGGTGAAGCCGGCGCGACGATGCATGGACGCGCGGACCATCGGACAAAGCCGCGGGATTTGCCAATGGAATGAGAGAAGCGAAGACGGCACAGGACGCACGGTGCGCACGGCAGAACATCGGAACATCGATCCGGCATCCGCTGGTGAGGCGCTGTCGCTATTTTGCGCTCGATCTCCGACCCTGCGCGACGGGGTGGACGCTCCGCGCGCCTTTCGGGCCCGAGCCGCAGATTTCTTCCGTGGCGCAATGGATTCTCTTGGGGAATACTGCGCCACCCTTCCCCCACGAATTATGACAACCCGCCGCTCTGCCTTCGCGACCCTGCTTGCCGCTGCACTTCTCCTCACCGCCGCTGCGAACGTGCGAGCGGATGATCCAGTGATCAACGAGTTCATGGCGGATAACCATTCGACCATCACGGATCAGAACGGCGACTATTCGGACTGGATCGAAATTCGCAATCCCGGACCGGGTCCGGTGAACCTGGAAGGGTGGTTTTTGACCGACACGAAGGTGAACAAATCCAAGTGGCGCTTTCCGAGTGTCACGGTGCCGGCGAATGGTTTCCTGACCGTCTTTGCCTCCGGCAAAGATCGCGCCATTTCCGGGCAGCAGCTCCATACCAATTTCCAGCTTTCCTCCAGCGGCGAATACCTTGCGCTGGTGAAGCCGGACGGCGCGACGGCGACGACTGCCTTCGATCCGCAATACCCGGCGCAGCTCGAAGACGTCTCGTATGGCGCGGCCAAACAGGTCCAGTCGGTGACGTGGATCGACCGAAGCACACCGGCGCGTGGGTTTGTGCCGACGGACGAGAGTCTTGGCACGACGTGGCGCGACGTGGCTTTCAACGACAACGCGTGGCTTTCCGGCACGCTGGGCGCCGGCTACTTCCTCAGCGCCACGCCGGATCTCACCGCCTATGTGGGGCTCACGCTGCCGATGCAAAACGTCAGCACGAGCGCCTTCATTCGCGTGCCGTTCACCGTCCCCGATGTGTCGAAAGTGAGCAAACTCACCCTGCGCATCAGCTACGACGACGGGTTTGCGGCGTTTGTGAATGGACAGTTTGTGCAAATCAAAGGGACGACGTTGAACTCATTGAGCGTTCAATCGACCGCGAGCCCTTCCCACGGGCCAGGACCGACTGCGCCAGCGGTCCCGGCATTTGAAGACTTCGACATTTCCGCGGCGATCTCGTCGCTGGCCAGCGGCGGCTCGAACGTGCTGGCGATTCACTTGCTCAATGCCTCGATCGGCAGCTCCGACGCATTTGTGCTGCCGCAGGTCATCGCAGAAGTCGCCACTCAAGGCACCCCGCAGATCGGCTACTTCACGACCGCGACGCCGGGCGCGGGGAATGGTGCGCCGAGCACGTTGCGCATCCCGCAAGTCGTGGGGTTTTCGCAGCCGTCGGGCAACTTCACCACGGCATTTTCCCTCGCCCTTTCCGGTGCGAATGCCGGCTCCGAAATCCGCTACGTCACCGCGACCACGAGCGCCACCGCGACCACGCTGGCGGAGCCCACCGCGACCTCGACACTCTACAATCCGGCGGCGCCGATCCCGATCAGTGCCAGCACACTGATCCGGGCCGCTATCTTCGACCCTGTCACCGGCCAGCGCAGCGTCTCGCGCACTGCGCAATATCTCCTGCTGGAAACTGCCGCAGGCGCAAACAACACGTCAGCATTCACCTCGAATCTGCCGATCCTCGTGGCGGATGACCACGGAGCCGGCGTGCCGATCGACAGCAGCGCAAACACTTACACGGCGGGCCTGCTCTACGTTTATGAGCCGGTAAATGGAGTGGCCAAGCTGAACATTGCGCCGAACCGATTCACGCGCGCGGGCTACCGCGTGCGCGGCTCATCTTCACAGGGCTTCGCGAAGCAGAGCTACGCGATGGAGCTTTGGGACGAGAAAAACATGGATCTCGACCAACCGCTGCTCGGGCTGGCGAGCGACTCGGATTGGATTCTGAACGGGCCGTATCTCTTCGACGACACGTTCATCCACAACGCCTACACCTACGAAATCAGCCGCCGCATGGGCCGGTGGGCGTCGCGCACCCAGCCTGTTGAGCTGTTCTTCAACCAGAACGGTGGGAAGCTTGATTACAGCGATTACGCCGGCATTTACATCCTGACGGAAAAGATCAAATCGAGCAAAAACCGCCTCGATATCGTGCCGCTGCAGCCGACCGACAATGCGGGAGATGCGGTGACGGGCGGCTACATCTTCAAGATCGACCGCGGCGAATCGACCGAGGTGACCTGGCACACCACCAACGGCGTGCCGCACGGCGCAGGAGACGAATATCTGATCATTGGCGAGCCCGACCCGGATTTCGATACGCCTCAGCAGATCAACTATCTGAAGGGCTACGTTCAGCAGTTCGACACCGCGGTTTATGCTGAGGCGGCTGCCAATTTCTCTACGCGGAACTACCGCAACTTCATCGATGTCGGATCGTTCGTCGATCACCACATCATCAATTCGCTGACCTATAACGTGGATGCGCTCCGGCTCAGCGCGTTTTACTTCAAGGATCGGCTGGGGAAAATCAACGCCGGACCGGCGTGGGACTTCGACCGCGCTCTCGCCTCCGACGACTCCCGCGATGATTCGCCGGCCAGTTGGGGGAACATCGATTATTTCTTCTCTCTTGATTGGTGGGGCCGCCTGTTCAAGGACCCGGATTTCGTGCAGGCGTGGGTCGATCGCTACTGGCTGCTCCGGCAACCAGGCTCAGTCTTCGACCTCGCAAATCTGAACACGCTCGCTGACCAGATGGGCGCCCAGATCGGCAATGCCGCCGGCGCGCGGGACGCGGCGAAATGGCCCGAGAATGCTGCGCGCGGCGGCGTCTATCTGAACGAGATCACCGACATGAAGACGTGGCTGACCACGCGCGTGAACTGGCTGGATACGCAGGTGCCCGCACCGCCGGTCGCGACCACCGCCTCGGGCGTGGTGAACTCCGGGCAGACCGTCACGCTTTCCGGCACCGGCGCGCTCCGTTACACCATTAACGGTGCCGATCCCCGTCCGCCAGGTGGCGCCGCCGCCTCAACCGCTCTGACCTATTCCGGGCCGATCGCCCTCACGCAGACGACGGTGCTGACGGCCCGCCGCCAGACTACCGTCACCCCGTTTCCGGGTGGCGCAGTGCCCATCAACTGGAGCGCGCCGCTCACGCGCGTCTATCTCGTGAATGAAACTTTTGCCGCCGCCGGAGACATCGCGGTGAGTGAGATCAACTATAACCCGCTCGCGCCGACAGCGGCGGAGCTCGCGGCGATTCCGAGCGTGATGGCGGACGACTTCGAGTGGATCGAGCTGCGCAACGTCGGCACGCGCAAGGTGAACCTTTTCGAGGTGAAATTTGCGGACGGCCAGCCCGCGACGGAACTCAAGCTCGCGCCGCTTTCGCTTTCGCCGGGCGAGTTTGCGCTGGTGGTGAAAAACCGCGCCGCTTTTGAGGCGCGCTACGGCACGGCTTTGAGCAGCCGGATCGTGGGTGAATGGGGCGAAGGTTCGCTCGACAACAATGGCGAGGCGATCCGCATCCTGGCACGTGACGGCACCGAGATTCAGAATTTCATCTACTCCGATGCTGGTGCGTGGCCGGGTCGCGCAGATGGGAAAGGAAGCACGCTGGAGTATGCGGGCACGACCTATTCCAATGCGGACTACACGGACGGCGCGAACTGGCGCGCATCTTCGGAAATCCAAGGTTCGCCGGCGGTGGCAGGCGCGGGAGTGGACGGCCGCGTGGTGATCAACGAAGTCCTGAGCTTTTCGACTTTGCCGCGCGTCGATGCCATCGAGCTGCTGAACACCACCGGGACGCCGGTCGATATCAGCGGGTGGTATTTGAGCGACCGCGGCAGCGTGGAACTGCTGACCGATTATGCGCAATATCGCATTCCGGCGAACACGGTCATTCCGGCAAACGGCTACCTCGTTTTCACGGAAGCGCAGTTCAACCCCAACGGCGCGTGGAACCCGGGCGCCGGCACGCCTGCGGCGACGGAGTTCGCCTTCGACGCTTCTCACGGTGACGACGCATGGCTGATCCAGGCGGATGGGACAGGCAAGCCGCTGAAGTTCGTCGATCACGTCGATTTCGGCGCCTCCCGGCCGGACGAATCGTGGGGCCGCTGGCCGAATGGAACCGGCAAGCTCTACCCGATGCTCGCGCGCACCCTTCTCGACGAAGCCTCGCCGAACACGCCGCGTCCGGGCCTTGGCGCACCGAACAGCACGCCGCACTTCGGGCCGGTGATCATCAACGAAATCCAGCATTCGCCCGGCGGCAGCACCGATCTGGAATTCATCGAACTCCGCAATGCGGGAACGGTGAGCGAGTCTCTTGCTCGCTGGACCCTGCGTGGTTCAGTCGATTTCGACTTCAGCTCAGCAGACGTGATCGCCCGCGGTGGCGTGCTCGTGGTGGTGCCTTTCGCGCCGAGCGACAGCGCAAAGGCGACTGCGTTTCGCAATGCCTACGGACTCGCCTCGAATGTGCCGCTCGCCGGGCCATGGTCTGCCAACGATCACCTCGGAGCGACTGGCCAGGTGACGCTTTACCGCGCCGGGACGCCGCCACAGCTGGAGCCGGGCTTTTACCCGCAGCTCTGGGAAGATGAGGTGAACTACGCGAGCACCGCCCCGTGGCCGACGGCGACCGGCACGACTTCATTGAACCGCATCGGATCCAGCGCAGTGGGCGATCTCCCTGCGAGCTGGACTGCCAGCCTCGCGTCTCCCGGTGAGATCCCCTCGACTGGTGGGCCAAACACCACGTTTGCCGCGTGGAAATCCCAGTTCTTTCCCACTGGCGGTGCCGGCAGTGGCGACGCGGAAGATCCCGATGGCGACGGCATCTCAAATGCGAATGAATACGCCAACGCGACCAATCCTCGCGTGTCGGATTTCCACCCGGAGGCACAGCCGACTTTCGAGCTGCAGGATGTGGGCGGCGTTTCTTAGTGGGTCTTCACCTTCCAACGGCCAACTGACCGCTCCAGCGCACAATACCGCGCGCAAAAGTCTGCGGACCTCGTGACGTGGGAAGACGTGCCCGACGCGCTGATCGGCTCCACTGCAAGTGCGCAAACACGCCAGGCGGTGGTGACCTTCGACGCTGCGATCCCGAAGCTCTTCTTCCGGGTGAAAGTCACAGTGGCTCCGTAGCCGCGAGGTAGGAGAGCACGCGGAGCAAGCGTGCGCTTCCAAAACGCGCGACGCGCGCATCGGTGGGTGCCTGCCCGAATCGGTGGTCACTTCCATGCGCGCCGCCCGTCTCCTGCTCTTCCTTGCTCTTGGCTCTACAGCCGCACCGCTCGACGCCCAAGCTGAGAAGCCGCGACCGCTGATGCGCGACTTCATCGGACTGAACGGCCACACGGTGCAGTTCAAACCGGATCTCTACGCGCCGGTGGCGAAGCTCGTGCGCGACTACCACCCCGTGCGTTGGGATTTGGGCGACGAAACGGACTTCGCCACCACGTTTCCGTTTGCGCGCAACCGCGTCGATTGGTCGAAAGTCTATGGCTCGTGGCGTG
>CAXSDZ010000012.1:6074-43577 GCA_964235505.1 uncultured Chthoniobacteraceae bacterium
GTGCGCAGGGCCTGCGCACACACGCCTGCCTTATCTTCGACGATATCGCGCCGGCAGGCTGGAAGAATCCGGCGCGCGACGCGGCGGTGTATGGCGAGTCGTTCGCCCGCGCCTTCGGACCGTCCAGCCAGGCGCTCGTGGAAACCGTGCAGATCGGCAATGAACCGGGCAAATACTCCGACCCGCAGTATCGCGAGCTTTTCGAGGCGATGGCCGGCGGTGTGCGCAAAGGCGACTCGCGCCTCCGCATTGCGACCTGCGCGGCGGATATCCGCGGCACGAGCCGCTACTACCGCGGCATGGAGTCATTCGCCGGATTGGAAGCGCTCTACGACATCATCAACATCCACGTGTATGCCGAAGCCGAGCCGTGGCCCACGTTCCGCCGCTCGTATCCAGAAGACCCGGCGATCGACTTCCTCCCGATCGTCCGCAACACCCTCCAGTGGCGCGACGAGCACGCCCCAGACAAAGAGGTCTGGATCACAGAGTTCGGCTGGGATGCTTCGACCAAACCTGCGCCACCGACGGGCTTTTTCGCCAAGTGGCAGGGCAGCACCGAGACGGAGCAGGCGCAGTGGATCGTCCGCGCGTGGCTGGTGCTCGCGGGCACGACTCTGGACCGTGCGTATCTTTACCTCTTCAACGACGACGATACTCCGCACATCCACGGCTCCTCCGGCCTCACGCGGAATTTTCAGCCGAAGCCCGCGTATCACGCAGCAGCATGGCTCCAGAGCAGTCTCGGTGAGTATCGCTTTTCCCGCGTGCTGCGGCAAGACGTGGCGGATTGCTTTGCTTATGAGTTCGTGCATGGCGAGCACCGGGGTGAGCGGGTCGTCGCGGTTTGGAAGCCCAGCGGCGGCGAGGGCACAACGACGCTACCGCTTCGCTTGGAGACTATCGCGCGCGCCGAGCGCATGCCGCTGAGCAGCGAACCGGCGGAACTTGTGAAACCCGCGCCGTTGGGAGCCGACGCCGTGCAGATTGCCGCCGGCGAATCGCCAGTGTTTTTGTGGATTCGGGCCGAAGGTCAGAACACCCTTCCGTAAGCCACTCGACGGACCGTCTCGCCACCGAGCGAACGTCTTTTCTTCACCGCGTTCGTTTCGATTCTCCCTCAGCGGCGAGCGTGTAGGAGCCGCCCTGTTTTCCCTGCCTATTCCAGCTCGCGGATGCGAGCCCCGCGGACGAGCACATGGCCGCCACCGCGGCTGAGCTCCTGGAATCCAATGCGGCCTTTTCGTGGGCGCTGCGAGAGCGGCGCGCCCCGCTCCACGGTGCGCGTTTCTGCATCGAGATGAAGGTCGTGCAGGAGTTCCCCATTCAGGACCACGCGCACGTGCTCGCCGCGGCACGTGATCTCGTATCGGTTCCATTCACCGGCGCGATACATCTGCGCGCGCGGCGGCTGCGCCTTGTAGATCGCACCAGTCAGCTCGCCGGGCTCGAATGCGTAATCGCCGTAGTAACGGGGATCGACCATCTGCACCTCCATCCCTGCGAAGGCGGGATCGCCTTCCGCTGGAAAGCGCAACCCGACTCCGCTGTTCCCCTGCTCGCCGATCTGCCACTCAAATTCCAACGCAAAATCTCCAAACTCACGCTCGCTCACCAGCCAAGTGCCGCGTGGCTGGCTGCCGTGGAGCACGCCGTCTTTTACGATCCACGGGCTCGGCTGCGGCGGAGCATCCTTCACGTCCGCCCAATGCCGGACGCTCCAGCCCTCCGGCACGCCGTCGTGGGAGAAGAGCGGCACCCATTCGCCAGCGATGGACAGCGCAGCGAACGCAGCGCTCGCAAGGAAGGTCGCAAATACAGCAGAGCCGGTTTGCACTACTTTGGAACGTCTGAGCTGTGAGTGGAGACACAGCTCCATTTGCCATCTTTGCGGATGAAAACGTCGGTGAAGACGTCGCGCTCATCGAATGTCTCGCCGGCCATGCTGCCCTTGGAAGCGCCCGTGCCGATCACCACCGCCACCTCGCCATAGACTCGCACCTGCATCGGGCCAAGCTCGTAGCTCTCGAATTTCAACTGGCCCGAGCGGAGCGTGTTGAGCATTTCATCGCGCCCGATAATGCCGCCATCGGAGCCGACGAATTTCCAGTCGTTTGCAATCAACTCGGCAAGTCGCTCCACGTCGGATTTCGCGAGCGCAACTGCCAACTGCCGCTCGATTTTTTTGATCTGCTCTGTCTCGTCCACATCGAGCGCCAGCGCCAGACAGGGCAGCAGCGCAGCGAGCATAAGAACAAGCCAGCGGGAGAACGAGCGGGGGACATTTGTGATGCTCATAGGAATAGGTATTCACATCCTGCTGGGGTGTGACATGCAAGCCGCGAGTGCTCTCGATACTCAGCGTCCACCGCTCCGTTGCGCTGCCTGAGACTGTTCCATCCGCAGATCAAATTCGAGGCACTTCCTCGCCCAGAAACTCGGTCGAGAGCCTCAGGATCGGATGCACTTTCGCGGAATCAAATGAGTTGTGTTCGGTAGCTTGATTCCTGAGTTTCCCGCCGGCCGCAGGTCGCTGTCAGTGTCTCCAGATCAAGGCTGGACGAATGAGCGACCGATGCAGCTTTCCACCTCCATTCATGACCTTTTCCGGCGCGCAACTGAACGAAATCGAAGAACCGCTTTGGTTTTGTCTGAAAGCGAGACCCAAGCACGAGCACATCGCGGCCGGCGCGCTGCGGCAGCAGCTTGGGGTGGAGTGCTTTTCGCCGCGCATCCGCTTTCGCAAAGCCACGAAGCGGGGTGCGGTCTGGTTCGTGGAAGCGATGTTCCCCGGATACCTCTTTGCGCGCTTTCACTTCCGCGACTTGCACCGCCAGGTGCAGTATGCGCCGGGTATCATGACGATCGTCCGATTCGGCGCTCACGTGGCCGCGATCGATGCCGCGACAGTGGCGGCGTTGCGCACGGCCAGCGGGGACGAAGAGGTGGTGGTTTTCGATCCCACGCTCCACGTGGGTGACGCGGTGCAGATCACCGAAGGATCTTTTCAAGGTCTGGAGGCAGTGGTGACGCAGCTTCTACCAGCGCGCGATCGTGTGAAAGTGCTGCTGGATTTTCTCGGACGCCAGGTGGAAGCCGAGGTGCAATCGCCGAAGCTGCTGCCGACGATCTCGCCCCGCGCTGCGAGGCTGGGTGATTGATCCCCTCCCCGCTTTGAAAGCCGAGCTTTTGCGGTTGGCAGCGAATGCTTGTTGAACACGTGAGCTCTAGCCGCTCCGCCGACATAAGGGCTTCGCGGATACCTCGATCAGCGCAGAAAGTTCAACCCACCTTAAACGTTCTGCTTGCCCTCGCTTCTTCGCTGCGTTAATGGACGCGCAGGTGTTGGGTGATCTCATGGGCGCGGTGCGCTTGTCCCCTTCCCGCTTCACGATCTGGCCGCTGAGCAAGGTGTTCCTTCGTCTTCTCCGCCGCTGGGCTCTTCGGCTCGCAGGCCGGGTGCTCCGGTTTTCGGAATCGACCGCCGAAGCAAGGGAAGCGGCACGCGCAGTTTTGCGCCCGGCGGACGGCCTTCCACCCGCTGGCGCAGTCTTTTCCGAAGGATCGCCGCCCCGGCTCTCGCACACCTGATGCGGGGAGCGGTGGCGATCGTTTTTTCGACGAGGTCGGCACCGAAAACGGCCTCTCGGGGCCACGCGCCCTACGGCGCGACAGGTGCGCTCCGCCAGCCAGCCATAACCATCCGAAAACGAGAAATATCATGAGCAATCCGAATGCAAGATCCTCGGGCCGCCGCCCTGGCCGCGGCCCCCGACGTCAAGGCCACCAGCGCGATGAATCGCGCGGTCCCGCCCAATCCCCTGAGCCGAAGCACGCGCCAAAGCAGAGCTTTCTGCAAAAGCTCGTTGGCTTTTTCACCGGCAAAAAGAAAAGCAGCAACGGCGCTGCCGCCCACACGGAAACCCGCCGCGCGAGCTACCCCGCATATTCCTCCGGCGGCAGCAGCACTGGCAACAGGGATGATGTCCGCCCCGCCTCTGCGCAGTCGCTCGCCCCTTCCCGCCCGACGCGCAAGCCGGAAGCGGTGGAGGTCACCACGCCGAAGCTTTACGTCGGCAACCTCTCCTTTGACGCGACCGAAAGCGACCTTTCCCAGCTTTTTGCGGGCATCGGTGCAGTTCGCGTCGCTGAGGTGGTGAGCCACAAGGACACTGAGAAATCCAAAGGCTTCGGTTTCGTCACCATGAGCACGATCGATGAAGCCGCGCGCGCGGTGGAAGTGTTGCATGACAAGGACTTCATGGGCCGCAAGCTCGTGGTCAGCGGGGCGAAAACTCCGCCCGATCGCGGCTGAGTCCGTTTCCGCAACAAATCCGCAGTTCTCCATCGCGGGAGATTCGCTGAAAGGCGGGTCTCCCGCTTTTATGTGGAGATATGGTATGGCTCGCGCATGCCACCGCCCCTGCTCGCCCGCTATCCTGCGCTTGTGATCGCGGGGCCGACTTCAGTCGGCAAAAGCGCCGTTGCGATCGAAGTCGCCGAGCAGTGCGGGGGCGAGATTGTCGGTGCAGACGCATTCCAAGTCTATCGCGGTCTAGCGGTGCTCACCGCGCAACCGACTGCGGTGGAGCGCGCCCGGGTGCCACATCATCTCGTCGGCGAAGTGCCGCTCGAGTCATCCTTTGATGTCGCACAATATCTCGCGCGAGCGGAGGAATGTCTGGCCAGCATCCAAGCCCGCGGCAAACGGGCCATCATCGTTGGTGGCACCGGGTTGTATTTGCGAGGGCTCCGGTGCGGGCTAGCAGGCGGCTTGCCGGCAGCCGATGCAGGGCTGCGGGCGGAACTGGAAGCCTTGGGACTTCAAGCCATGCAGGCGCGCTTGCAAAGTTTGGATCCCGCAGCGGCAGCAACCATCGATGTGAGAAACCCGAGGCGACTCGTGCGTGCCCTGGAGGTCTGCTTGCTGACCAACCAACCTTTTTCGAGCTTCCGCAGCACATGGAAAGACGGTGACTCGCCCGCAGAGGGAGTCATTTTGCTCCGCGATCGGACGGAACTCAACCACCTCATCGATCAGCGGGTGGAGGCGATGCTCACCGGGGGAGCCGTGGAGGAGGTGGCGCAGGCTCACGACATCGGTGCAACCGCGCGCCAGGCCCTCGGATTTGGCCACATTCAGGCGTTCATCGGCGGTCACGTGGACAAGGGGGCTTGCATCGCTGCGATCCAGCAAGCGACTCGTCGCTACGCGAAACGCCAGTTGACGTGGTTCCGGCGCGAGACAGGGCTGCGAGAAATCCTACTCTCGGGGGATGTGGAAAATAGCGAGGTTGTAGAGCAGCTCGCTGCTCTAGCGAATAGCCTCCTCTAACAAGGTCGCTCGCGCGCAACGCGAGATATTCCTCCGCGTGTGCAAACGCCTGACGCCTTTTTCAACCCACGCGGCGCGGGAATTTCCTCCGTGCCAATCCGCCGAGGTATGGAATTGCCCATTCCTTCTCCAAAAATGCCATCGCCAAAGCCACAATCCAGATCACGAACCACACCAGTGCAACGACTCCGTAGATAAACTGCACCAGTCGCACCAGCCACTCACCCAGCCACGGGATCGGCGAAAAAATGAACACGGCAAACTCCCGCACCATGACCATCATGGCGAGCAACGCGCCGAGCACGATTGATTGCACCGCATAGAATCGGACAAACGCATCGCGTCGCTCGAGAAACAAGGCGGCGATTCCACCTGCGAGGGGAATCACGAGCGTCAACCCTGCAGCCACGTTCCGAGGCAGTCCAGTGGCAGCGACTGGCTGAAACGTTGCGGTGCTTTCCTCGGCCGCGCGCGAGGGTTCCGACTGGGGCGTTGGCGGCGGAACAGGATCGGGCATACGCGACGGCGCTCGCAAAGTAGGAGCCTGCTGTCGAGTGTCAAGGCACTGAGCAAGTCGCGTGGGGGCTGGCGCGATTTGGAATGGACGCCCCGGATCACTTTTCTATGGTTCACATCCGCCTCAATGTGTCGCGGGTGCCACGCATTATCCGAACAGGTTAGCAAGCCAGCAACTGAAAAGTTCTATGCCAAGGAAAAACTATGTTCTCGGAGAAGCTATCGCACCTGCTGATGAGACGTCACGTCGCGAAGCTGCTGACGCGCGCGAATTTACCTGCATTTTCTTTGATCGCGCCACGCAACAAGGGCACTGCCACGTGTTTTATAGCCCCATGCCTCATTGCAGGCAGACCGGCCCACAGCCTACAATGATTCCGATTAAAGTGCATCTCTTGCCACTGATGGGCATAAGAAGCATGCGTCCGCGGCATTGGCGGTTCTCGACGAAACGCCGCGCACGGCAAATCTCGTCATTCAAGATCCATAAGTCATTTGAAATCCACGTAGTTTCCAGCGTATGCGCACGAAGATGTCGCGGCCTTCGCTCACTTGCTCTCACAAATCCGGCGCATAAGTGGAGTTCTCGAGCAGCCACACGATGACAGCTCGGAAATTGAGCGGCAGATCAAATCCCGTCAGTCTAAGCTCGATAGCAACCCTAACCACACGAATGCCTCACTCTGCTCCGTTAGCAGCGCTCGCCACTGCTCTGTGTAATAGGCTAGCCATTATTGCAGACCGCGATTCCGCATCGCGGGACCCAACTGCGCATCTTGCACGGCTGAAAGCGGTATCCGATTCCATAATGATGCTGGAACAGCACCTGCCACGTCCCGTTCATCCACAGCTTGCACATTTCCTCGGCCGCTGCAGCTATGACAAAGCACTAACGTGGCTGGAGGAGCACGCCAGGCAATCGATTGACTAAGGATTTGTAGCGCTGCCGGGATCAGTGGAAAACGTGTGCCACACAGCGTCAGGCTTCGGAGTGATGGCTCTTGTCCGGTCGCAATTCTTCTATATTCGCACTCATAGCCGCAAGTCGCTTGTCGCTCTTCGATGTCTCGACTGCAGGTTTATCTACTCAACTGGCACGATGCAATATCCTAGGGAAACGCTAATTTAATCAACCTGCCCACTGAACGTGAAAGTCAGACGGCAGTAGGTTTGTGTATCGTGGCGGTGTTGAACCGGCAGAAGAGCTTTGCGCAGGCGGAGTATGCCGGGAAGAAGAAGACAACGCGCCGGGAACGCTTTCTTTCCAAGATGCATAGGGTGGTGTATTGGGCGAGGCTGTGCGCAGTGATCGAGCCGCACTATCCGGCGGGAATGCGAGGTCGGCCGCTCATTGGCATCTAGCGTAGGCTGCGCATCTACTTCCTGCAGCAATGGTATGCGCTGGCGGATGAAGCGCTCGAGGGACGACATCTATGAAAGCGAGGCCATGCACACCCATTCGGCTTCGCTCCGGGCAGGCTCTTTGCCGGCATCGACTTGAGCTTGGAGGCGGTGCCCGAGACGATGACCTTGCTCACCTGCCGTCACCTGCTCAAAGCCTACGCACTCATCGCGAAGATCTTTGTGGAAGTGGCGGCGCGGCTTGACGATATGAAGCTCTTGATGAAGGAAGGCACGATCGTGGATGCCACCATCGAAAGCGTCGCCCTCCTCGACGAAGAACAAAACAAAAGAGCGCGATCCTGAGATGCACCAGGTAAAGTATGGCACTTCGGCAGGAAGGCGCACATCGTGGTGGACGCAAGATCAGGCTTGATCCATTCAGTCAGCGGCACGGCGGCTAACGTGGCCGACATTATGCAAACCCATGCGTTGCTGCACGGAGCAGAGAAGGACGCTTTCGCCGACCCTGGCTATTTAGTTGTGGAAAAATGTGAAGAGATTTCCAGCCGCTTCTCGAGCCTCACCTGGTATGTAGCCGCGAAATGCGGCAAGGTGAAAGTGTTGACTTGAAGGCAGGCTGAAAGAACACACCCTGTGCTATGAACAAGCCAAAGCGCAGGTGCGCGCACGTGTGGAGCATCCTTTCCCGTTGTGAAGAATCTCTTTCGCTCGCAAGGTGCGTTACCGCGGATTCACCAAAAACACCGCACAGCTTCGGAGCCTCCTTGCGCTCGCCAACCTCTTCTTTGCCCGGCGCTCGCAGCTGGCTGCTGCACAGGCATAAAAGGAGCGGGTAATTACTCCCGAGGGTGCTCCGATGCGCTCCGGGCACCGCCCGACAATCATTCAGAGCAACCTTGCGCACCGCCTCGACATCTTGCACCTGCCAAATAACTCCTGTCACCCACCCCGTTTCCGCTTCACACGCCAACTCTTGCATTATTTAGCGCTTTCCGAGATCAGGTTTGATGCACTCGAATCCACTGTTCGGCTTTCCAGGGCACCAGATCACTCCGAAAGCTGAATCGCCGTCGCTAACTTACTTACACGCAAAGAGGCGCAAGCCGTTCAAGCAACTTGCGCCTCTCACATGGATTACCGCTATTTTAGCGGGAGTAAAGCTCTACAATCATCTGCTCATTCACGATCGGCGCGATCTCATCTCGGCTCGGAACTCGGGCAACTTTCCCTGAGAATTGATCCTTATCAATTGCGAGCCAATCCGGCACGGGGGTAATCTGTGTGAGTTCTAGACTCCGTGCTGCCAGACTCCGGGACTTCGGCGTGTCTTTAACAGTCACCGCATCACCCGGGCGCATCGTGTAAGAGGAGATATTTACCTTGCGACCGTTCACCTGCACGTGCCCGTGAGAAACCATTTGCCGGGCAGCGGACCGTGAGTTCGCAAAACCTAATCGAAAAATCACATTATCAAGACGGGTCTCGAGAAGTTGGAGCAGGATCTCACCTGTCACACCTCGTGTCTTAAGCGCCTTCTCGAAATAGCGCCTAAACTGCCGCTCTAAGAGACCGTATTGGAAGCGGAGCTTTTGCTTTTCCGCAAGCGCTTGCGAATACTCGGAATGCTTGCGGCGCGAACCTTTTGGCCCGTGCATACCGGGAGGGTAGTTTTTGTGCTCTAGCGCTTTAGTAGCACCAAAAAGCGGAACGCCAAATCGGCGGCTGAGTTTGTCTTTGGGACCAGTGTAACGTGCCATGATTTGATGGTAGTCGTAAATGTTGCGGACGAGAGTGCTTTGGAAGCTTAGACGCGGCGCGGTTTCGGCGGACGGCAACCATTGTGCGGGACCGGCGTTACATCACGGATTACCGTGATCTCCAATCCAACTGCCTGAATCGCACGCACCGCCGACTCGCGGCCTGCACCCGGACCCTTAACCCGCACTTCTACCTCTTTTAGACCATGACCCATTGCTTGGCGGCAGGCATCCTGCGCAACCATCTGTGCCGCATATGCCGTGCTCTTACGCGATCCCTTAAAACCACACTTACCCGCACTTGACCATCCAATAACTGCTCCGACCTGATCTGTAATCGTGACGATCGTGTTATTGAAAGTAGCCATCACATGTGCGACGCCCGTGTGGACGTTCTTTGCACCCTTTGCCTTGATGATCTTGATCTGCTCCACCACCGCATTCGGATCAAGCGATAGGTTTTCCACTGGCTTTTCAGCGGGGGCAGCGACAGCGGCATCTTTTTTACCGGCTTTTCTAGGTGCCTTCACCTTAGCTGGCGTTTCCCCGGCCGCGGCAGGCGTAGCGGGCGCGGCAGCTTCGGACCCCGGCAACTCTGCCGTCGGCGTCACCGGCAACGCCTCGTTCGTAGGCTCTGATGCGTTTGTGTTTGTATTCTCAGCCATACAGTTCTTTTCGATTTCTTATTTACCAGCTTTCGCATCTTTGCTGCGCTGCACACCGACCGTTTTCCGAGGACCTTTGCGCGTCCGTGCGTTGGTTTGCGTTCGTTGGCCGCGCACTGGCAAGCCGCGCCGATGCCGGATCCCACGATAACAATTGATCGCTTGTAAGCGCTTCAAATTCGTCTGAATATCGCGCCGCAAGTCACCTTCAATCAGCAAACCACTCGCTGTGATTGCATGGATAATCGCGTTGAGCTGCTCTGGTGAAAGCTCTTTCGCACGCACGTCCGGGCTGATGTTTGCACGCTCCAGGATTTGCTTCGCGGAGGTAGGGCCAATGCCGTAAATGTAAGGAAGGGACGCTTCGATGCGTTTGTCGCCGGGAATATCTACTCCAAGAAGTCTGGGCATAATCTCGATTGTTTCAGGTTTAACCCTGGCGCTGCTTGTGACGCGCGTTCTTACAAATAACACGCACAACATTTTTGCGCTTCACGATGCGGCATGCCTCGCACAGGCGCTTTACGGATGCTCTCACTTTCATAAGGGATGGGTTGGAAAAGTTATCTGAATCGACTAAAAATTCGCACTTGGAAAAGCTAGATTCTCCAGTGCAACAACAGTGGGTAGGATGCGCGTAAAAAGGGTGCTGCTTGCGCACTTTGTAAGTGCGCAGTGATGTTTTTGTATCAGATCCTCGTCCTGTGGCAACAGGTGAATCATGCAAAGGATCACTTTTTGAGATCAGTAAAGTGAGCAAAATGCAGGAGCGTGGGCGAGAAGTAAGTGAAATTGCACTAGTGGGACGCTTGCACTCCGTGTGTCAATGCTTACTCGCCATGCGCTCTCTCGAGGTGAGAATTTCCGGTGCTCCTTTTGTGATAAGCACAGTATGCTCAAAGTGCGCCGAAGGTTTAGAATCGACTGTCACCACAGTCCATTTGTCCTGCAGCACTCGCACTGCACTGGAACCCATATTTACCATTGGCTCAATCGCCAGCGTCATACCGGGTTTCAGCTTCGGTCCGCTTCCGCGCCTTCCATAGTTCGGCACTTGCGGCTCCTCATGTAGTTGACGGCCCACACCATGCCCGACGAACTCACGCACAACACTATAGCCGTTAGCCACAATTTCGTCTTCGATCGCAGCGCACAGATCGCCCAAGCGCCTGCCGCTGCACGCGTATCCGATCGCCAGTTCCAGAGTATCTTCAGTGACTTGCAGCAGTCGCTGCACGCGCTCGTCGATCACTCCAACTGACACCGTCTTAGCGGTGTCGCCTACCCAGCCGTTCTTGAAAACGCCAATGTCTAGTTTCACGATGTCGCCATACTGGACGTGCCGACTGCCCCCGATCCCATGCACTACCTCTTCATTCACTGAGATGCATATCTGACCTGGAAAGTTTCGGTAGCCTAGAAACGCGCTGCGGCAACCCTCCTCCGACATGAAATCTGACGCAGCTTGATCAACCTCCTGTGTAGTGATCCCAGGTCGGATGAGAGCGGCAACACGATCAAGAACAGCGCTTGCTGCGCGACAGGCGGCGCGCATCTTATCGATCTCGCGTTCGCTCTTGATGGGTATTGCGCTCATCAGTTGACCACCAAGCTGGAAAGGCCTAAGAGGCAGCCTTCCTCGTGCGGATCTTGGAGCAGAATGAGAAACACCTCTCTAAGTAGACTTTTGGCAACTTGCACCTGCCATGTTCGAGAGCTTGCCATTGTTCCGCCGGACGACGCAATCAGCGGATACCTTTTGCAATTAACACAGCAACACCGGCAATGACCAACATTGCAATCCCGACCCAGATCCAGAGCAATGCACCTTGCTGTACGGCCTCACCACGCCCTGCAGGGGTTCGTTCGAACCTGCCGCGTATTCTTCCTTTGCGGAGAAAGCCGTCATAGTGACGTTGAATGAGGTGAGTTTCAATTTGCCGCATCGTGTCCAAGATTACTCCCACGATGATAAGCAGACTTGTGCCCCCAAAAAACTGCGCCGCTATGTAGGGCACGTGCAGCGACTGCGAAAGCATTTGGGGAAGCACGGCAATCACAGTCAGGAACACCGCACCTGCAAACGTCAAGCGAGTCATTACACGGTCAAGAAAATTGGCAGTCTCGTTTCCCGGTCGAATACCCGGAATATACCCTCCATATTTCTTGAGATCGTCCGCAATCTGTTGAGGCTGGAACTGCGTTGCGACCCAGAAATACGAGAAAAAGAAGATCATTCCACCGTATAGGCCGTAGTGCAATGGACCAGACTGCAGGTTCGCAGCAAAAGATTGTGCCCACCTCGCATCTTTGAACGCCATCGTCACAATTGTAGCGGGGAATATGAGCAACGCTTGTGCAAATATTATAGGCATTACGCCAGCATAGTTGACCTTCAGTGGCATATATTGCGTCTGACCACCATACACTTTGCGGCCAACTACGCGTTTAGCATATTGAACACTGATCTTTCGCTGGGCCTGAGTGACGCAAATCACTGCAGCGATGACCAGAACAAGGAATGCGAGCATCAACACCAACACCATTGGACTAACTTGACTACCTTGCCCCGCACCAGAGGGAACGAAGGTGCGCCACCCTTGAATCAACGCTGCCGGCAAACGGGCAGCAATGCCAATAGAGATTATTAGCGACATGCCGTTCCCGACCCCTCTGTCAGTGATCTGATCACCCAACCACATCAAAAGCATTGTGCCTGCGGTTAATGTAATGATAACTAAAATGCGGAATGCCCAGCCAGGATCAGCGACAAGCGGAACACCCAGCTTTGAGATCGTATCGGTGATGCCCGACAAAAAAGGGTTGCGGGAAGGATCCTCAAACGACAGTGCTAGGAGATAGCCTTGGAATACACAGAGCGCAATTGTAGCATATCGCGTGTATTGCATGATCTTCTGCCGCCCACCGTCTTCTTTAGCGAGCTTCCCAAGCTGCGGTATCACAGCAGTCAGCAGCTGCATCATGATAGATGCACTGATATAAGGCATGACGCCCAAAGAGAAGATTGCGCAATTCTCTAACGCCCCTCCGCTGAAGATATTGAAGAGTGCAGCAATATTCCCACCAGTTTGGGTGTTCACCTGGGATTGAAACCAGTTTTGGATCACAGTCGCGTTCACACCGGGGCAAGTGATCGCGGCGCCGATACGCACAACAACCAGCAGCGCAAGGGTGAAGAGAACTCGATTCCGAAGCTCAGGAATTTTTAAGGTATTCGAGAATGCGGAAATCATATCATCTCAGCAGTCCATGATGCGGCAGGCTTGAAAAGTGGGCCGTCAGGTTTCTTCCATCACGCGTTCAGGATAACGGTGCCGCCGGCATCTTCAATCTTTTTACGCGCAGAAGCGGTCACTTTGTCCGCAGAGATGATTAAGCGTTTCGTCAACGAACCATCTCCTAATATCTTAATGCCATCAAAATTGCCACGCACCAGTCCAGCATCTCGCAAAATTGTTGTATCGATAGAGGTATCTACCTCGAACCTCTCGTCAAGTGATGAGACATTTACGACGGCATAATTCGTCCGGAATGCTGAGTTATTAAATCCACGCTTAGGAATTCGACGGATTAAAGGCATTTGCCCGCCTTCAAACCCAAGTCGGATGCTACCACCCGAACGTGCCTTTTGGCCTTTATGACCTTTTCCAGAGGTCTTTCCATGGCCGCTGCTTTCGCCGCATCCTAAACGTTTGGTTCTATGCTTCGAACCCGGGCGAGGCTTCAGTGTGCTCAAATCCATATTGGTGATTCCTAACTTCCTTCGCTATGCTACGGCCAAATTCGTCACCTTCGGCTTCATTACAATGCCACGTGTTTTGAATACCTCGTCGCGACCTCGTAGCTGAGAAAGAGCTTCTAAAGTAGCTTTGACAACGTTCGCGTGATTGCTTGATCCCAGCGATTTCGCCAGCACATCTCGAATACCAGCAGCCTCTACAACAGCGCGCACGCCACCACCAGCAATCAAACCAGTTCCTGGAGACGCAGGCCGTAACAGAACTCTGCCACCACCATGCTCTCCAACGACCTCATGCGGAATGGTAGTCCCATTGATTGATACCCTCACCAAAGATTTTTTTGCCGAGTCGCTCGCTTTGCGGATCGCCTCGGAAACCTCGTTTGCTTTTCCGAAACCAAAACCTACCTTGCCTTGCTTATCGCCTGCAACAATCAACGCGCTGAATGAAAATCGACGGCCACCTTTAACTACTTTCGCGCAGCGATTGATAAAAACAACTTTCTCCGTAAGTCCAGAGTCATCCTTAGGCTTATCCTGCTGTTGCCTGCGACCGCGGTTACCGTGAGGTGCTGCCATACAGATATTTAATTAAAATTCCAGACCTGCTTCGCGAGCCGCATCGGCTAGCGCTTTGACTTTGCCGTGGTAGAGAAAACCTCCGCGATCGAAGACTACTTTTGAAATGCTATGCTCCCTAGCGCGAAGCGCTATTTTAGCTCCCACTTTCATTGCAATCGCAATATTTGGATGGGCAGTGTATTCCAACTGAAACTCTTTTTCAGTTGTATTTGCTGAAGCAAGTGTGCGTCCGACTTGATCATCAATCACTTGCGCATAGATATGCTGACCAGAAAAGTGGACGCTTAACCGTGGTCGGCCCGGTGTTCCAGCAACCGTCTTACGAATGCGTTTGTGGCGCATTTTGATTGGAGACATTTTTCGAGACGCCATAAGTTATTGAACTGTCTTACCTTCTTTGCGTTGAATCTTTTCGCCTACATAACGGACTCCTTTGCCCTTATAAGGCTCAGGAGGGTAGTAGCCCCGAATATCGGCAGCTACCTGCCCGACGAGTTGCCGGTCGATGCCCTCGATTTTGACTTTAGTGTTCTCCGAAACAGTCACTTTGATCCCACCGGGAATTGAGAAATGAATGGGATGCGAAAATCCAAGGGACAAGTTTAGAACCTCTCCCTGCACGGTAGCTTTGAATCCAACACCGTGAATTTCCAAGTCTCGCGTGAAGCCTGCATTCACTCCAGTGACCATATTGCTTATCAACGCACGTGCCAAGCCGTGCAATGCGCGCACTTTACGATCCTCGCTAACTCGAATAAGAAGGAATTTATCACTTTCTATACGGCCGTTGATTCCTTTCGGCAGAGTCCAGACTAGTTGTCCTCTAGGGCCTTTGACGCTTACTGCACCGCTTACCGCTAGATTAAGCGATACGGAAGTAGGGATATCGATGGGTTTTTTGCCAATTCGCGACATACGATTATACGATCCTTCGTCTTACCACACAAAAGCTAAAAGTTCCCCTCCGAGCTTTTGTTTTCGTGCTTCCCGGCCCGTCAAAATCCCTTGCGGGGTCGATAGAATAGCGATCCCCAGCCCACCCAAGACGCGCGGGATATCATCAGCACCCACATACTTGCGTAATCCAGGCGTGCTTACTCGCTTCAACCCTGTGATTGCAGATGTGCGATTTACAACCTTCGCATAGACGTGGAGCTCAGGGAATTTACCATGGGTATCAACCTCGTAATTTGCGATGTAACCTTCCTGCTTGAGCACTCGGGCAATCTCCACCTTAATTTTAGAATATGGCGCTTTAACCTCAGACTTACCCGCACGGCCTGCATTGCGTAGCCGAGTCAAGAAGTCAGCAATTGGATCGGACAAATTACTCATAATATTTCGACACCATCTGCAGATTATGTGATTTGGGCGGGAGCCGGCTTTATTTTGTCGGAAAATGGCATTCCCATTTCTACCAGCAATGATTTCGCTTCTGCGTCCGTCTGCGCTGATGTGACAATGGTTACATCAAAGCCGATATTCCGTTTTATTTTGTCCAGTTCCACTTCCGGGAAGATGCTTTGATCTCTTACACCTAGTGTGTAGTTACCGTTGCCGTCAAATGCACGGGCTGGAACCCCACGAAAATCACGGATTCGCGGAAGTGCTGTCTTGATAAGGCGCTCCAAAAACTCATACATGCGAGGCCCACGTAGCGTCACCTTAGCTCCTATCATCTGCCCTTCCCGCAGTTTGAAATTGGCTATACTTTTTTTCGAGCGGGTTTCGGCAGGGCGCTGCCCAGTGACGAGAGTCAACTCGGCTTTCGCCTCTTCTAGGGCCTGCTTCCCATCTGTTTGCGAGCCGATGCATGTATTGACAACCACCTTCTCGACTCGTGGCACTTGATGCAAGTTCGTGTAGCAATGCTTTTCCTGCAGAACAGGCACTACATGGAACTTATAAAATTCGTGAAGCTCAACCGGCATAAAAATACTAATATACTGCTTTTTTGTCCACCGTCACTCGTTCCACAAGCCTCACATTCGAGACATGGATCGGGCCTTCACGCTCTATGATCGCACCTTGTGGGTGTTCTTGCGAACGTCGCATGTGCTTTTTGATAACACGAACGCTTTCCACTAAAACTTGGCTCTTCTTAGGGAGTAACTCTAGCACCTTTCCGGTCGAGCCTTTATGGTTACCGGAAATCACTGTAACTAAGTCCCCCCTCTTGACGTGAAATTTCTGACGCTCCATTATAGAACCTCCGGAGCAAGAGAGACAATTTTCATGAAATTCTTCTCGCGTAGTTCACGAGCTACAGGACCGAAAATGCGTGTTCCTCTTGGATTCAAGTCTTTGTCGATAATGACAATCGCATTGTTATCGAAGCGTAGATAGCTTCCATCCTCGCGTCCGACTGGTTGCCTAGTGCGCACTACCACCGCCCTGACAACATCACCTTTTTTGACGGTGCCACCGGCTGTGGCCTCTCGCACGTGCGCAGTAATCACATCGCCGACGCGTGCTTCCATCGTGGCCTTTCCTATCACACCAATCATCTTTGCCATTCGGGCACCAGTGTTATCGGCTACATCAAGTCTGGAACGTAGTTGGAGCATGTTTTTTTAAGGCTATATCTATCGATTAATGCTTCAAGACTTCAACCAAGCGCCACCGCTTGAGTTTACTTAGTGGACGTGCCTCCGCAATCCGAACCGTATCTCCTACTGCAGCAAAGCTTTCCTCGTCATGCACATGATATCGCTTCACCTGTTTGGTAATCTTTCCAAAGCGAGGATGAGGGACTCGAGTAGTTGTCTCAACTACAACCGTCTTCTGCATTTTAGCGGACACCACTTGCCCAATCCGTTCTTTTCCGAGTGCTCGGTTACCAGAGGATCCCATGTTTTTATTGGTAGCTTCAGACATAAGCAAGAACTCTCACAGCCCCAAGTTCAGGTGACTTTTTATCGTTACGGCAGTCTCCACCCGTGCAATTTCTCGGCGTAAAGATTTCAACAAACTTGGCTTCTCCAACTGACCACTCTGCTGTTGGACTCGAAGGTGGAACATCTCTGCGCGCAATTTCTTTTTTGCTGAAAGTAATTCTTGCACAGACAGTTCACGGATTTCCTTATTTATCATGCGGAATTCAGGCTACAGCACGGTGCCTAGTTAAAAATTTTGTTCTCACAGGCAGTTTATCAGCTGCGAGGCGGAGAGACTCACGAGCAAGTGACTCTGGAATGCCATCTAACTCGAAGAGAATATTCCCGGGACGGATCGTTGCAACCCAATACTCGGGTGCGCCTTTCCCTTTGCCCATTCTCGTTTCTGGCGGTCTGGCCGTGACTGATTTGTCCGGGAATATCCGTATCCATAGCTTGCCTTTTCGCTTCATATTACGAGTCAAAGCGACCCGGGCAGCCTCGATCTGTGTATTGGTAATCCAAGCACGCTCTAACGTCTGAAGTGCGAAAGCCCCGAAATCAATGTTGATATTGCGGGAAGCTTTGCCGGCTCTACTCCCGCGCTGAGTTTTGCGGAATTTAACCCGCTTCGGCATTAAAGGCATGATGATTTACCGTTTATGGTGTTCAGCTTATACTAAGAAACCGTGACGGCGTCCGGGATTTTCTTCTCTGAAATGTCTGAGACGAGATCGGGCTTCTTACATAGCCACACCTTAACACCAATTTTGCCGTATACTGTATTAGCCTCGGAGAAGCCGTAGTCAATTGCGGTTCGGAGAGTGTGTAGCGGTATTTTTCCCTCCCTATACCATTCGGCGCGCGATATCTCGGCTCCGCCTAAACGCCCAGCACATCGAACTTTGATGCCCTCAGCACCGAAATCCATTGTCGTCTGAATCGACTTTTTCATCGCGCGGCGAAACGAGATTCGTCGCTCAATTTGCAGCGCGATGTTTTCGGCCACAAGTTGCGCGTCCAGTTCAGGGGTTTTGATTTCCTGAATATCAATCTTAATCTGCTTACCATCAGACATCTTTGAGATCTCGTCGGTCATCTTCTCGATCTCAGCTCCTTTTCGCCCGATTACGATTCCAGGACGAGCAGTAAAAATGGTTACCCGTATGCTATTCCACGCCCGCTCAATCACAATCTTAGCGACAGCGGCCAGCCGCAACTTGTCCTTCACATACTTCCGAATGCGGATGTCGTTGTGAAGAAAGTCGGGAAATTCTTTTGGTGATGCGAACCACCGTGATCGCCATTCGCGATTTACTGCGAGACGATAGCCAATAGGATTTACTTTTTGCCCCATATTTTGGTTTAGGTAAGCCTAAGCTTCCAAATTTGCTTATATCACTGATGACGGTGGAGCTTTAGCTCCCGTTTTTCGCGGATTTCTGCTTAGTTCCGGATAAATGTGACCTACGTTTAGTCCGGATTACAATCTCATCGGTTCAAATAATCCTCATGGGACTAGTGCGTTTCCGAATCGGTCCCGCGCTTCCGCGCGCTTTTGGTTGAAATCGTTTTAACGTCGGCCCCTCGCCAACAACTGCTTCTTGAACAACAAGTTTTTCCGCTCTGAGGCTATTATTGTTTTCTGCATTAGCGATGGCGCTCTTCAGCGTCTTCTCAATCATGCGCGCTGCCTTTTTAGGAGTGAATGTAAGCAAGTCAAGAGCGGCACCCACAGGTAAACCTTGGATCTCGCGCGTAACTTCGCGACATTTGAAAGCGGAAATGCGCGCGCCGCGGTAAATTGCTCTGATTTGCATATATGATTGTGCTTTGTCTTGCGTTTAATCCCGGTATCACACTTCGTGATGCGCCGCAAACGTGATCAGCTATGAGCGTAGTGATGGTTATTGGCTCGCAGCTACGACCAAGCGGTCACCCACTTGTATTCTTTCGGTATTACGCTCAAGGTTCTGGACCACCGCACCTGCAACCTGATCCCTCAAATCAATTAGTCGTATGGAACCAATAACTCTATTCTGACGCACTACGTGGAGAGGCATACCAACCTTGCCGCCTCTATGACTGCCGAGGTTCGCGACAATCAACGCGAGTTCTTCACGAACGCCAATCACCAAACCCTCAGTTATATCGACATCTCGGTCCCTTCGTTCAGCGTCGTATTCTGAAGAGTCGCTAATCGTTCGCTGCACCTCATTCTGCTGCTTCTCAACACAAACTTGTGCTTCTGCAGTAACCTTGTTCTGCGGAATTAGTCTCGTGAACTCCGTAACAGCCACAGAAAGTCCAGATGCTGCTTCCACGATGCGCCTTCTACGATCTTCCGATAAACGAAAGTTGCTTACTGCCTGTAGTAGTCGCCGTTCTAAGCCCTGAGTATCAGCATTTGCGGT
Organism: uncultured Chthoniobacteraceae bacterium; assembly: GCA_964235505.1. GTDB lineage: Bacteria > Verrucomicrobiota > Verrucomicrobiia > Chthoniobacterales > Chthoniobacteraceae > CAXSDZ01. The sequence continues at coordinate 25,345 of CAXSDZ010000012.1, forward strand.
GTCAACCCCAACGGCTTCAAATCTAAGCTTTACCTCCTGACTTTGACGACGAAATACTTCGGCTTCCGCATTAACTATTGCCATGTTTTCGCTCATCCGTGCTGCGGTTGCTTCGGCTATGGCGAGTTTCTCCTTTAACTGCGCCAAGTCATCTAATGCCCTGACAATTGCTAATCCTGTCTCTGGGCGGTCGAAATTGGATGCAACGACATACTCATCTTTTGCCCAAACCGATCGAGCTGTGACGGCAATTATCGCCGCAATCAACAAGAGCGCAACACAGGTGTTACTGAGGATTTTCTGCATTGATGGCTATAGCTATTTATAAGTTGCAAGTGTCGCCTATCAATGTGCTATTTCGTAACCTTCGCCGTATGTGACCCATGCTTTTTGAATATACGCGTAGGTGAAAACTCTCCAAGTTTGTGTCCGACCATATTTTCGGTAACAAACACCGAGGTGAAAAGCTTGCCGTTATGCACGAGGAATGTGTGTCCCACAAAATCGGGTGTCACTGTTGAACGCCGCGACCAAGTTTTGATCGGCTTTTTGACACTGCCCACATTCATCCTGTCGATCTTCTCCAACAAGCTTTGATCAACGAAAGGACCTTTTTTTAGCGAACGACCCATAAAGCAGAATAGTGCAAGGATTACTTTTTAGCGTTACGCCGGGCCACAATGAAATTACTGCTGGTTTTGTGCCTCCGGCGTGTCTTAAACCCTTTTGCCAACTGGCCCCACGGACTCATTGGGTGATGTCGACCTCCACCTCCTTTGGATTTACCTTGGCCCCCACCCATAGGGTGATCAACAGGATTCATCACCATACCCCTCACTGTTGGGCGGACACCGCGCCAGCGCGATCGTCCTGCTTTACCGCTGGAGACATTCATGTGATCCACATTCCCGACCTGCCCAATCGTCGCGTAGCAGTTCTCGTGGATCCGACGTATTTCTCCCGAAGGCATTTTCACCAACGCATAACCTGCTTCACGATTGTTGAGAATAACATGTTGCCCGGCGCTTCGTGCGACTTGGCCCCCTCGTCCTGGAACGAGCTCCACGTTGTGTAGCGAAGTTCCTAAAGGGATATTCTTAAGTGGGAGTGCATTTCCCAATGCAGGAGCCGCTGATTCCCCGGCGGAAATATTTGCTCCAACCGTCAGCCCATTTGGTGCTAGGATGTAGGCTTTCGTTCCATCTACGTATTGCAGCAACGCAATTCGCGCGGTGCGATTGGGATCGTATTCAATCCCTAGCACGACAGCACTTACATCGCGCTTCACGCGTTTGAAATCAACGATGCGATATTTCTGTTTGTGTCCGCCACCAATGTGCCGCGTTGTTATCCGCCCACGATTGTTACGCCCTCCGGTCTTGTGCTTCGTCTCGACCAAGCTTTTCTCCGGCTTGTGCTTCGTTATTTCCGTGAAGGCGGGCAATGCTTTGAAGCGATTGGTTGGCGTATTCGGGCGAAAGGTTTTGATTGCCATAGTTCGAGGTGATTAAGCTAACTCGATCTTTTCGCCCGCCCTTAGCGTCACGATTGCCTTTTTCCAATGTGCTTTCCGGCCAAAGGCTGCAGTTCGCTCGCGTCGTTTTTTTCCCGCGAAATTACAAGTGTTCACGCGTGTTACCTTTTTCCCAAAAAGCTTCTCAATTGCAGCTTTAATCTGCAATTTGTTCGCTTGGACAGCTACACGGAATACATATTTGTTGAGCGTCTCACTCAGAAGCGTTGCCTTTTCGGTTAAACGCACAGTGTCTATGATGTCGTAGGGTTCGTGCATGGTTGCTTACCTGTACCTGTTGATACGACTCGCGATTTCGGCTAAAGCATCGGGCGTCATTACAATTTTTCGGAATCCAAGCAGATGCTCGGTATTCACCTCAGCGGAGGTCATCAGCAGTGTCGGTCGCACGTTGCGCGCAGAACGATACGTGCTCTCGTCGAATGTGCTCGAGATAATGAGAGTTTTAGCTTCTCCACTAATCTCCTGAACCAACTGCACGAATCTGCGTGTTTTGGCTTCGGCAACTTGGAATGCTTCCACAAGTATGACATCCCCCGACTTTACCCGCTCACTTAGCGCCTTGCACAACGCAAGTCGCTTAACTTGCTTTGGGATCTTTTTGGAATAATCACGCGGCTTCGGGCCGAAAGCAACCCCGCCGCCTACCCAGACTGGGGAAGATTTGTAACCTGCGCGAGCTCGCCCAGTGCCCTTTTGACGCCAAGGCTTTGCTCCCGACAGATTCACCTGAGCCTTCGTTTTTGTGCTCGCTGAACCTGTGCGACGATTCGCACGATAAGCGACCACGACGTCGTGGACAGCTTGGGTATATCTCCCGCTCTCGACAATGGGGATGTTGGCTACTTTTGCGGCCTCAATGGTCAAGACTGTTGTGGGCATAAGTTATTTCCCTTTCTCAACGATCTTCGGCTGCAGCGCCTTTTTTGCAGGGCGAACGACTACATAAGAGCCGTTCGCGCCAGGCACAGCCCCTGAAATGAGAATTACATTTTCGGCATCCCTCACCTGCACAACGCGCAGGTTTTGCACAGTGATCCGTTCGTCTCCCATATGTCCTGGCATACTCTGGTTCTTCCAGATTCGTCCGGGTGTTGAACGCATACCAATCGCGCCCGGCCGACGGTGCATCATAGATCCATGCGTAGCAGGTTGCCCTGCTGCATGATGTCTTTTCACTATACCTTGAAAGCCTTTGCCCTTGGATTGTCCGATCACATCCACCGCATCTCCAGCAACGAATTGATTAATGCTCAAGTCTAATTCACCTTCGATAAAGGTGCCATCGGGTAACCGAAACTCTCGGATCCGTCTTTTTGGTTCAGAGCCCGCTTTCTTGAAATGCCCAAGCAACGGCTTTGTGACGCGTTGCTCCTTTTGAACGTCAAATCCGACTTGCACAGCGGAATATCCGTCGATCTCGTCAGTTTTAATCTGCAGCGCCATATTTCCGCCCGCAGCAATAACAGTTACAGCACTCGCCCGACCCTTATCGTCATATACGCGGGTCATTCCGAGTTTTTTGCCTAGCAATCCAATCTTCATGTTTGCGAAATCGAGCAGTTGGCAGCGGGTTTGTTCAGATTTTGATTGTGATGTCCACGCCGGCCGGAAGATTCAATTTCTTCAACTCGTCCACAGTTTTCGCCGTTGGCTCAATGATGTCGAGCAAGCGCTTGTGAGTGCGAATCTCGAATTGATCCATCGACTTCTTATCGACGTGAGGTGAACGGTTCACCGTGAACTTTTCTACATGGGTTGGCAGGGGAATAGGTCCCGCTACCTTGGCACCGGTGCGCTTTGCTGTTTCCACGATTTCGGTCGCAGATTGGTCCAGCATGCGGAAATCAAAGGCTTTGAGCCGAATGCGAATTCGTTGTCCGTTCATACTTTGTGTGAGTGTCGAAGTCTAAGGTGAGAGCGCTCCGGATCAGGAGTTGTTTCCGCCCTTTTGCTCGAGCACAGCGTTCTTAACTTGCTCGGGAACTTGCTCAAAATGCGACGGTTCCATCGAATATGATGAACGCCCTTTTGATAGGGAACGAATGGCGGTCGCATAACCAAACATTTCCGCCAATGGAACTTCAGCGTTGATGATTGAGAGTCCGATCTTATTTTCGATGTTAATGATCTTGCCGCGCCGACGGTTAAGGTCACCCATGATGTCACCTTGAAACTCGTCAGGCGTAGTGTTTTCGACCTTCATGATCGGCTCCAAAAGGATCGGCTTGGCTTTCTTAAATCCGTCTTTGACCGCAAAGATGGCTGCAAGTTTGAATGCCATCTCGTTTGAATCCACATCATGATAAGACCCATCAATGATGTCCACTTCGACATCGATCACAGGATAGCCTCCGAGCACGCCGTTCAGCACTGCTTCCTCAATCCCTTTTTTGCACGCAGGGATATATTCTTTAGGGATAGTGCCGCCAATCACTTTGTTCTCCACGACCAACCCTTTTCCCCGTTCCGCAGCCCGCACATTTACGATCACATGTCCGTATTGCCCCCGACCACCAGATTGCTTGATCAGCTTGCCCTCACCAGTCGATGCAGCAGTGATCGTTTCGCGATATGCAATCTGCGGCTTGCCCGCATTCGCTTCTACCTTGAACTCACGCATCATCCGATCGCGGATGATTTCTAAGTGAAGTTCGCCCATACCAGCGATGATCGTCTGGCCAGTGTCTACGTTTGTGAAGACACGAAAAGTTGGATCTTCTTCAGCCAGTCGCTGGAGCGCATTGCCCATTTTCTCCTGATCCACCTTCGTCTTTGGCTCGATAGCCATCGAGATTACGGGGTCAGGAAAGGACGGAGGTTCTAGCAGAATAATCCGGTCCTCATCGCACAGGGTGTCACCAGTGGTCACATTTTTGATCCCGACGATTGCGGCGATGTCGCCGGAATAGATGGTATCAATGTCTTCGCGTTTGTCTGCCTGAATCTGGATCAATCGACTGATTCGGTCCCGTTTATTTGTGCGCGGATTATAAACCGTATCTCCCTTGGTCAGCTTGCCGCTATAGATCCGGAAGAACACCAACTTCCCAACGAATGGGTCGCTCCAAAGCTTGAATGCTAAGGAACAAAATTTTGCGTTATCATCCGCCGGCACTAAAATCGGCGCGCCAGTGTCAGGATCCATTCCTTGAGCGGGAACAATATCCAATGGGCTGGGCAGGTAATCAATCACCGCGTCCACGAGATACTGGACTCCTTTATTCTTGAATGCGGAACCCCCAACGACTGGCACAAACTTGTTAGCGATCGTCTGACGGCGAATTCCTGCCTTGAGCATCGCAGGTGTGATCGGCTGCTCTTCCAGAAACGCAGTCCCGATTTCATCATCGATGTCTGAAATCGCACTCACTAAATCGGCGTAGGCGTTCCGAACTGTCCCTGCAAATTCTGCGGGCACCTCCTCGACCTTGTAAGTCGAGCCCATGATGTCGCTATCCGAATAAAGGACGGCCTTGTTATTAATGACATCCAACTGCCCTTTGAGCTGGTCCTCGGCACCAATTGGAATGAGCACTGGCCAGCAGTTTGCCTTTAGCTTCTGCCGCATACTGTCCATCGCCGCGTTAAAGTCGGCGCCCACACGGTCCATTTTGTTGATGAACGCGATCCGCGGCACACTGTATTTGGTCGCCTGTCGCCAAACCGTTTCCGATTGAGGCTGAACTCCTGCTACTGCGTCGAAGACCGCGATTGCGCCGTCCAGCACGCGCAGGGATCGCTCTACCTCCGCGGTAAAATCAACATGCCCCGGGGTATCGATGATATTCACGCGCATTTTGATGCCTGAATATAGCTTCAAGACACCTTCCTGCTGGATTTGCTCCCAAAAACAGGTCGTTGCGGCCGACGTGATCGTGATTCCACGTTCGCGCTCCTGCTCCATCCAGTCAGTCACAGTCGTGCCTTCATGCACCTCACCGATCTTGTGGATCATGCCGGTGTAAAACAGAATCCGTTCGGTGAGCGTCGTCTTACCGGCGTCGATGTGCGCGGCGATGCCGATATTACGCGTCCTCTCAAGAGGGTAGGCGCGTTCAGGCGAGTTCGGCCCGGTCGAGATAGATGCTGGTGCAGCGGCTGCCATAGATACCTTGTGCCTTAGAAGCGAAAGTGAGCGAACGCGCGGTTCGCTTGAGCCATCTTGTGGGTGTCGTCGCGTTTTTTGATCGCGTTCCCCTGCCCAGCGGCCGCGTCCTTTAGTTCATACGCAAGCGCGTCAGCCATGGAAACTGCCTTGCGATTTGTCGCATAGCCGACGAGCCAACGCATCGCCAGCGCAAGCTGACGGTGGGGCTGAACCTCCATCGGAACCTGGTAGGTGGCGCCACCGACGCGGCGGGACTTCACCTCGAGACGAGGTTTGATGTTATCAATTGCCTTGTTTAGGGTCTCCAAAGGATCCACGGAGTCGCTTCCTTGACGGCTTTTCTCGATCGCACCATAGACGATGCGCTCGGCAGTCGATTTCTTTCCGCTGTGCATAACAGCCGCGACTAAGCGGGCCACCAAAGGGCTGCCATAGCGGGAATCGAACTTCTCTTCTTTGCGAATTACGCGGCGACGACGGGACATCGAGTAGTGATAGGTGAAAGTGAAATTTGCAGGCTGGACTTACTTTTTGCCTTTGGGCTTGCCCTTGCTTTTTCCTGCCGCTGCGGCTTCTTGACCAGGCTTCGGACGCTTGGCACCATACTTCGAGCGCGAACGCCGACGGCCATCCACTCCGAGGGAGTCGAGTGTGCCACGAACGATATGATATCGCACGCCGGGCAAGTCCTTTACCCGCCCGCCACGGACCAGCACGATCGAGTGCTCCTGGAGGTTGTGACCTTCTCCAGGAATGTAAGCGATCACTTCGTAGCCGTTTGTGAGCCGCACCTTGGCCACTTTGCGCAGAGCAGAGTTTGGCTTCTTAGGCGTGCGCGTCATGACTTGCGTGCACACGCCGCGTCGAAACGGACACTTCTCAAGCGCCGGGGACTTCGACTTGGTGGTGATCTTTTTGCGGCCCTTGCGGACGAGCTGGTTGATCGTTGGCATGGAAAGGTGTGAGGTTGGCGGTTCGCTCCAGCGCCTCGGGAAAATCAAAGATTCAGAGACGAAAAACCCGCCGGATGCTGGTAGGAAGCGAATCCACCGGCGGCGGGGAGGGCGGACTGTAGGTAAATCAACTCACTGAGCAAGCAGATTTTCCCTTCCGACCCACATTCTTTCCCATCAGGCTCTGGTAGCTTCCACTCGGGCTACCACGGAGGCAGCAAAGTTGCCGCCGGCTGTGCCGCGAGATCGCGAGTGGAAATCGCGAGAGCGCGAAAGGGGTGAGATGTGTAGGGGCGGAGTGAAGAAGTGGCAAGGGCAGATATCAGATAGTTGCGCAATCCGGCCGGGGCAAGATTTGGAAGCCCAATGCAGTCGCTCCTGGCGGAAGGCTCGACCGTTACCTGATGAAGATCTCACTGTGCCAAAGCTGCAAATCCGTAAGGTCACTGCGGTGCCGTGTGACTGACTCAGCGCAGATCCCCTCTCCTGACTGCGTAGCGCGCTCCAAGAAAAATTCCGCTGCTGGTTGCGGCGCAGTTCCCTTCCAGCGCCGACCCGGTTCAAGCCACTCTCGGTCGGAACGTCGCCTTTGGGTCCATGTGCAGCGATTCGAGGTCGATCTTCAATCCAGTCGGCTCCTCGTCGGCTGGATACATTTCTTTCTTCGCGAGATCGATGTCTTTGCGCATCTGGCTTTTGTTCACGGCGTAAAGCAGGGCCGTTTCTTCTGACACACGCTCCGTCTTGAATGCCTCCAGCAGGGAGTATTCAAACGTGTGCCAGCCCATCGGGATCGCAGCCGTGATGATTTCGTGCAAGTCCCGCACTTCGCTCTCGCCGAGCAGGATCGCTTCGCGTGTGCGCAGATTGCTTCCCATGATTTCCGTCACCAAATGTCTTCCGCCTCCCCGGCGCGGCACGAGGCGCTGGCTCATCGTGTAGCGCAGCGTCTCCGCGAGCCGCTGCCGCACCTGCGCTTCCTCTTCTTGCGAGAAGAATCCAAGGATGCGCTTGATGGATTGCTGGGCGGAGATGGTGTGCAAAGTCGCCAGCACCAAATGTCCCGTTTCTGAAGCGGTAAGCGCGATCTCCATCGTTTCCCGATCCCTCACCTCCCCCACGAGGATCACCTTCGGAGCTTGCCGCAATGCCGCGCGCAGGCCAGTGGCAAAGTCGGAGAAGTCTTTCCCCATTTCTCGCTGCGAGAAAGTCGAGCGCAGGTGCGGATGCAGATATTCGATCGGATCTTCCAGCGTCACCACATGCACTTCCTCGGTGCGATTTAACTCGTGCAGCAGCGCAGCGAGCGTGGTGGTTTTGCCGTTTCCGGTCGCTCCAGTCACAAAGATCAGCCCATTCTTCTCCTTCACCGCCCCTTTCAGCATCGCCGGCAGCTTCAATCCGTCGATCGACGGGATTTGCGTGTTCAACTTTCGCATCACCACGGCGTGATAGCCATTTTGCCGGAAAACATTGACGCGGAATCGCGCCAGTCCCGGCACTGCATACGAAGTGTCGCATGAGCCTGCCCGATCGAGATCGTCCCGGAGCCGATCGTTATTGCCGATGATCGTGGCGGCAATCTCCTCCGTCACTGCAGGTGTGAGGATCGGATCCATCGGGTCGATTTGCACCCCGCGCAGCTTCCCATAAACCTCGATCTGCGGTGGCCGCCCGACGACGAAAAGCAGATCCGAAACGCCTTCCGCGGTTCGGACGAGGGTGGTGATGGTGGCATCGAGCTGAGACTTGGACATGAGGCGAGAGCAGTGGCTCCAGAACGATAGAACAGGATTCATGCCCGGCTGCACCGGCTCACGGGGCGGAGTGCCCTGAGTTCTTGGAAAAGCGGCTGGCCAGGTTGCCTCCCGTGTCCTCGCAAGTTGTTAAGTGGTGGCTGGCTATTCGTCAGCGCCCGTGAAACTCCGTCGTCTTGAAGTGCGCTCCTCGCTCGCGCTGCGGAAATGAAATCGAAAGGCTGGCAGCGCGCGAGCTCAACCAAACAACTCGTGAGCCAGCACGCTGAGGCAATAAAACGCCGCCGTTTCCGTCCGCAGAATGATCGGCCCGAGCGTGACCGGACGGCAGCCGCGGCTCTTCGCCAGCGACATCTCCGCCGGTGTAAAATCGCCCTCCGGTCCCACAAGGATCAGCACGCTGCGCGGCGGCGGCCCGGCCCTTTCAGCGAGGATTGATTTCAGATGCAAGGCGTCTGGCTGGAGTGACGCAATGAGCATCAGATCAAACGCATGCCGCGCATTGAAAAACTCCTTTGGCGGTAGCGGCGCGGCCACGCTGGGCAGCCAGTTTTGCCCGCATTGCTTGCAGGCTTCCACCGCCACCCGCTGCCACTTTTGTTTCTTCTTCGCCGCTTCCTCCGCGCTGCAATGCACCACCGTCCGCTCCGAGAGCAACGGCACCACAGCCGTCGCACCGAGTTCCGTCGCTTTCTCGATGATCAGCTCGATCGTTTTCCCTTTTGGAATCGCCTGCCCGAGCGTGATCGCGCACCGCAGCGGCTCGCCTTTGCTCACCTGCATCGTCCGCAATTCCACCCGATCCCGCGCCACGGCGGCAATCTCTGTCGTCGCCTCCGCGCCTTCGCCGTTGAAGACCGTCACGCGATCCCCCACCCCGAGCCTCAGCACGTCTGCAGCGTGGTGCGACTCGCCCGGATCGAGCACGAGTCGGTCCGGTTTCCAGGCGTGCGCGGGGATGTAGAAGCGGGACATTTGGAGAGGCGTGGAGCGGCGCAGTTCGGCAGAGCGCGCGACTATCTCGTGTGCGGCATCTTTTTGCGAGAGCAAGCGCCGAAGCGAGACGGCGCGCCGCATGTTGCCACGCGCCGCCTGCCATTCACTTCTCGACGTTCAGCGCTTCAACTAAAGAACGCCTTCGCCTTCTCAAAAAAGCTCTGGTGCAGAGGCGAATTGTCTTCACCCATTAGCTCGGAGAACTCCTCCAGCTTGCGGCGCTGATCGCCGTTCAGCCGTGTCGGCACTTCCACCAGCACCCGCACCATCAAGTCGCCGCGATTCGCGGAATTAAGCACAGGCATGCCGCGAGCGCGCAGCTTGAAAGTCGTGCCACCCTGGGTGCCGGCGGGCACTTTCACCTCCGCTTCGCCCTCCAGCGTGGGCACGCGGAGTTCACCGCCGAGAGCGGCGACGGTGAAGGAAACCGGCACTTCGCAAAAAAGATGCTCACCCTCACGCTCGAAGACCTCGTGCTCCTTCACGTGGATGACCACGTAAAGATCGCCGGGCGGACCGCCGCGGATGCCAGCCTCGCCATTGCGCACCGAGCGAAGCCGGGAGCTGTCCTCGATGCCCGCCGGGATCCGCAGTTTGATCCGCGTGGGCGCTTCTGCCCGACCGTCGCCGTTGCATTTGCGGCACGGCTTTTCGATCACCTGCCCCGTGCCGCGGCAACGCGGGCAGGTCTGGGAAACCTGGAAAAACCCGCGCGACGAGATCACCTGCCCACGCCCGCCGCAGTCGCGGCAGGTCACTGCGCGCGAGCCCGCCTCCGCGCCAGAGCCATTGCACTGGGTGCAGGCTTCCAGCTTCTCGACCTCGATCTCTTTTTCGCAGCCGGCCGCCGCTTCCTCCAGCGTGATCTGCATGTCGTAACGCAGGTCCGCCCCGCGCTGCTTGCCGTCGCGATCTGCCCGCGCTCCCCCAGCCGCTCCGCCGAAAAACTGCTCGAAAATGCCGCCTCCTCCACCTGCGCCGCCAGCCCCGCCAGACGCCCCGAAGACTTCGCGAAAGATGTCGAACGGGTCGTGAAAGCCTCCGCCCGCGCGGCCCGCTCCCGCCGTCCCTTGCGCAAACGCGCCGTGGCCGAAGCGATCGTAAGCCGCGCGCTTATCGGTATCCATGAGCACGTCATACGCTTCACCGAGCTCCTTGAACTGCTCCTCCGCCGTGGCGTCGCCGGGGTTTTTATCCGGGTGATACTTCACCGCCAGTTTGCGGTAAGAGCGTTTGATCTCCTCACCCGCGGCAGTGCGGGTGACGCTGAGCACTTCGTAATAATCGCGTTTGGTGGCCATCATGGAAAATCGGTGGATCGGGAGGGGAGCACGGCATCATCGTCCGTGCCGGGAATCGTCGTGCTCCTCTCGTTTGCCGGGCAAACGAGCCGCATGCCCTACAGTCGTGAGGTTGGAAAATCAAATCCTTCGCATAGCCAGCCCGGCGCGGGGAGGCTGTCTGCTGCCGCGGGCCATTGGAGGAATTCAGCGGCCTGCCGCGCGCTCGTTTTTCCGTGGAAAAAATGACCGGTGCCGCGCACCTTCACCCCTGCCCTTTGGAGACCACCACCGTAGCGGGCCGCAGCAGCCGCTCGCGCAGTTTGAACCCGCGGCGCAGTTGCCGCACGATGCCGCCTTCGACCACTTCCGTGCTCGGCTCGTAGCCGACCGCCTCGTGCAGATTTGGGTCAAATTTCTGCCCCTCCGCGGTCACCGGCTCCACCCCATGCTGCCCGAGGAAATCGTTGAGCTGCCGCGCCACCATTTCCATGCCGGAGAAGATCGCCGATCCTTCCGAGCTGGCGCGCGCCGCACTGAGGCCGAGCTCGAAGTTATCGAGGATCGGGATTAGCCGCTCCAGCAGTCTTGCGTTGGCGTATTTCACCGCGTCGTCCTTTTCGCGGGCGGCACGTTTGCGGAAGTTCTCGAAGTCCGCCTGCGAGCGCAGGGCGAGATCGCGGAAGCGCTCCAGATCGCCTTGAAGCTGCGTCAGGAGTTCGTCCTCCGTGTGCGTCTCCGCCTGCGTAGGCCCGGATTCGGGCGAGGATTCGGCGGAACCGCCAAAGATTCCTGCGGTGGCGGAAGTGGTGGCGGCGGGCATTTCGTCTCGGTTCTCGTTGCTCATTTTTTGCGGATAACAATCAAAGTGATGTCGTCGTGTTGCGGATGGGAGCCGACAAACTCCCGCAGGTCGTCAGTCAGCCGGGCGATAACTCCGGCGGCACCTTCCGATGCGCTCGCGAGCACTGATCGGACGAGGTTTTCCATCCCGAACTCCTCGCCTTTGCTGTCGAGCGCCTCGGTCACTCCGTCGGTGTAAAGCACCAGGCAATCATCGGGCTCCAGCTCCAGAGAAAAATCGGTCGTGACTCTATTGAACGCATCCCCGCTGTCAATTCCGAGGACCATGCCGGGCGGGTTCACGCGCTCCACGGTGCCGAGCCGCGCACGGAAATGCAGCGGCGCATCGTGTCCGGCGCGGCAGAGCGTCACCGTCGCGCTGTCGCGGGTCAGGATCGCGTAGGCCATGGAGATGAACATGTCCTCTTTGATGTCCGGGAAAAGCTGTGCATTCACCCGCTTCAGCGTGGCCGCAGCCGAGAGCCGCCCACCGGCTTCGCTGCGGAGCACGCTGCGGCACATCGCCATGATGAGCGACGCCGGCACGCCCTTGCCGGAAACATCGGCGATGGCGATGCCGCAGTGCTCGGGATCGACGGTGATGTAGTCGTAGTAATCGCCGCTGACCTGCCGCGCGGGAATGTTGATGCCACTGATCTGAAAGCCCGGCAGGTCGGGCGAGCTGGCGGGCAGCAGGATGCGCTGGATCTCGTAGGCGACCTGCAAATCCTCATCCAGCCGCTTCTTTTCCGCGGCTTCGGAGAAAATGATCGCCGTGCTCAGCGCAAATGCCGACTGCTCGGCAATCGCTTTGAAGATCTGAAACTCGGCCGTGAGAAACGGCTCGGCACCCGGGCCGCGCGCCACTACGAGCACACCGAGATTCTGTCCGGCGTGGACCAGTGGAGCGAGCATGGCGCTCGTGGTCTGGTGGCGGGATTGGCGCGCCGCATCCAGCCGGGCGTCTTCGCCCCGGAGCAGCAGCGGCTCCTTGTCGCGCCACACCGAGCCGATCACCCCTTCGCCGAGCTGCACCACGTGCCTGCGCAGATACGCGTGCAGCGAGCCATTCGCCAGCCGCGCCTGCGCGCGCACTTCCGCCGGGAGATCGAGAAAAGGCGGGCAGCTCCGCGAGACAAAGGCGGGCCGCAGCTCACCGCCATCTTCTCCGGCCAGATAAAGCGCGCCACCGTAGCCATTTAGGATGCGCAGCGCACCCTCCACGATCAGCGCGTGGAGATCGCTGGGACGCGACGTGTCCGACAGCGCGGTGCCGAGCCCGTGCAGGAAATCGAACACCCGCGTTTCCTCGAGCAGCAGCCGCTCGCGCACCTTGTGCAGCGCTTCGATCGTGCCGCGCTGGCGCCGATACACGTAGGCAAACACCGCGGCCAGCGCGAGGAGCGACGCGGATGCGAGAAGAGCAGCAGCAGCCCACATGATGGCAGCGCGGGCGGCAGGTCAGCGCGCCAGGTGCAGGTCTTGTTTGAGATACTCGAGCACGTCCTTGAACTTCGCGGCGTTCTCAGGGTTTGCCAGCACGCACGCCTCGTGCGCCTCCAGCATCGTCGTCGCCTGCGCAGTCTTGTCCGCCGCGCCGCTTTCCAGTGGCTTTTGCGCGGCCGCGGCTGCGGCACCGCCGTCGGCATCATCCATGCGAAAGAGCTGATCCAGCCCGAGGTTCGCGAGCAAGTCGCGGTTGCGCTCGTTGAGATTGATCACGCGCAATTGTCCAGACCCGAGCTCGCGCAAGCGCAGCGCGATGCCGGCGAGCGTCCCCATGAACGTGGAATCCATGACCGGGCAGGTTTGCAGATCGACCACAAAGTCGCGATGGCCGCGATTGGTCATCTCCTTCGCAAAGTCCTTCAAGCCCGTGCTGTTGAGAAAACTTCCTTTCCCTTCCACCCGGACCCAGACCGTCTTCTGGGTGGTGCCGACGAGGATGGAAGGAGGCGTGCTCACGAGAGGAAAAAAGACGAACTCTAGGCCCGGGCCCGGGCGGAGGTCATGAAACAGAGACGCACAATCGGACCACAGTATTCGCGTGAGCCAAGAAGATTCCTTCGAGCGGCGGCCATTGCGACGCGAACTTTACCGCCAAAGGAACGACTGGTTCAAGGCCACGATTTTCCCATTCTCGATCAGGATCGCGCGCCACGAGGTCACTCGCCCTTCCTCGTTGTAGTCGTCGCCGATCACGGAAAAGTCGCTGACGTTTGTTCCCTTCGCGCCCTTGTAAAAGCGCTCCTGCGCCTGCACATACGCGCCGAGTTTCTCCTGCCGATACTCGAAGCGCACCGTCAAATCCGTCGGGCGCGTCGAGCGCCAAAAGAGCGTGTAGTATTGGCCGTAGCGCTGCCGCCGGTCGAGTTGGGTCACCGCGCCGAAATTCACCCGCTGCCGCTCAAAGTTGAGCATCGCTTCCGTCGTCATCGGCTGGATGCGCGGATCGTTGAAAAGGATCTTGGTTTTGCGGAAGGAAAACGCGTCGTCCAGCGCGAGCGGCAGGACGCTGGCCTTGTCCAGGATGAGCGCCTTGGGCGCTTCCGCGCAGAAGCCGGCGGTGGACAGAAAGGCCAGCGCAAGCCACTGCAGAAAAAGTCGGGTCATGGGAGCGGGAGGTTAAGCGGCGTGCGTTTGGAGTGTCAACCGGCTCGGCGGAAAGACGGAACCGGCAGGCCGCAGTGCCACGCAGGCCGGGCAGCGGGCTCGAGCGCGCGAGGCGCCGCACTTCACCGCGCCGCGCGAGCCCCGGAACTCGTATCTGTTTTCCACATGATCGATCTCCGCTACCGCCGCGGCATTTTCCTCCCGGATCACGACCTCTGGCTCGACCCATGGGATGAGCAGCCGTTCGCCTTTGTCTCCCACGCGCACGCCGACCACATCGGAAATCACGCCGAGATCATCGCCAGCGCGGGCACTGCGCGGCTCATGGATGCGCGGCTGCCGGGCAAGCGGCGCGAGCATGTGCTGGAGTTTGGCCAGACCGCGACGATCCGCGATTTCAACATCACGCTGCTGCCCGCGGGACACATTTTCGGCTCGGCGCAGAGCCTGGTGGAAACCGAAGCGGGCTCGCTGCTTTACACCGGCGATTTCAAGCTGCGCCCAGGCCTTTCCGCCGAGCCGACCGAGTGGCGCCACGCCGACACGCTCATCATGGAGACGACCTACGGCCTGCCGAAATATCGCATGCCGCCGACCGAGGTCGTCATCGACCAGATGCTCGCCTTTTGCCGCGAAGCGCTGGACGAAGGCGCGGTGCCGGTGCTGCTCGGCTACTCGCTCGGCAAGTCGCAGGAAATCCTCTGCGCGCTGATGCAGAACGGCTTCACCCCGATGCTCCACGGCGCGGTGCATCGGATGACGGAGATCTACCGTCAGTTGCGCCCGGATTTCCCGACAAACTACGAGCGCTACTCGCCAGGCCGCATCGCGGGCAAGGTCATCGTCTGCCCGCCGAGCGCGGCGCGTTCGCTCATGATCCAGCGGATCAAAAACCGGCGCACCGCGGTGCTCACCGGCTGGGCGCTCGATAGCGGCGCGAAGTTTCGCTACGGCTGCGACGCCGCCTTCGCGCTGACCGATCATGCCGACTACGACGACCTCGTGCGCTACGTGGAGCTGGTGCAGCCAAAGCGCGTTCTTACGCTGCATGGCTTCGCGGCGGCCTTCGCGCGCGACCTGCGCCAGCGCGGGATCGAGGCCTGGGCGCTCAGCCAGGAAAACCAGCTCGAGCTCCGCCTCGACTCGTCGAACCCGGGGAAGAAGAAACCGCGGATGACGCGGATGGAACGGACGGGAGACAGCGGGGCTAACAGTGCGCCGCACGAAGCTGCCACTCGGGCAGACGCAAGCCTAGAATCCGCAAGTGGCGATGCGTCTTTGGGCGAAGCCGAAGCAGGCATCTCTGCCGACGATTTTCTGCCGCAAGACGACGAAGCCTCGGACCTCGCCACGAGCGCCACCGCATTCACGAGCGACGCTGCCGCCTTTTCCCCATTCGTTCCATCAGCGCCATCCGCGGTTGAAAATTCCCCTCTCTCTCCGGTTGATCCCGCCTCGTTCCGCGCCTTCGCGGAAATCGGCGAGCAGATCGCCGCGACGACCAGCAAGCTGAAGAAAATCGAGCTGCTCGGCGGCTACCTTGCGCAGCTCGGCGCGCGGGATGGGCAGCTTCTCGCCATCGCCACGATCTACCTGACCGGACGCCCTTTTTCGCAGACCGACGCCCGCGCGCTCCAGACCGGCTGGGCCGTGATCCAGCGCGCGCTCATCGCGGTCAGCGGCATGAGCGAGGACCAAGTGCGCGAAACGGCGCGGCTGCACAGCGACGCGGGCAAGACGACTTACGAAGTGCTCCTCGACACCGCGGGCAGCGAGCCCTTTCCGCTCGCGGAATCGCGCGCGTTCTTCGAGGTGCTCCAGCGCACGCGCGGCCCGATCGCCAAGACCGAACTGCTCCAGCGCCAGCTCGCGCGACTCAGTGCGCTGGAGGCGAGCTACCTCGTGCGCATCCTCACGGGAGACTTCCGCATCGGCTTGAAGGAAGGGCTTGTCGAGGAAGCCGTGGCCGCCGCATTCGGCGCGGAGCCGGACGATGTGCGCGAGGCCAATATGCTCACCGGCGATCTCGGCGAAGTCGCGGTGCTCGCTTCGCGGCGCGCGCTGGATGAAGCGACGCTGCACCTTTTCCGCCCGATCAAATGCATGCTCGCGAGCCCTGAGCAGACCGCGGTCGCGCTGTGGTCGCGGCTGACGGAAAACGTGGAGCGGGAAGCGTGGAGCGTGGAGCGATCGACCGGGGAAGCGCCGGGCGAGTCCTCGGCTCCACTTTTTCCCATGCAAGCAGAGGAGCAGAATGCAGACAGTGTTTCCGACGTGCCGGACGGTTCCGGCGCTTCATTCGGTGCGTCCGGCACGACTTCCGATGCTTCACGCCCCGCGTCGCAGGCTCCCCGCGCCTTTTGGGTGGAGGACAAATACGATGGCATTCGCGCGCAGCTTCACGTCGGCGAAGGACGGGCGGAGCTGTTTTCGCGCGACTTGAAGAACGTAACGGAGCAGTTCGCGGAAGTCGCGCGGGCAGCGCGCCCATTCCCGCGCCGGGCGATCTTCGATGGCGAAGTGCTCGCGTTTGCCGCTGGCCGCAAGCTCACGTTTTTCGACCTGCAAAAGCGGCTCGGACGCAAAACCGAAGACGACCTTTTCCTCGGCAGCAGCGACATCCCGGTCATCTACAAAGCGTTCGACCTGCTCTCCCTCGATGGCGAATCGCTGCTGCGCGAGCCGCTGCACCGGCGCCGCGCGCTGCTGGAAACGCTCACGCTTACCGCCGGGCTGGAGATCGCCGCGACCATCGCTATCGCTTCGCCGGACGACATCGAGGCCGCCGTTTCCGCGGCGCGCGCGCGCGGCAACGAAGGGCTGATCGCGAAGGATGCCACCAGCCTCTACAAGCCCGGCCGGCGCGGCCTCGCGTGGCTGAAGCTGAAGAAGGAACTCGCCACCCTCGACGTGGTCGTTATCGGTGCCGAGACCGGCCACGGCAAGCGTTCCGGCGTGCTCAGCGACTATACTTTCGCCGTGCGCGACGAGGCGAGCGGCGCGCTGCTCACCATCGGCAAGGCCTACTCCGGCGTCTTCTACGTGGAGGTCGCGATGCTCACCGAGCACTTCACCGCGACCACGCTCGCGCAGCGCGGCAAATATCGCGAAGTGCGCCCGGAGATCGTGTTCGAGATCGCCTTCGACTCCATCCAGCCGAGCTCGCGCCACTCCAGCGGCCTCGCCCTGCGCTTCCCGCGCATTAAAGCCATCCGCCGCGATAAGACGCCCGCGGAGGCCGACACGCTGGCGTATGCGCGCAGCTTGATGGCTAGCGGAGGCCTCGGGCTGGAGTGAACGGAACGCGCCGGCGGGCAGATGCGGAAATGCGCCCGCGTCCAACATTTACGCGCCGCGATCTTTCCGTTCCCGCTCGCGAAAGCGGAACATGATCGGCAGCCCTTCCCACTGCTGCGCGGTGCGGAGGCGGCCGCTAAGGAAGCGCACGTAGCCGTCGTCGAGCAGCCCGCGCTCGTTGCAAAAGAGCACCACTTCCGGCAGCGGAATCGGCGAGTTGCCCTGGGGCTCCGGCTGCGTCGCGTAGAGCAGCTTGAAGCGTTTGTTGCTGCGCGTGCCGGGCGGATGGGCCGTCAAGGCGGAGGAAAGCAGGCGGTTCAGGATGCCCGTGCCGATCCGCTTTCTCGAAGCTTCGCGCACGTTTTCGATTCGCTTGAAGAGCCGGTCCATCGAGGCGCCGGTTTTCGCGGAAAGCAGCATCAGCGGCGCGTAGTCGAGAAAGAAAAGCTCCCCGCGCATCTCCTCCAGCGTTTCCGCCAGGCCTTCCTTGCTGCTGGTGCGCTCCTCGATGAGGTCCCATTTATTGACGGCGATCACGCACGGCTTGCGCGATTCCTGGATCATCCCGGCGATCTTTTTGTCCTGCGCAGTCACGCCCATCGCGGCGTCGATGACCAGGCAGCAAAGGTCCGCGCGGCGGATGCTTCCTTCCGAGCGCATCACGGAGAAAACTTCCACGGAACTCGAAACTTTCCCGCGCGGCCGGATGCCCGCGGTATCGATGAGCACGAAGCGCTGGTCGCCGCGCTGATACGGGATATCGACCGCATCGCGAGTCGTGCCGGAGATCGGTGAAACCAGCGTCCGCTCGTCCTCCAGCAGCGCGTTGGTGATGGAGGATTTCCCCAC
>CAXSDZ010000013.1:0-33029 GCA_964235505.1 uncultured Chthoniobacteraceae bacterium
TCGCTGAGCTTGGGGTCGTTAGGCGACTTCGCACGCGCATCCGAAAATGAAACCCGCCTACCTCTTCTTTTTCGCTGCGCTCGCCCTTATCTCGTGCGCTTCTCCATCGACGCCACGAGTGCGCCCGGTTCATTACGCCCCGCACGCTTCCGCCCGCATCACAGCCCTGTCACGCACGGTTGACGAGCAAGACGACTGGACTTTTATCGCCACACTCAAGAGTTCCTTTTTCCCAGACACCGCTCCAGTGGCGGTCCTGCATTTTGGTCCGCAGCATCCTGCCGACTACTACGATCCGGCTCTGCGCCAGTTTCACATATTTTTGCCGCCGAGCGTCCAACCCCTTGTGGTGTCTTCTGTTCGCTCGCCAAATCACGAGTTACAACTTTACTTTACCACCGAGGGCGCGCTTCCAACTCCCGCTCAGACGAGCGCCTATCTCCAATGAAACCAACGTCGCCAAACCATGCGCTGAAGCGAACTGCTCCGGGCGTCACGCTGGCTGCTGCACGCCATCCCGCCGACTTCGCCCATCCCGCCCCCGGCCACCTTTGCCCACCTCCAGCGCCCCGCCCTCCGCGGTCGCTGAGCTTATGGGCGTTAGGCTTTCCCATGTGATGTGACTGCGACGAAAGCAAAGCCAAAACAATGGCTTCGCCGGGCCTTGGCGCTCACGGCCATCGTCGGTTTGTTCCTGTTTGTTGTCATTCCCAGCACTCCCGCTCTCCGCAAGCGCCAAGAGATTTCAATGGCGCTCGGTTCGGCTGCCGCCATTCGCCTTGAGGAGTTCCTTCCCGGATACGGCGAGCCTGACACCATCCTCACCGCACAGGCGCTCACCGCAGGCGAGTATCATCACGTCATAGACGCACTTCCGATCACATTCTCGCTTGGCATCCCCGGACTATTTAAACCCTGCTATGTGCCGCACCATCGCATTGTGATGCCCGCCTCCGATCACCGAGAGACCACCCTCGGCGTATGCTTTGCCTGCAACGAGATTAGCTTTCCTGACGCTCCCACCCACCAGCCGATTATTCGTATGCCGCACGCTTGGAGCGAACCGCTGCGAGCGCTTTTGTTACGCTCCGGCGTGCCTTTTCGTGATCATTACGCCATGCACGCCGAAGCCCAATAAGACGGACGCACGGCCATGCGCTGGAGCGAGTGGGAATCCTGGTCAGCCAGCACTTCTTGAATGACTGTCAGGAGATTTTTCCGGAGCTCTGATCTCTGAATTCCACCGCTTTCCCCGATCTCCTCACCGCGCTGAGCGCGGCGGATCACCCGCGAAAGACCAGCGCATCTCCCGAGCAGGCCAGCCATGGCTGGAGCCTTCCCTTTGATTTGTCGTAATGGAGGGCAAAGCAGTTGCCCAAGCGCTGGAAGAGCGTGTTTCCCACGGAGCAAAGGAACTTCCCGATGAGGCCACCGTGTCCGTAGAGATCCCAATCATACTCCACATCGATCGCGACGGTGTGAGTTGGGTCGAGGCACTTGAAGACTTTCTCCAGTTCGCCCTGCGCCCAGCGATAGACGAAATTGGGGACTTGTGTGTTGTTCACGCCGCCTTCTTTGCCGCCGTGCGCGCGCACGGCTGAGAGTTCGTATTCCTCGGCGAGCCCGGCAGTCAGCATCAAGCGCATCAACCAGTGATCCTGCGTCTCGCAAATCACGACCGAGCGGCGGCTGACGCGCACCATTTCGTAGATCGCCAGGTGGGGCTTGTGCATGTGATGGAGCGCAGCCTCGATGAAGATCAGATCGAATGAATCATCCGGATACGGCAAGGCGCACGCGTCCACCGGCTGACCGCCCGAGAGGTTCGTGTGCAGGGTATCTGCGAAGCCGAAGTCGCGAAACATCACCTCTTCGTATTCCGCGCCAGCGATGATCAAGATCCGGTCGCTTCTTGTAATCTTCCCGGTCTCAAGCAATCGCGCGAGGAGCCGCTGAGTCGCTCGCGAATGTTTCACGGGCAAGTTTGAATAGGTGGACTTTTACGCCGGAGAGCGGGCATCTGCTTGAAAGAAGGGAGTTCGAGGCCGCGAAAGCAGTGGAAACGTGCGCGCAGCAGCCGGGGTCGTCAATTCCAGGTTCGTAGCAGTCGGCGGCGTGAGGCGGTGGATCAAGGGCGGCCAAAGCTCATCCTGTTGTCTCAATGTTACCCAAAGCAAAAGGAGGGGAGGCAACGATTCTTTATCGACAGCAAGAATCGTTGTCTGAACCCCGTCCGGTAACAATGACGCTGCCTTCCGAGTTTCCAGTTGACCGAGCCAGCTTTGCCGCTTCCCGCAACCAGGCGACGAGCCACGCGCCGCACGACGGCGAGTTGCAACGATTCTCGTTTGCGCGAGCCTTGCCGCTTTCGCCCCGATCCCTCCACTGCGCTCCGGACCGCGTTTCTCTGGGAACGCGAGAGCACTCCGCCGAGCTACGGTCGGGATGACACGCGTTTTTGCGTGATGGACCCAAACGAGTTCCGCTTAGAGCGCTTTCTCCAGTTCCTTTTCGATGGCGCTTTGCAGCGGCGCAAGCTCGGGGCCGGTGAAGTTGGTTTTCACAGTGAGGGTTCCTTCTTTGATCGTGATTTCGTTCTTTCCGTCCTTCGCCGCGCGGACGAGCACGATCTTCTTCACGCCCTTCGCCAGGGCGTCTTTGCCGAGTTGATCTTTGCCGACTGTAGCCATCGCGGCGGCGATCCGCTCGCAGGCATAATTAAGGCTGCTCCACGTGTCCTGATCGGCTTCGCCAAAGCTCGCGGGGTCGAGCTCCATCGTCACCTTGGCGGCAGTTTTCGTCTCGATCAGTTTGACTGCTTGCGGGAGCGTTTCCTTGTTCGCCTTTTCCATCTCGCGACGTGCGGCAAGATTCTGCGCAGGGGAAAGCGTCGCGGTAAGGAGCAGCAAGGCGAACGTCGTGGAAAGAAGGGCAAGAGGTTTCATGGAGAGCTTCACCACGCGAATTCCGGTAGGTTTGGTCAAGACGGTTTTATTGATGCCGCCCTCCTTTCAGATGCGCTTTCGCAGCACGCGGCGCAGCTCGATCCGCGGTCGGTGACGCTGGCGAGCTACGCGCTGAGTGGCTTCGCAAATTTCTCCTCCATCGCGATCCAGATCGGCGGCATTGGCGCGCTCGCTCTCGAGCGTCGCGCCGACCTTGCGCGGCCGGGCTTCAAGGCAATGATCGGCAGCCTGCTCGCGTGTTACCTCACGACGCCAGCGCTGCCTTCGCTTTCGCCTGCGCTTCTTCCGCGCGCCGCGCGATCTCGTCCGGCGACGGGAGTGACATCAGCACCTCCGCCGGGATGTCACCCATCGCCGCGAGTTTGGTGAGGCATTTCTGCCGCTCGCTCAGCGCTTTGTCCGAGTCGCGCTCTTTGGAAAAGCGGCTCTTTGCCTTGATGGAACGCTGCCGCAGCATGTCATACACATCGCCTCCGAGCAGCGCGGAGATGGCGATCTTCATCTTCTCGCGGTTGAGATCCGCGTCGCTCACGGTGTCGCCGTTGATCGGTCCCGCCTTGTATTTCGGGAACATGATCGCGGCCTCCGGGCAGACGCGCGAGCAGGCGGGGCAATTGGTTTTGCAGTTGTCGTTGTTCTGCACCTGGATGCGCTTTTCGCCGTCCACGCCATACACGCCGAAGAGGCAAAACGAGAGGCACTGCATGCAGTTCGTGCAGCGGTCGTAGTCGATCACCGGGAACCACGGCTTCCACGCGCCGTGTTGCGCGGCGCCTGCCTGGGTGCGCGCAGTTTCCACGAGGTCGGCGACCTGCCCGCCATCCAGTCCGGCGATGCTCTGGGCGCGGACGGTGGTGGAATCCGCGCCGCCTTGGAACTCCGGCGCGCGCCCGCCATCGAAGCGTCCCACGACCAGCAGCGGCGTGGCGTCCGCAGGCGCGACCGGCCGCGCGCCATCCGCGCAGGTCACAGCGTAGCCGCGCTCCAGCAGAGCCGTGAGGGTGGAGAAACGATCAGCCGCGCCGAGCGGCTGCGCGCCTTCGCCTTCATACAGGAGCACGCGGAGTGCGGGAGAATCGCGGAGGGCCATGGAGTCTAAACGGCAAGAGGTTGAGCAACCAGAGCGGCGACCGGCACAGTTTCCTTGCCGGTCGGGAGATTCGGCTGCAGCTCCGGCGCGAGCAGCGCGGCGAGCGTGTCCTGCGCCGTCTCGGTGCGCATGTTCAGCACTTCGGTGCCGGCGAGCGGGAGATCTGCGCCGGCTTGATGGAAAAGTCCTTTTACCGCTCGCGGGAAACACGCCGCGATCTTCACGGCCCCTGTGCCCGCGAGTCGCCGGAGGGCCGGATCGCGGCGCGCCGCCATCTCGCAAAGATCGGCGACTGCTTCAAACGCCACGCCGCTTTCGCATAGTCCCCGCAGCACCGCGTCCTTGGTCTCCTTTGGCACGACCTGCGAATACTGGCAATGGCAGTAAAGGATGCTCGGCAGCGGTGGAGGACTCATGCGCGGAAGTGGAGGTGCGGGGGCGTCGGCAGCGCAACGCTTCGGCTACCCGCGGAGCTTTGACAAGCGCAGATCGGCTTGGAAACATTCCTCGCCGCATCTGGGAATTAGCCGTGGAGTTTTCACTCTTATCCATCAGCCCGCACCGCCCTGATCATACTTGCCAATGCCAAATCCCAACCTTCCCGCCCGTGAGATTACGCCGGAGGCGACGTTTCTCAACCGCCGGACATTTCTGAAAACATCCATCTGGGCGGGCAGCGCGCTTGCGACCGCGGGTGCGTATCGCGCTTTCTCCCCACGGCCAAAAGCCAGGAACGATGGCGCGATCGTGGCGGCTGCGGCAGAAACGGACTTTACTCCGCCGAAGCTAGGACCAGACGACAAGCTCAATAGCTTCGAGGAGATCGCCGGTTACAATAACTACTACGAGTTTTCCACCACCAAGACTGCGGTCGCGGCGAAGGCTGCGCACTTCATTACGCGGCCTTGGGCTATCGAAGTCGGCGGCCTGGCGCAAAAGCCGCAGACCTTTGATTTGGATGACCTGCTTAAGTTCAGCCAAGTCGAGCGCGTCTATCGCTTTCGCTGTGTGGAAGGCTGGTCGATGGTCATCCCGTGGATAGGTTTTCCGCTACGCGAGTTACTCGGCCGCGTTGAGCCGCTCGGGAGCGCGACGCATGTGGCGTTCGAGACTTATCTGGATGAGAAGCAAATGCCAGACTCCGGCTCGGCAGGGATCGATCTGCCCTATGTGGAAGGGCTGAGGCTGGATGAAGCGCTGCACCCACTTACTCTGCTGGCGACGGGACTCTATGGCAAAACGCTGCCAAACCAAAACGGCGCGCCGATCCGGCTGGTTGTGCCTTGGAAGTATGGCTTCAAGAGCATCAAGTCAGTCGTGAAGATCACGCTCACAGACAAGCAGCCACCGACTACCTGGAACCTCGCCAACTCAGCAGAGTATGGCTTCTATTCCAATGTGAACCCGACTGTGAATCATCCGCGCTGGTCGCAGGCTGGCGAACGCCGGATCGGCGAGACGCGCATGCGGCCTACGCTGATGTTCAATGGCTACGCGGACCAGGTCGCGAGCCTCTACCAAGGCATGGATCTGCGGAAGGATATCTAACATGAATGCTTTCACCGCCGACGCGAAGTTTCAGAAACAGATCTTCTTTGCCAACTCACTGCTCCCGTTCCTGCTGATGGGCTGGGATTGGTGGCGCGGAAAGCTGGGCGCGAACCCTGTCGAGTTCATCACCCGGACCACAGGCGTGCTGGCGCTGCTCTTCATGGTGATCACCTTGCTTGTGACGCCATTGCGGAAATGGACCGGCTGGAATTGGCTGGCGCGGCACCGCCGGATGTTCGGCCTGGTTGCCGCATTCTATGGCCTGGCGCACTTGCTGACTTATCTGGTGTTTGACCGCGACCTGCACTTGTCCACCGTGCCTGCCGACGTGTGGAAGCGCCCTTTTATCGCGCTCGGAATGCTCGCTTTTCTTCTCATGGTGCCATTGGCGGCGACTTCCACCAATGGCATGATCAAGCGGCTGGGCGGCAAGCGCTGGACGCGACTGCATCGTCTTACCTATCTCATCGCCATCGCTGGCGTGGTGCATTACTGGCTGATTGTTAAGTCGGATATCACTTATCCTGCAGTGTTCGCTGCCTTCGTCGCAGTCTTGCTCGGTTATCGTCTGTATGCCTCGTTTGCAAAGCCAGTCGTGGCGACCGCAGTTACAAAGCGCTGAAGCTATAGCTCATCGGGTGCGCGTCGTCCGGTAGATAACTCATCAGTCACACTGGCACCGCGTCGCGGTAACTCGGCTCCGGCTTGCCGGGGCGGAAATGCTCTAGGTGGTCGAGCTGCGCGGTAAGGCTGGGAAAGGTGGCCGGGAGGTCGCGCACGGCAGCGCGCACCGCGTCCCGGAGAGTTTCTGGATCGGCTTCGGCGCGGAGATTGAGGATCAGTTGCCCACTGGCGATGGGCTCTTCGAGACGCAGGGAAAGCTCGGGCACAAAGTCGCTGCGGACGAGATTGATGACGGCCACGCCACCCAGGCTGCGATCGGGAGATAGAGTCATCTTCAAGTGCGCGATCTCAGTGCCGGTGAGTCGGGCCTGCACCTGCTCGGCGAGAGTTTGGAGCACCATTTCGGAATTGAAGGGCTCGCCTGCGCTCGCTAGCTGCACCGTGGCATTCAGCCAGCCAAGCAATGCTTCACCTTCGGCATAGGTCGCGTAATCGACCTGCATCGTCGCGCGGCTCCCCTGCTCCGCTGTCTGCATCCGTCGAAGCCAGGCATCCATCCCGCGGTTCTCTCGCACCGAAGCCTCGACAATTTCTGCGCAGTGAAACTCCCTCGCGAGCGTCTCGTGCAACGCGGCGAGTCGAGGCGGATCGAGCAGGTCGGTTTTCGTGATGACGATGATGTCCGCTTCCTCGAGCTGCTTGCGGTAGATGTAGAGCACTTTGTCCGAGAAACGCCCTCCTCCTTCTATGAGTCCGAAGATGCGCTCGGCTCGCGTGGGGTCCACGAGCACGCTGAGTGGCGCGATGGTGAACCGCTCGCCGTAGATGCGGCGGAGCGGATAGGTCACCGTGGCCACGAGGTCCGTGCAGGACCCGACTGGCTCGGCAATGAAGACATCCGGCGAGCTCGCCACATCGAGCCGCTCGGCCGCATCGACGAGCGAGTTGAAGCGGCAGCAGAAACAGCCGCCGGGGATCTCCTCCGTCGCAAAGCCGCGCGCGCGGAGCATCGCGGTATCGACGAGTTCACTGCCCTGGTCGTTTGTGATCAGGCCGACCCGCAAGCCTTGGGCAGTCAAGTGCTGTGCGATGGCGGCAACAGCAGTGGTCTTTCCGGCACCCAGAAATCCGCCGATCATAATGTAGCGAGCTTTATGGGCCGTGGAGGGCTGAATGTTCATGGATGTTCCTGGGAGGACTGTTTTTCGAGGATGCGGTCGATCGTGGTATCGAGCAGACGGCGGTAGCTTTCCAGATCGCCGCACTTCGCGTCGTGTATGCCATCGACGGCATATAGCCAGCCTTGCCCATACGGGTCGCTGCTGACGAGTTCGATGTTTTGGCGAAGTGCCGCGTTGCCTTCGACAAAGATGCCTTCTGCGATGCAGTAGATGTCGGAAATTGCTTTGAAGCCTTCGATCGCGCCGACGATTTCGCCCGGGCGCACGGGCTGGCCAGGCTGCTTTTCGAGTTGAAAGTCCACGATTTCGCCAAGCATGCGGGTGGCGAACTTCGTGAAGCCGATTCGCCAGCGTCCGCTCACTTCCCGCTCCGGCGCGATCCAGAAGTGAGTCGGGCTGTAGAGATAAGTGGACGGCAGGTGGGTGACGAAGTTCGAGCGCTTGTAGAAAAATGTTGGGGCGGGCGGCATGGAGTCTTGGGGCGACATTCAACCGCCAACGTCCAAACTTCCAACCTCCAAAGAGTGGCAGCACGTTGCGACGCGTCGATTGGGTCTTGGATATCGGGCAGAGAATGTCGGATGTTCCTTCTCCCACCCCGCCCGTGCTCTACTTCGACCACAACGCAACCTCGCCGCTTTGTGAAGCCGCCCGTGCAGCGTGGTTGGATGCCGTGGAGCGTTTGGTTGGCAATCCTTCCAGCCCTCACCGACTCGGGGCGCGAGCGGATGCTGCGCTGGAGGAGGCGCGTGCGAATCTCGGAGCGCTCTTAGGTTGCGAGCCGTGGGAAGTGGTGTGGACTTCTGGCGCGACGGAAGCCGCGAACACGATCGTGCAGCATTTTGCAGCCTTCAGCGAAGGCGAGGCATGGGTCTCAGCGATCGAGCACCCCTGCGTGCTGGCAGCGGTGCGTCGGCACTTCCCAAACCGGCACAAGCTGATGCCTGTGCAGCCGAGTGGGGTCGTGAATTTGGGGTGGCTAAGGGAAGGATTGCGGCGTGAGCGCCCCGCGTTCGTGGGGCTCATGGCTGCAAACAATGAGACGGGTGTGCTCCAGCCATGGCGTGAGGCGGCGGCGGTTTGCCGTGAGGCGGGGGTTCCGTTCTTTTGTGACGCGGCACAGTGGATTGGCAAGCTGCCGGCGTCCGGTCTCGGCGCATGCGAGGCGGTGAGCGGTTGCGGACACAAATTTGGCGGCCCGCAAGGAGTGGGGTTTCTGAAGTGCTCTGGCTTGTTGCGTCCGCTGCTTGTGGGTGGAAAGCAGGAGGATGGTCGTCGAGCAGGGACAGAGAATGTGGCTGGCGTGCTCGCGATGATGGCGGCGCTGGATTTTCGAGAGCGTCAGATCGCCTCTGGAGGTGTCGTGGAACGCACGCTCTGGCGTGACGATTTTGTTGTGAATGCTAAATCGCAAATCCCGATTGTTGAGGTAGTTGGATCTCCTATGGACCAATTGTGGAACACAGTTGCTGTGGCAATGCCGCTTCTCGATTGTCGGCAGCGCTGGGTCGTGAAGCTTGATAAACTTGGATTTGCCGTTTCCACAGGTTCAGCATGCGCAAGTGGTCGCGAGGAGCCTTCTCACGTTTTGGCTTCGATGGCGATCTCCACTGAGAAATCCGCTCGAGTTTTGAGGTTTAGCAGCGGGTGGGAATCGGAAAAAAAGGATTGGACAGCGCTGTTGAGAGGCTTGGTCGTGGCGACAGCAGGTCAAGCGATGTTACCTCCCGTTGGATAAGACGCCGGGCTGCTCATATCTTTGCGCAACTATCTAGGTGAGCACTCACGGCTTCAACTCACTTGGCTGTGCGAGCGATGGAGCAACCTTGATCCAGAGCAACTGCTTCTTTCCTAATGACACCGGTGAAAACCCAGATGCCTTAGCATACTCCAGCAGCGGAGCTTCCAAGTCGTCATCCTCCAAGCCCGTAAGAATCGCAGCAGGAGGTTGCTTTCTCAAGGCCTGAGGAAGATCTGTAGGAGCGAGAAAGCCGAGACGTTGCCGTTGCTTTGGCGAAATCAAATGTGCGCTCCGCCAAGCGAACGGCCCGGTCGCTAGCGCAGGGTAAATAGCAAAGCCTGCCTCCAGCGGCCAGGTAGGTGCAAGCGTGAGGATTTGGCCGCTTTTGAGCTGGTCTTGTATCAGACGCACTCGTGCGTGCAATCGGACGGCGAACCATTCTTGAGGTGAAAAGACATTACGAATGGACCCATAAGCTCGCACTCCTGCTGGCCGGTAACGTCGATCTACTGCGGAACGGTTTGGGATCGCTCCAACACAAGCGATGGTGCCAAGCCCAACCAAGCCTAGGGCAGTTTGGGTCGAATATCGCCCCTGCACCACGTGAAAACAGCCATACGCCACCCCAAGCGCCAGAAGGCAATTGAGCGCGAACAGATGCTGATATTGGTAGCGGGTTGGGGCGAGACATCCAGCAATGAGAAAAGGAACTGTAAGCAGAACAATCGCACAGGGATAACGGTCCGCTCTGCGCGTTTTCCACCACTTCCAAGCCGGTGCGCATCCCGAAACGCTAAACGCCAGGAACAATGGCCAGCTTGGCAGAGCGACTTCTTTGAACAAGAACCGCAGTTTGCGCCATGCGGTTGCAGTCTTTTGAACTCGGGTATTTTCTAGGTCTAGAAGTCGTAGTCGAGAAAACTGAAAATTGTCGAACATGAACGCCTCTGGTGCCTTGGCAAAAAGCCATATCGTAGGGCTCGCCGCCAGAGTGGCCCCCGCGAGCCACGCGGTGCAAAACCTCCACTGAAAACCGCGATTTCCACTGGCAAACCAAGTCATCAGCAACAGCGGCAGGAGAATCGGAAGAAAGGTGAGCCGTGAGCCGGCCGCAGCGGATGCGCACGCGCCGCTGAATGCGAACAGCAAGGCCGAGTTCCGCCGGGCAGCGGCGGTTTGCAGGCAGATGGCACAAAGCATTAGGCAGCTCGGAAATTCATGGTTCCAGGTTTTCCCGGACGTGAATAGAAAAAGTGGATCGAATAGCAGCAGCGCGATTGTAGCGAAGCCAAGAACGGGCCGCCATTTGGATGCGGAGCCCTGTTCACCTTGTGCAGCCTGCAAGAATACAAGTGCCATCATGCCGAATGAACAGACGACAGAGAATACTTTGGCGGACAGGAGAGGCCGGCCAGTCAACCGGTCGAGAGCGGCGTAGGTGAAGACAAGGTTAGGAAGATGGAAAAGCGGGTAATCCCGGTATGGGAGCAGCCCGCTGCGGCTCAGGAGCACCCCGGGAGCGATGAATTGATGCTCGTCGTGGTTCAAATCACGATCCATTCCCCGCGCGAATAACAGCATTGCCACGATCCCAAGCACGGCTGCGGACACGGCAATAGAAACCCAGTGAGAGGAACGGAACATCCGTCTGGCTTGCGAGGCCAGCGCTTGCCCGTCAAGTGTCCTTCATCGGGCGCTGGATTGC
Organism: uncultured Chthoniobacteraceae bacterium; assembly: GCA_964235505.1. Taxonomy (GTDB): domain Bacteria; phylum Verrucomicrobiota; class Verrucomicrobiia; order Chthoniobacterales; family Chthoniobacteraceae; genus CAXSDZ01. The sequence continues at coordinate 10,859 of CAXSDZ010000013.1, forward strand.
GACAGCCAGAAGCGTGAGATCGGCAGGTGTGATGCCGCTGATCCTTCCTGCCTGCCCGAGCGTGGCAGGGCGAACCAAGTTTAGCTTTTGGCGGGTTTCGGCGCGCAAGCCTTTAATCGCTGAAAAGTCGGTGCCCAGAGGGATGGTTTTTTCGTCAGCGGTGCGGAGTTTATCTACTGCCAAGTGTTGGCGGGCGATGTAGCCGGCGTATTTGAGGTCGGTCTCGACCTGATCCCAAATCGATTGCGCAAATCGCAGGCGAGTGGTGGCCGGAAGCTTTTCGGTCGAGTTCTCAGGTCGCTTGAACCACTGGGCGAGCGGAACTCCTTCCTCACGCTCAGTTTCGCAAAATTGCCGAGCTTCGGCCAAAAGCCTGCGTTTCGATTCCACCCGACTCTGGCGACGTTCATCGATCAAACCCGCAGCATACGCGACAGGTGACAAACGGAGATCTGCATTGTCGTGACGCAGCAACAGACGATGCTCGGCCCTGCTGGTGAACATCCGGTAAGGCTCCAGTGTGCCCTTTGTCACCAAGTCATCGATGAGCACGCCGATGTATGCGTCCGAGCGTGAAAGGACGAATGGCTGCTGACCTAAAACCTTCAGCGCTGCATTTGCGCCTGCCATGAGCCCTTGGCTCGCTGCCTCTTCATATCCGGAGGTGCCGTTGATTTGCCCCGCGAAATATAGATTTGGAACAAGCTGTGTCTCCAGAGTGTGCAGGAGTTGTGTGGGTGGGCAGTAGTCGTATTCCACTGCGTATCCGGGCCGCATGATCTCGGCTTTCTCCAAACCCACGATGCTGCGGACGAAGGCATGCTGCACCTCCATCGGTAGGCTGGTTGAAAGGCCATTTACGTAATATTCCTCGGTATGTCGTCCTTCGGGTTCCAAGAAGATCTGGTGTTCTGATTTATCGGCGAACTTCACGACTTTATCTTCGATCGATGGGCAATACCGTGGGCCGACCCCTTCAATCCTCCCGGAATAAAGAGGGGATTTGTCGAGGTTCTGACGAATGATTTCGTGTGTCCGGTGGTTAGTATGAGTCACCCAACACGGAAGTTGTTCCACATGGAACGCACCCGACTCCCAAGAATTCAGAGAGAAAATGTCATGTTTCTGCTGCTCTATCTGCTCAGGTTCGAAGCTGAATAGTTCTGGCGGCTCGTCCCCATGCTGCGCTTCGCAACGCTCAAAATTAATGGACCGGCCGTGCAAGCGGCAGGGGGTTCCTGTTTTGAATCGACCCACCTCAAAGCCTAAATCCCGAAGGGAGTCGCTCAGTGTGGAATTGCCATCGCCTAACCGCCCTCCGGCTTGGTTTTGCAGCCCGATGTGCAGCAAACCCCGCATGAATGTGCCTGTGGTAATGATCACCGCGCGGCCGAGAATGCGCAGGCCCATGTTTGTCTCCACACCTGCCACTTCTTCGCCGTTCGCAATTATCTTCACCACATTTCCTTGTTTCAGATCAAGGTTGGCTTGCCGTTCGAGCACAGCCTTCAAACGGAACTGATACGCTTTCTTGTCGCATTGTGCTCGTGGCGATCGAACGCTCGGTCCCTTGGCGCGATTTAACATCCGGAACTGAATTCCGGTCGCGTCGGTATTGGCAGCCATCGCGCCGCCCAAGGCATCGGTCTCGCGCACCATCTGTCCTTTGGCTTGGCCTCCTATTGCCGGGTTACAAGACATCTGCCCTACTGAATCCAGATTCTGTGTAATCATCACGGTGCTACAGCCGAGGCGAGCTGCCGCAAGTGCCGCCTCAATTCCGGCATGGCCAGCACCGACAACGATCACATCATACTTTTTAGGATAATCGAACATGGTGGAAATTGTTCTATGTGGAACAACGAGGCTGATTAAAGAAAAAGGGGCGGTGCTGAGAATAAGGATCAAACATCATATATATGGTGCAGATCCGAAAAGTTCCTACGTCATGCAGTCAGCCACCTTCCCCCGGCATTTACACCCAAATGTAGTTACCTCGAAACGAGAGCCGTTGCCAGTGGGGTAAGTGGCTGGGCCTGCACCAATCTAGCAAAGGTGATCCAGTCACACAACTGGCGCTCTACTAGTCAACGACCTACGTTTTGAGGCGAAGCACGATCGGGATTGCGTAAGTTCAAGCGAGAGCCGTCCAATTGTGGTCTTCGCAAACGGCCCGCGCACTCTTTGGATAGATTGTCGCTGACCGCGAGAGCCACGGCTCGCTGTGAGGCGTATTTACAAAGTAAATCAACGTTAAATGTTGATCTGAGGGTCAATCCGCAAAACCAACTCCTGATCATTCTGCGCTCGATTCGTAGATTCCTGCACTGATGTAGATCGCTGCTAAATTCGATTCGCCTGCATGTTGAGGATTGCGCGACCCTTCCCACCCGCTTACATCTTCCGGGCCGCCACGCCGGCGCCTATTTTCCATGGAAAACACCGCCGTCCAAACTCGCGATTTTTCTACCGCTCCCATCAACCAGACGCTCTCGCCAGAGGATAAAATCCGCCTCATGCGCGACATTCTGCGCATTCGTCGGTTCGAGCAGGTGGCGAACAAATACTACCAGACAGGCAAGTATATGGGGGGATTTCTCCACCTCTATATCGGTCAGGAAAGCGTCGCGGTGGGGGCCTGCTCTCTGATGGGGGCGAATGACCATGTGATCACCGCCTACCGCGATCACGGTCATGCTTTGGCTGTGGGGATGAGCATGAACGAATGCATGGCCGAACTCTTCGGCAAGGCAACAGGATGCTCGAAAGGCAAAGGAGGCTCGATGCACTTCTTTGCGCCGGACAAAAATTACTGGGGAGGGCACGGTATTGTCGGCGGGCAGACGCCGCTTGGGCTGGGGCTCGCGTATGGGCTGAAATACAAAGGACTTACTGGTGCGGCACTTTGCTTTCTCGGGGATGGCGCAGTGAACCAAGGCGTATTCTATGAGTCACTAAATCTCGCATCGTTGTGGGACCTGCCAGTGATCTACATCATCGAGAACAATCAATACTCGATGGGGACAAGTCTCGAGCGTTCCAGTGCTTTCCGCACCTGCTTGGCTGAGCGTGCGGAAGGGTTTGCGATCGATTGGGATACGTGCAACGGCGAGGATGTCTATGAAATCCGCGCAAAAACCCAGGTCGCTATCGAGCGTGCGCATCGGCAATCGCGACCGACAGTCTTGGAAGTAGATACCTATCGTCACTACGGACATTCCGTGGCGGACTCGAAAGCGAAAGTTTACCGCAGTGAAGACGAGATCGATCGCTACAAGCAAAACCACGATCCCATGCGCCTTTGGAAAGCGCGCCTTCTCTCGGAAGGTGTCCTCACAGAGGAGAAGTTCGATGAGCTTGATGCTGCGGCGACTCAGGAGGCGAACGACAGCGTTCGCTTTGCAGATGAAAGTCCGTTGCCCTCCGATGCCTCTATCACAGAAGATGTCTATTTTGAGGTAGATAGACAAACGGCCGCTGGTCGCACTGGGCGGCATTTCTTCAACGACTAACTCTTACCCAGGTTTTTCTTAAGTGATTCGAGTGCGCGGCTTTCGACTGTCCTTAGCCCGTGAACCGTATCGCGGAACTCTACTCTACCAGTCCGCAGCAAAGCCTAAGCAAACTAAAGGGCCACCTTTTGGGTGCTGATACCGCGGCGCTCGCCGAAAGCACCGACGGTGAGTATGCCCCGCTATCATTCACAGATCCATGCGCAGCCACTCTGCTGCTGCGCCGACTTACTCCAGAAGCCCTCGACGATTCATGTCCCGCCGTCAGGAGACACTTGCGAGTAAGTCGATGATGCGCCAGTTCCCCATTTTTCACACCCACCTTTCTCCTCCATATGCCTGAAATTACTTACCGCGAAGCATTGCGCCACGCGTTTGCCGAAGAAATCGAGCGCGATCCAAACGTCGTTCTCCTCGGCGAGGAAGTTGCTGAATATGACGGCGCTTATAAGGTAACCGAGGGGCTTTGGAAGAAATATGGCGACAAGCGCGTCGTTGATACTCCGATCAGTGAAGCGGCGTTTCTCGGCATGGGCATTGGAGCTTCCATGCTTGGGCTTCGGCCTGTGATGGAGCTGATGTTTTGGAGCTTCAGCGCGGTAGCGTGGGATCAGATTGTAAATAACGCCGGGTTTGTTCGCTACATGAGCGGTGGATTGATCAACTGTCCGATCGTCATTCGCGGTCCTGCAAATGGCGGCACGAATGTCGGTGCCACGCATAGTCACACGCCGGAAAACTGGCTGGCGAATGTTCCAGGTCTTAAGGTTGTCTGCCCCGCAACTGCTTACGACGCCAAAGGGTTGATGAAGACGGCAATCCGAGACAATGACCCGGTCATGTTCATGGAAAACACGCTTCTCTACGGCGAAAAGTGGGAAGTGCCGACGGAGGAATACACCATCCCGATGGGCGTGGCGGACTTGAAACGGGAGGGCAAAGACATCTCGATCATTGCGCATGGCCGTGCGGTGCACACCGCATTGAAGGCGGCTGAGCTGCTAGCTGCTGAGCACGACATCGATGCGGAGGTGCTCGATCTCCGCTCCATCCGTCCGCTGGATGCCGAGGCGATTTTCCGCACCGTTCGCAAGACGCATCGCGCCGTGCTCGTGGAAGAAAACAAACCTTTCTGCGGCGTCGATGCGCAGATCGCGAGCATGATACAGGAGCACTGCTTCGACGATCTCGATGCGCCGGTCATGCGCATCAGCGCCATTGATGCGCCCGCAATCTATAGTCCGAAGCTAGAAGTTAAACAACTCCCGCGTCCGACTGATGTCGTCGCCAAGGTGTTGAAAATCTGCTAAGCCGTCGTGTGCATAACCTGCCGGAGAGGATGCCGTGCGTAGCTTCTGCGCAGGCTAAGTCTGGAGTTCCCGTTCCTTTCCTTTGCTGCTTGGGATAGACAAGCAGCCCTATTTCTCACATTCCCGATTTACTTATGGCTACCTACATCGAAATGCCCAAGCTCGCCGACACGATGACCGAGGGCACCTTGGTCAAGTGGCGCAAGAAGCAAGGCGACAAGGTGGAAATGGGCGACGTGCTCGCCGAAGTGGAGACGGATAAGGCAACGATGGAAATGGAGTCATTTGATGATGGGATTCTGCACCGACTGCTCGTGGAGGAAGGTCAGAAAGTCCCGGTCGGAGCCCAAATCGCGTTGCTCTTGCTAAAGGGTGAAAAGCCACCCGCGGAAGGTGCTGCACCTGCCGCTGCGGTTTCTCCAGCGGGCACAAAACCCGAAGCTTCCGTAGCGGCTCCTGTAGCTGCTGTGACTACCAAAAGCGAGACTATGTCCGGCTCTGACGAGGGCTACGGACCTATTGCTTCGAACGTTGTTCCGGCTACGGCGACCACAGGCAACCGGGTGAAAAGCTCGCCGCTGGCGCGCAAACTCGCGGTGGAAAAGGGAATCGAGATTTCAGGTCTCCAAGGCAGCGGACCCGGTGGACGCATCGTTGCGAGTGACGTGCAGAACGCACAAGTCAGTGCATCGAAAGCGGTTGCGGCACCTTCCACTTCCAACGCTGCAAAGACGGCCAGCGTAGCTCCGGTGTCCGTGGCCTCGGTGCCGGCTGGGGCAGGGGACCAGCGCATCGCGCTGAGCGGCATGCGCCGCGTGATTGCCGAGCGCCTGCTCGCGAGCAAGACCCAAATCCCGCACTTCTATCTCCACATCGAGATAGATGCCGCGCCCTTGATGAAGCTGCGGGTCGAGCTAAACGCCGCGTCTGAATCCGCAGGCGGTCCAAAGCTCACCATAAATGACTTTGTGCTGAAAGCGGTGATAGCAGCGGCAATGCGAGTGCCTGCTGTGAACGCAAGCTTCGCGGGAGACGCTATCATTCAGTATGGCAGCATCCACCTATGCGTCGCAGTGGCGGTGGAGGAAGGTCTTGTCACACCAGTCATCCGCGACGCGCAAAAGAAGTCGCTGCGGGAGATTAGCGAGAGTGTAAAGGATTTGGCCACACGCGCCCGTGGGAAGAAGCTGAAGCCCGACGAGTATCAAGGCGGGACAATCACCGTCTCCAATCTCGGTTCTTACGGAATCGATAGCTTCAGCGCGATCGTGAACCCGCCGCAGGCAATGATAGTCAGCGTCGGAGCCATTGTGAGAAAGCCGGTCGTTGGGCCCGGCGACCAGATTGTAGCAGGGCAGCGGATGTCGATCGGGTTGAGCGCCGACCATCGGGTGGTCGATGGTGCGATCGGCGCGCAATATCTTGGCGAGCTGCGCAAGCTGGTGGAAAGCCCGACGCTCATGTTGCTGTAGTGATCTGAAGCTACAAAGTAGCGTCGACCTATGATTGCGGGAACACTGCGGGTAGTGAATAGCCTTACTCCATTGGGGGGCTGAAGCGTCTGAATACAGATATCAACAGGCCAGCACGGCAGTCACCTATGCAGTTGAGCTGTCTGCAGACTCTGCCAGCGGCAGATTATCCTGCTTTTTCCCCGAGCAGTAGCGGCAGCTCTGGTGCGTAATCGGGGTTCGCTTTTGCAGCGTCTGTCATCAGCGCGCGGGCATCTTCCATCTTTCCGATATGCGCGGCGTAGTTGCCGAGGTGCCATTTGCGAAAGGCTGCTGCGTCTTCCGCTTCACTTGGATTGATCAGAGACTTTGCTATCGTGTAAATACTCTCGGGCAATACATCGCTCCATGGCACCGGCTTGGCATCTTCCTTCCCGCGAAGGTAAATCATCTTGTCGTCGCACTTCGCGATTCCACTGGAGATTGTCTGGCCGTTCTTCAGCGTGATCGGCTTCGCGTAACCTACTGCGCTGAGCTCCAGCACAAGGTAGAACTTAAACTGCTCCAGATAGCCTGCACGGCTGCCGAGCATCTCCTGCTCGCGTTGTAGCTTGGTGGACTTCAGCTTCGGCTCGGTGATGGCAGCCTTGGCCGCGGCGAATTCATTTTGCGCCATGAGCGCGTCATACTTTTCCTTCGCGGGTGGGAAAGCGTCGGAGTCAACTTTGTCATCCGCGGCTTTCATCTGCCTCTTCTCCCCGAGGCGCTCATCGAGAGAGGCGACCAGCTTTCCCTCCAGTTTCACCCGGTCCCGGGCCGTCAGTGCAGCTTCCAGCGCGCGTTGCGCCCGTTCGCGGTCACCGCTGGCTTTTACTCGCGTGGCGGAGTCCACGAGGTCTTCGTATTCGAGCAAGTTGTTCGCGTGCTGCCGGAAGGAAAGCAGTTGGCTATTCAACCCGATCCATGGCTCTGGCCCCTGCGCGGAGAGCGTGGTGAACTGCCGATAAAACGCGAGCGCGTCATCAAAGGCACCGACGTTTTCGTTCTTCAAGCCATAGAGAAACAGGGCGAGGACTTCGTAGTTGAACTTGTTGTAACTCGACGCCACAGCGATCGGCACCGGCTCTTCTCCACCAAGCCGTTTGCTGATGTCTGCAAAGAACTGCGGCAGCTTGCCTTGACCCTCCTGGCCCATCGCCGCAGCGCGCTCTGCAAGCTTCGCAAAGAGCGGGCGTGATTCTGTTTCGCGCCCTGCGAGCAGCTCCGCGAGCCCGGCATAAAGTGTGATCCAAGGCTGAAGAGAGACCGGCGCTGTGCCTTTCGCATCCAGCGCGCGCAGCACTTCCGCTGCTTCCGCGGCTTTGCCTGCGGCAATCTTGGCGCGCGCATCGCTGAACTGGCTCTCCGGGGTTGCTGTTGAGATCTTCTTTTCAGCCGGAGGCGTCCACTTCGTTTTGGCTTTCGGCGACTTGTCGCACGCTGGGAGGAAAAGCGCGCTGAACGCAGTGGAGATGACGAAAAGGGCAAACGAATTCCTGCTCATGGCACTCTGGTGTGGCGGGGACGACCGGAACATCGGCGATAAGGAAGGGAATTGTCGAGTGACGTTCCCGGATTGCTGGGCCACACGCTGCCTTGAAACAGCGACGGCAAAGGTCGGAAAGGAGTGAGGCACATCGAATTCCCTCGAATCCCGGCACGAAGTTAACCCACCCCATGACCGGCGCACTTCGGTGATTTGCCCGTGTGCGACCCAGTCTTGCCCAAGCCACCGCCGATCGTCGCTCAATCGACCCAAGCTTATCGACCTGCGCGCCCGCTGCTCCGCTCGAACTCTGCTACCGCCTTCGGCATCAGCTCCTGAAGCTGCGCCACACGGGTGCCATGGCTGGGATGCGTGGACATAAATTCCGGCGGCTGCCCGCGCCCGCTGCTTTCCTCCTCCATCCGCTGCCAAAAGGCGACCGCCTCGCGCGGATCGTAGCCAGCGCGGGCCATGTAGAGCAGGCCGAGGTGATCTGCTTCGCTTTCGTGATCGCGCCCGAACGGCATCAGAAATCCGTAGCGCGCACCGGCACCAATTACCCCCATGATCCAGCGTTGATTTTCGTAGCTCATGTCGCCGAAGGAAACCTGCACGCCTTGCATCAGCGTCTGCGTCGCCTGCTGCTGGAAAAGGCGCTGGCTCCCATGGCGCGCCACGGCGTGCGCCATCTCGTGACCCATCACGGTCGCAAGCCCCGCCTCCGAGCGCGCCACCGGCAGGATGCCAGTGAAGACGACGATCTTCCCGCCTGGCAGGCAGAAGGCATTTACCTGATTGTCGCGCACCAGCGACACCTGCCAGTGAAAAGTCTGCCCGGCATCACCGGTGCCGCCGGCCAGCCGCTGCGCCACGCGCCGGACGGTGTCGTATTCCGGCCCCGTATCGATGGTTTGAGATTCCGAGAGGACCTGTTGATAGCTCTGCAATCCGAGCGTTTCCTCCTGGCCGGGCGAGAGTGCCACCCGAGCGGTGTGGCCGGTTTCCGTCGTCACCTTTTCTGCGGAGAAAAAGCGCATGACCACGATGAGCGCGGCGATGGCGATCGGGGCGACGCGAAAGAGAAGACGGCGTTTATCCATGGCGATGCGAGGAAGTTCGCGCCTCAGGGGTGCAGAGGACTTGCTCAGTTGTCTCCGCATTGTGGACGCCAGTCGCCACGCCGATGAAACCAGTTCATGAGTTGCATGAAAGAGCCCTTTACAGCACCGCCACCGTTTGCTGTTTTCCGCACCTCTTTCCCTTCAACGTGAAAACGCCTCCCCTCCGTCTCCTCACTGTCATTGCCTTGGGTTTACTTGCTTCGACTCTGAGTGTCAGTGCCGACGTTGCAGCTGCTGCTGCGCCGCCCACAATCGACCGCGGCGATAATGCCTGGATGCTCATCTCCACCGCACTGGTGCTGCTGATGACCGGCCCGGGCCTCGCGCTTTTCTACGGCGGCCTGGTGCGCACCAAGAACGTCCTCGCAACCATGATGCAGAGCATGTTTCTCATGAGTTTCGTGAGCATCTTGTGGTTTGTGTGCGGCTATTCGCTCTGCTTCGGAGAGGGAAATGCGGTCATCGGCTCTTGGACGCAGCACCTGTTTTTGAGAGGCGTCGGCGCCGCGCCAAACCCCGACTACGCCGCGACCGTGCCGCACCAGACCTTCATGCTTTTCCAGATGATGTTTGCCATCATCACCCCGGCGCTTATCACCGGCGCCTTCGCCGAGCGGATGAAATTCTCCGCCTTCTTGGCACTCGTCACCGGCTGGTTCCTGCTCGTGTATTGCCCGCTCTGCCACATGGTCTGGGGCAAAGGCGGCTACTTCAACTGGGCGCTCGGAGGCAGGCTGCCAGTGCTCGATTTCGCCGGCGGCACCGTGGTGCATATCTCTTCCGGCGCGAGCGCGCTCGTCTGCGCGCTTGTCCTTGGGAAGCGCCGCGGCTTTCCCCACGAAGCGATGCCGCCGCACAATGTCGTCCTGTCGCTGATCGGCACGGGTTTGCTTTGGGTTGGCTGGTTCGGCTTCAATGCCGGCAGTGCATTGAACTCTGGCGCTCTCGCCACGAGCACCTTTGCCGCCACGCACTTCGCCGGCGCGGCGGGCGGGCTGAGCTGGGCCTTTGCCGAGTGGTTTGAAAAAGGGAAACCGAGCGTGCTCGGCGCGGCTTCCGGGATGGTCGCGGGCCTCGCTACCATCACACCCGCTTCGGGCTTTGTAACTGTGCCATCCGCAGTCTGCATCGGCCTCGCCGCCGGGCTGGCGTGCTACTTCGCTGTGACTAAGCTGAAAGCCCGCCTCGGCTACGACGACTCGCTGGATGTCTTCGGCGTCCACTGCGTCGGCTCGATCGTCGGCATGCTCATGCTCGGCTTCCTCGCCAGTGCGGAGGTGAATCCCGCCATCGCCACGACCTTCAAGCCCGATGGTGCCAGCGCCCTTTCGCTCGCCGGTGGCGTCCCGCAATTTCTCAACCAGCTCAAAGCGGTCCTCTTCACCGCTGCCCTCGGTGCGGGCGTCACCTTTGTTCTGCTAAAGCTCATCGACGCTACGCTCGGCCTCCGCGTCCCCGCCGAAAGCGAGCACGCCGGTCTCGACCTCTCCGAGCATGGAGAGAATGCGTATAACGGGTAACGGAAAGCACTGAATAATGGGGCACTGCCAAGTGCTGAAAACGGCTTCCGCCTTGTGCTTCCGCAGATGTGAGAGAGGACCATATCTTCTGCGCGCGTTTACCGGCATGGAACGATCACTCAAATGAATGAGTGAACAAATAAAGCTGGTGTGTATGTTGCTTGCTACAGATAAACACGCCTGCGATTCTCTTTCCTCATGCCCACGACTCCTGTGACATACGCCAGCCCAAAGCTCGCGGCAGCGATGGCCAAAGTTTTTGGCAACGAGGCATCCGAGGTCAAAGTCTCCATTCGGTCGAGCAAAGATGTGCCTAGGTTTCTTGCCAAGGTTGTAGCAGCGCGTGAAAAGACGGCCAAAAGCACTCTGCGTTTCAAATAAAGGAAGCGCCTTCAACGTCCAAGGCGATCCGCATGGCAGTTCAGGCAAGGACGGCGGGAGGCAAGTCGGTGGAGTTGCTTCACGTTGAGTCACCTTTTTCCAGCTTTGAGTTCATTGAGACCCATTTCCCGGGTCACATGCCGATTCGGCGTCTGTTTTCTCAAGCTCGCTCATTGGGGATGCAGAGCATATGCATGGAGGAAATTTCCCCAGTCGGGCTGGTGGAGGACGAGAATCGAAATCTGACGGATCTTTATTCTGACTATAAGCCTGGCGAGTTGAAGCGGGTCACCTTCTGGTCAGAGCGATTGGAGAGCCCTAAAGATTTAGCTTCTGCCAACCCGAAGGCGTTTCTTGGCTACGCAATCCTCAAGCAGGATGTCGTCCACAGTTTGGGGAAGTCCCAATGGCACGTGTTTGAAGCTGTCACTCGCCGGAATCCTTACGAACACACCTATATTCCCGCTGGTCGAATGTTCGACACGAATGTGTGCGGGCACACTTTTGCGGTGCCTGGCGTGCTATACTGCCAGCAAAACGGCTTGAATAAAGCCTGTGCTCAAGTTGCTCTGCGCTCTCTGTGCGCGTTGCACGTGCCGGATGAAAACGTGTCGTTTTCAGCTATCAACAGCGCGGCAGAATCTGCAACGGGACCATTCGACCCCAGTCAAGGTTTGGAGGTGAAACAGATGCGCGCAGTGCTGGAGCACTTTGGCATCGGTTATCTGGACATCGATTACACAACTCTTTCTGAGGAAGAGCGAACCGGATTGGTCTACCAAAAGTTTCTATACGCAGGAATCGAATCTGGCGCTGGAGCGCTGCTTGGTTTCAAGCTCACAGGTCCGCAGGCCACCGGCCATCATATCATTCCGTTTTTTGGTCACACCTTCAATCGTGACTTGTGGGTGCCTAATGCGGATAGCGCCTACTTTCACGTCGGAGAAGAGACTCGCTACATTCCGAGTGAGTCGTGGCTGAGCAGCTTTGTCGGTCACGACGATAACTTCGGCTCCAACTATTGCATCCCGCGTCTCTATGTGACGCCGGAACAAGCTCAATACGTGGTCAGCCTTTACCGCAAGAGCACCTGCTTCAGCGGAGTAGAAGCCGAAGCTATTGCCGTTAATTTTCTCTATTCAGTTCGCAAAAGCATCGTGCCATCCGGCAACCCGTGGTTGCGGCGCTTTATGCGCTACGTTGAAGCGCAGCAGGTTGTGTTGCGAGCCGTAGCACTGACAAGGGCAGAATATCTTAAGCATTTGCGAGCCGCTGAAGATTGGGAAGGGCAGCGTGAAGCGGCGCAGACTTGCCAAGGGATGGAAGCTTTCCTTCCTGAGCATCTGTGGATGGTGGAGGTGTCGCTGCCGGAGCTATTCCCGGCTAACTTGCGCAAGCTGGGTGAAATTCTATTGAACGCTTCTGAGATGCCGGCACCCGACCAGGATCTCAGCACCTACATTCTCGCCCGTTTACCGGGCCGATACTTCATTTTCGATGGGACGATCTCCGATGGCACTCCAAGGTTCACCATCGGCCCGAGCAGCTTGACCTCTCACACGGCGCTCTTCTCAGAAGCTTTTCGCGAAACGTGACTTTCCTTCTGCAGAATCGCTCATGGGCATTTTGCTCTAGGTTTGACTCCACCCAGCAGATGGCAACATTTTCGCACACGAATTATGAATTACGATCTTATCGTCATCGGCGGTGGGCCTGCTGGGTATGTGGCTGCAATCCGGGCGGGGCAGCTCGGCAAGAAGGTGGCCTGCGTGGAGCGCGAGCGGGCGGGAGGGACTTGCAATAATTGGGGATGCATTCCAACCAAGGCGCTGTTGAGGAACGCGGAGCTTTACCGGACGATGACGCAGCACGCCGGGGAGTTTGGCTTCAAGCTCGATGGATTGTCGTTCGATTGGAGCAAGATCATCGCGCGGTCGCGCGGGGTGTCGGACGCGGGGGCGAAGGGGATCGAGACGTATCTTTTCAAGAAGAACAAGGTGGAGATGCTGCGCGGCGAGGGGTCGATCGACAAGCCGGGGCAGGTGACGGTGAAGGGCGCGGATGGGAAGTCGGAGACGCATTCCGCGCCGAAGATCCTGGTCTGCACGGGGGCGGTCGCGCGGCCGATGCCGGGGTTTGCCTTCAATGGGAAAACGGTGATCTCCTCGAAGGAGGCGATGATTTTGGACCCGCAGCCGAAGTCGATGATCATCATCGGCGCGGGGGCGATCGGGGTGGAGTTTGCGTATTTCTACAACGCCTTCGGGACGAAGGTGACGATGGTGGAGATGATGCCGAACCTGCTGCCGGTGGAGGACACCGAGGTCTCGACGACGCTGGAAAAGTCGTTTCAGAAAGCGGGGATCAAGTTCCTGCTCGGGCACAAAACGACGAAGACCGAGGCGACGGACAAAGGGGTGAAGATCACGGTGCAGCCCGCCGCGGGCGGCGCGGAGCAGGTGCTGGAGGCGGACACGTGCCTCGTGGCGATCGGCGTGGCGCCGCTGATGCCGGAGGGAAATGCGAAGATCGAGCTGACGGAGCGCGGTTGGATCAAGACCAACGACCGCTACGAGACGAGCGTGCCCGGCGTGTATGCCGCGGGCGACATCATCGGGCCGCCGTGGCTGGCGCACGTGGCGAGCTGGGAGGCGATCCAGGCGGTGAACGGGATGTTCCAGCCCGGCTTCACTCCGAAGAAGGTGCAGAATTTCCCCGGCTGCACGTATTGCCAGCCGCAGGTGGCGAGCGTCGGCGTGACCGAGCGGTTTGCGAAGGAAAAGGGGCTGAAATACAAGGTCGGCAAATTCCCCTACTTGGCCAGCGGCAAGGCGCGCGCCGTGGGCGAGAGCGAGGGTTTTGTGAAGCTGATCCTCGGCGAGCCGCACGGCGAAATCCTCGGCGCGCACATCATCGGCGCGGAGGCTACAGAACTGATCGCCGAGCTCGGCCTCGCGATGACGCTGGAGGCGACGATCGACGAGATCGAAGGCACCATCCACGCTCACCCGACCCTTTCAGAGATGGTCCATGAAGCCGCCGGCCAGGCGCACGGGCTGGCGATCCATATTTGAGCGCCGCATAACCCAACCGCTTGGGTTATGTATCCCGAAGATACATTCGGGCATCCAAACACATCTTTTTTCAAGACTTTGATGCATTCAAAGGGCGAGATAGGTAGCCAGTGCTCATGTTCTACCGTTCGGATCAGCCCTTCAACAGCCTCCCTGACCTGCCGCCGATCTCGAACATAGAGACGGTGCCGGTGCTCAAAGCGGTAACGCGAGCCAGTCGGGCACTGGCTGAGTTGAAAGGGCGCACACGGACGCTTCCGAATCCAGACATCCTGCTGAATACGGTAGCGCTGCTGGAGGCGAAGGCCAGTTCCGAGATCGAGAACATCTTCACCACCAACGACGAACTCTGCCGCGGCCTCGCGCTGGGTGAGCTTGGCCTTTCCCCTCATACTAAGGAGGTTCTCCACTACCGCGAAGCGCTCTGGCGCGGGGCTGAAAAGCTGCGGGAGCGGCCCGTCTTTTCGACGAATCTATTCATCGAGATTGCCGCCTGCATCAAGGAAACGACCGGCCACGTCCGAACGCAGTCGGGCACGCGCATCATGAATCCTGCGACTGGCGAGGTCATTTACACACCCCCAGAAGGCGAGGTGGTGATCCGCGACAAACTCGCGGCCCTGGAGCACTTCTGCCATGGAGACGAGAACGAGTTGGATCCGCTCATCCGCATGGCACTCATGCATTACCAGTTTGAGGCGATCCACCCATTTTACGACGGGAATGGCCGCACGGGGCGCGTGCTGCTCATTCTCTATCTGCTCTTCCGCGGACTTCTGGAATTGCCGATCCTGTTTGTGTCCCGCTTCATCATCGAGCGGAAGAACGCCTATTACCGGCTGCTGCGTGGGGTGACAGAGCGGGGCGAGTGGGAGCCGTGGGTGCTCTACCTCTTGGAAGCAGTGGAAATCACCGCGCGCGCCACGGCAGAAAAGGTGCAGACCATCGCCGACCTGCTCGATGAGACGCTGGCTATCGCCCGAGCGAAACTGCCGCGACCTGCTGCCGCCAAAGACTTGGTTGAGCTGATCTTTCAGCAGCCATATTGCAAAATTCGCATGGTGGAAGCGGCTGGCATCGCCCAGCGGCTTGCCGCGACGCGATACCTGCGTGCCCTTGAAACCGCGGGGGTGTTGACCAGCTTGAAAGTCGGCACGGAGATTTTGTTCGTGAATCACCGGCTCTTTCGGCTCTTAACCACCGACCAGCCGCCGTCCGGGTGAAGCACTCCTAAAACGCGGTCGCAGCAACGAAGTGAAGTTGCCGAGACCACACGAGATCCAGCGGCATGGTGGAAGAGGCCGGAATCGCGGCGCGCCTCGCTGCCACACGGCTCCTCCGCGCGCTGGAGGCGGCGGGTGTGCTCGTGAGTGTGAAGGTGGGCAAGGAAATCCTCTTCGTGAACCAGCGGCTTTATCGATTGCTCACGCCGGAGCCGCTGCCGGGGTGAGTGAAAAAGGACGGATGTGTCCATAAAATGCGATTTCGCGGACATGTTCACGCGATATGGGCACGGCGTGGACATATCGCTGGCGACGTGGGCACGCCGTGCAGCTCGCCCTTTACAGCCCGGCGCTCCTCTCCGACATAGGTCGCCATGCGTGTTTCTCCCCGGATGCTTCAGCTCGTGGCAGCGCTTGCTTTTGTCGCAGTCGCGGCGGGAGCGGAGCCGAAGGCTTACCAGGCGGAAGGCGTTTCGTTTGTGCTGCCGGGAGAGTGGAAAGTGCAGGCAACGCCGGAAAAGCTAGGCGCGGGCGTGGTCTTCATCGGCGAGGGCGGTGAAGGCGGGCGGCTGACAATTGCGCGCCTGCCGCCGCTCCCCGCAAAGCCGCTCCCATCGGCGCTCGATGCCATGGCAGCGACGGAAACCGCGGAGATGCGCATCGCGCTGGAAGAGGCCGGATTGAGCCCAGCCTCCGGCGTGGCGACCTCCATCGCGGAGGGCGGCGCGACGCTGGAAACCGCCGGCTTTCGCTGCAAGGCGCCTGCCGGGCGCGAGGTGACGGTGCTTTCCGCCACGTGGCGCACGGCGGGGCAGGCAGTGCGAGCGCGGTTGCAGTTCTCCGAGAGTCCCTCGCCAAAAGCAGGCGCGGAGCTCGATGCCATCCGTGGATCGGTGCGCTTTCGCAGCGCGCGGACGCTCGGCTTTGGCACATTCCAAATGGCCAGGACCGGCCCGCCGGAAAATGCGGACGCCTGGGCGCGACTCGTCGGCACACCAGTCCCGGCGGCAGCCGAGCCGCTGCCGCCTGCCGCGCCCACCCTCGCTGCCACGCTGCCGGCCCCTGCGTTTTCACCCGCGCCGGACACCGGCCGCATCGTGCAGGATTTCCGCGGCAGCCTCGTCTTCATCGAGTCCGGGCCGGGCGCGGGGAGCGGCTTCATGTGCCAGATGAAGGACGGCACTTTCCTGCTCACAAACCAGCATGTGGTCGCCGGCATGCCCACGGTGCATCTCACGCGGCTCGACCGCACGCCAGTCGCAGCCGGCGCGATGACGGCCGCCGTGGGCCACGACATCATGCGCTTTGCGCTGGCGCCCGGCACCGAGGCGCGCCCGCTCGTGGCGATGGAGAATGTGGAAAAGGAAGCGCGCATAGGCGACGACATCGTGGTGCTCGGAAACAGCGAAGGCGCGCGGGTGATCCAGCCGCTCACCGGCAAGCTGCTCGGGCTCGGGCCGGACCGCGTGGAAGTATCCGCCGAGTTCGTGCCGGGGAATAGCGGCAGCCCAATCATCCACGTCGCGAGCGGCAGGGTCATCGGCATCGCCACGTATCTTATGCAGCGGCGGTTCAAGGAGCTCGGCGATCCCGGGCAGGGCAGCGTGCGGCGCTTCGGCTACCGGCTGGACAGCGTGAAACAGTGGCAGCCGGTCCATTGGCCGACGTTTCAAGCCGAGCACGCGGCGGTCGATCGCGTCACCGGAGTCACGCGCGACCTCGCGCGGCTGATCGGCGACATGAATGCGAACACGCCGATGACCGGCGCCACTTACTCCACTCCGTCGATTGCCCGCAACGTGCGCGACCTCGACGCTATCCTCACCCGCCGCGGCTTGGCAAAGCCGGACCGCGTCCGCGCGTTTCAAACCTTTGTGGCCGGCATCCGCACCGTGACCCAGGCCGATCTCGCGCAAGTGCGCCCGACCTTGCGCTACGACTATTTCCAGCGCGCGCTGGGCGAAGAAGGCGAGGTGCGCGAGGAGATGTATCAGCTCTTCGACCGGCTGCTGAAGCAGAAGATGTGACCCGGCTCACGGTCGCTCCGGTGGTGACTCGGGATCTGCGGACTCCGCAGTGAGCCAGCCGCGGCGTTGGTATTCCAGCCAGCCGACCTGCTCGTGCAGCCAAAGGGCGAAGAGCTCCAGGCGCGCTTGATTCGGGATCGAGAAGCCGAAGACGCCGCGCTGCGCATCGGCCTCAGCGAGGAAATTGCAGGGTGCCGGGATCACCTCCAGCCCGGCAGCGCGGAAGGTGGCTGTCGCACGGCGCAAATGCCATGCGGAGCTGACCAGCAGGATGCGCCGCCAGCCTCGCTCGCGCGCCAGCTCGCGCACGCGCAACGCTTCCTCGTGCGTGTCGCGGCAGCGGGGCAGCGCCACGATGGCGTCCGGCCCGCCGGGCACCGCCTGCGGCAGCGAAAGCATCCAGTCGCGCACTGCCTCCGATTCCGCGCGCGCCCGCCCGCCGATCTCCACCGCCGCGCCGCCGAGCACCAGGGTCGGCGCTTTGCCGCGGCGCATCAGATCGAGCGCGGCGAGGATGCGATCCCCCGCGATGGTGAGGTGAAATCCGCTCGCCTCCCGCAGCGCCGGAGCCGCCCCGCCGCCGAGCAGCACCACGGCGTCCGCAGCCGGGAACTCTGCGGTTTTCACCGCGAGAAACGGCCGCTCCAGCCTGCCGAGCAGCGCGCCCGGAAGCGCGGTGCCGCCCGCGGCAAACAGCGCAAGCGCAAGCGCAGCCGCCGCACGGCAGAGCGCTCGCTCCCCACGCCGCCACAGCAGGATTGCCAGACCCACCAGGCCGATCCAGATGAAGCCAACCGGCTGGAGCAAAGGCAGCAGTTCACGAAGCGCGGTGTCGAACATTCCCCGGGACGCTATCCGCAGCGGCTCCGCGCTTAAATCGAAACCAGCAGAAAACCACGCGACCTGGCCGCGGAGCAGCCTCATCGGCGAACGAAAAAGTGGCTGCTCGTTGTGGCTTTACCTCGTGAAAAGCTCCGCCGCCTTCGGCCCGATCCCTCCACTCCGCTCCGGGCGACGCTTTCCATCAGGCAACATCAAAGGCCGGAGCTTCGGTCGGATGACAGCGCGCGAAGGAGGAGCTCGGGCGAAGAGACGGTGTCCAACGCGCAAGAAGAGAGCGTGCCCCATCGAAGTGTGCTCCGAGCCGCGGAGGTCGCGAGCCTCAGCCAGCCTTTCCATCTTGCGCGGTGCGCCTAAAGTGCGCGGCCTTTTTCCTGCCGATCCGCGTTGCACTTGCCATGACCCGACCCGCTGAAATCCAGCCCGCGCCCGCCTCGACGGCGTCGCTCAGCGCGTAGCGGGTCGAGCGGGCGATGCGGCTGAACATTGCAGCGGGATTCCTGGGGATGGTGTGGCTCTCCGTGCCGCTCGGAATGCCGCTGCCGCTGCTGATGCAGGCGGTGCAGGCGAGCGGGTTTCAGCTCGGGCTGCTGTCCGCGGCATGGCAGCTCGCGATGCTGGCGCAGATCCCCTCCGCGCTGCTCGTGGAGCGGCTCGCGCGGCGCAAGACTTTCTGGGTCGCGGTGTCGATCCCGCACCGCTGCCTGTGGGCGGTGCCCGCGCTGCTGCCGATCGCACTGCCGGACCGGCGCGAGTGGTGGCCGGCGATCATCATCGCCGCTCTGGCGCTGAGCAATGTGCTCGGGCAGGCCGGCACCGCGCCGTGGCAGAGCTGGATGGCCGACCTCGTCCCGCCCGAGCGCGCTGGCCGCTTCTGGGGCGCGCGGCATCGCCTGCTTTCTGTCTCGGTGACGCTTGCGGCGATGGCGTTCGGATTTGTGCTCGATGCTTTCTCCGGTCCGGCGCATCCGTTTCTTGGGTTTCAAATCGTCTTCGGTGCGGCGGCGGTCTTCGGCGTCGCGGATATCGTCGTGCATAGCCGGGTGCCGGAGCCCGCGCCGGTGCATGCGATCTCCGGCGGCAGCGTGTGGCAGCGGATCGCCGCGCCCCTGCGCGACCGCTGCTTCCGGCGGCTGACCCTAGCCATGGGCGTGTGGGCGGGCGCGCAGGCGATGCTCGGCTACACGATGGGTTTGCCCGGCTTTTTCTCGATGGTCTATCTGAAGGAAAGCTTCGGCGCATCGTATGCGCAGGCGGCGTCCGTCTTTGTCGCGTCGGCGCTCGGCGCGGTGCTCTGGCTGGGGCCGATCGGGCGGTGGATCGATGCGTGGGGCGTGCGCCGCGTGCTGCTGCTGCTCACCGGCGCGGGGCCGCTCTGCATGCTGGCGTGGCTTTTTGTAAAGGACACCCATCTCTCGCTGCCAGGCGCGGCGCCGGTGCCGCAGCCGGTCGTGCTGATGTGCGCGGCGTCGCTCGCCATTGGCGGCCTTTACGGCGGCACGTGGATCTGCCAGGCGCGTTTCACGCAGGCGCTCACCCAGCCCCGCGGGCGCACGCTGGCCATGGGCGTGCATTGGTCCATCGTGGGCTTGATCGGCTCATGCGGTCCGCTGCTCGCGGGCTGGATCAAAGACCGCTTCGGGGCGCCGGCGAGCGGTCCGTTTGGACTCCCTTATTTCAGCCTGCTCGCGGTGCTGCACGTGGCCATCGCGTGGGGCGTCGTGGTCCCGCTGATCCGCGGCGTAAAGCGGTGCGAGTGAGCCGGCGCGCGCGGCGAGGCAGACACACGATCGCCCTTCTCCCACCGCTGGGCGCACTGTGGCGCCGCACCGATTGACCGCTGCGCGCCGAGACGTTAAAGCCCCATCACTTCCCCCGAAGCTCCCCCGATTCGCATCGCCATGGTTAAACAAGTCATCGTGCTCGGCGGCGGCAGCGCCGGCCTCATCGCCGCGCTCACTCTGCGCCGCCGCCTCCCGCAGATCGCCGTCACCGTCGTGCGCAGCCCGGACATCGGGATCATCGGCGTGGGAGAAGGGACGACCGTCGGCTTTCCGAAGGTCATGTTCCGCGAGCTGCGGATGAATCCCGGGGCGTTTTATGCGCAGGCGCAGCCGACCTGGAAGCTCGGCATCCGCTTCCTGTGGGGGCCGCGCCCGCAGTTTTTCTACGCGTTTTCCGACCAGTTCAATCTCCGCTGGGATGACCTGCCAAAGCGCAACGGATTCTACGCCAGCGAGAGCGTGGACAACCTCGACGTGTGGAGCGCGCTGATGTTGCGCGGCAAGGCGTTCCCGCGCCGGCCGGATGGGCTGCCGGATTTCGCCCAGCACCGGCACGTCGCATTCCACGTGGAGAATCAACAGCTCGTCGCCTACCTCGAGACGCAGTGCCACGCGCTCGGCGCGACGATCGTGGACGGCACCGTCCGCGGCGTGGAGCGCGGCGGCCAAGGGATCGAAGCGCTCGTGCTGGAGTCCGGCAAACGCCTGCGCGCGGACTTCTTCATCGATGCGTCCGGCTTCCGCTCCGAGCTGCTCGGCCGCGCGCTGGAAGAGCCGTTCGAGTCCTATGATCACACGCTGTTCTGCGACCGCGCGGTGATCGGTGGCTGGCCGCGCACGAGCGAGCCGATCCTCCCCTACACCACGTGCGAGACGATGGACGCGGGCTGGTGCTGGCAAATCGAGCACGAGGGGTGGATCAATCGCGGTTACGTGTATTCATCGCGCTTCCTTTCCGATGATGCGGCGCTCGCCGAGCTCATGCGCAAGAACCCGCAGATCGCGAATGTGCCGCGCGTGGTGAAGTTCCGCACGGGCCGCTACCGGCGCACGTGGGTCGGCAATGTCTTCGCCGTCGGCAATGCGTCGGGATTCGTGGAGCCGCTGGAAGCCACCGCGATCAGCGCCATCCTCACGCAGTGCCGCACGCTGGCGGATTGCCTCTTCGAAGGTTCGCTGGAGCTGACGCCCGGCATGGCGGACATGTGCAATCGTTTCCTCGGCAGCTCGTGGGATGAGATCCGCGATTTCATCGCGCTTCACTACAAGTTCAACACCCGCCTCGACACGCCTTTCTGGCAGATGTGCCACGCGGAAACGACGCTTGGCAGCGCGCAACCGCTCGTGGATTTCTATCAGGAAAACGGGCCGACACCGCTCAGTGAAACGGTGATGCTGCGGCCATCCAGCAACTTTGGGATGGAAGGTTACTTCGCGATGCTCGTCGGCCAACAGGTGCCGCATCGCGCTCGCTACCAGCCGCCCGCCGCGGATCTCGCGCGCTGGGAACGCCACCGGCAGGAGTGCGCTGCCATCGCCGAGCGCGGCGTGAGCGTGCGCGAAGCGCTCGACTTCGTCCGCCGCCCGGATGTGACCTGGAGCTGAAGAGAATCCGCCTGAAACGTCGCGCCCACGCCGCCCGGAGTCGCGGAGCGACGGCCAGAAAGTAGCCCAGCACTTCAGTGCTGGGTCGATGTGCGAGCAGCGGAGAGTCGCGAAGCGACGAAAGAAATCGCGGCCTTGCTTTCGTCGCTCCGCGACTCGCACACCGGCTCTGCATGTCGGAACCCAGCACTGAAGTGCCGGGCTATTCTCTTGCCGTCGCTCCGCGACTCGGGCAGTGAGCGGTGCTCCCCTGGAAACGCACCAGAGCGCGACCCGCTCTGAACTGCCCCGGCTTGGAGCGGTTTATCTGTAGGCGAAGCCGTTCTGCCCTTCGTCTTTTTCTTCATCCTCATCTTTCTCTGATGAAGATGAGGATGAAGGAAAAAAAACGAAGGAAGCTGCGCGCGGCTACCGCTTCGTTGAAGCCGCTCTAATCGTCGTCATCCTCCACGCGCGCCACCGCCCACTCGGGATACGGCACCCGCGTGCCGCGCATCGCCCGCCAAAGGATGCGGTTGAGCGTGTCCTCGTCGCACTTGTCCGGCTCATCCAGCGGCAGCGCGGCGGATGCTTCGGCGTCTTTGCGGAGTTGCGCGCTGGCGACCTTTTTTGCCTCGGGATTGAGCTCGTCGAGCGGGTGTTGGTTCGGCACGGCGACAAAGGGCGCGAGGTCCGGCGCATCGGTGAAGCACTCGCGCATCGGCGTCGCGGTCGCGTCGAGCAGGTTCATCGGCGGCAAGCCGAGGATCAGCTCGATCGTGCGCAGCACGCTCGTCTGGTTGTATTGCGTGGAAATCG